>JAESTZ010000069.1 GCA_016763315.1 Robiginitomaculum sp.
CCTTGTTTTGCACCTAATGGCAAAGGTGTGACTTTAAGTGAGGGTTATTTAGCAAAGATTACACCCTTATTCACCCTTGTTAGCAATCAACAGGCGGGGATAAGTTTCAAGAATACCCCCAATATCCACACTTGCTATAATGGTCATGCAGCAGGTCATAAACTACCTGTTTGCGGATCTTTGACATGGTGAATACGTTCTAAACTCAATAAAACGTGGGTTTGTTAGATGATTGTTACGAATGGTTGCGCCAACAACGAACCTTTTGCGTCGAGCCTTTTAACAATCTCTCCATAGGGAAAACATTGAAAAACTGCCAATAGGTTTTTTACCCGACAGTTTTCAATTATTTTACAAGGCCTTGATGAAATTTAGCAGTCCTTGCATGTCGCTTGGCAGGTCTGCTTCAAAACTTAAGTACTCGCCGGTTACCGGGTGCTCGAAACCTAATAGTCTGGCGTGCAAAGCTTGGCGGCCAATAAACGGTGCGCTGGTTCCGTCCTTGTGGCGCAATTTACGATTGCCGCGATGTTTGCCATAAACCGCATCATCAAGTACCGGACAGCCAATATGCGCCAGATGCACCCGTATTTGATGGGTGCGACCGGTTTCTAGGCGGCATTCTACCAATGATGCTGCTGGCGTTCCGACCGGTTGCCCCTTTTGCTGTCCATAGTGTGACAGACATTGGTAATTGGTAATGGCGTGGCGACCAAGCTGGCTGTCAGGGTTGCGCACTACTGCTTGTTTCTTGCGGTCATGAGGTGATCTGGCAATACGGGTTTCTATTTTGCCCTCTCTGGGCAGAGGCGCGCCACGGGTCAAAGCTAAATAAGCCCGCTCTACTGTGTGGGCAGCAAACTGTTCCGATAGCCCTTTGTGGGCAGCATCTGATTTGGCAACTACCATTACTCCGGAAGTGTCTTTGTCGAGACGATGGACGATGCCCGGACGCTCGACCCCGCCAATTCCCGATAATGATCCAGCGCAATGAAACAATAAGGCATTGACCAATGTGCCGCTCCAATTACCGGCGGCAGGGTGCACGGTGAGGCCGGCGGGCTTGATCAGAACAATTAAATGCTCGTCTTCGAACAAGATATCCAGCGGTATGTCTTGTGGTTCGGGATCGGCAGAAACCGGCGGTGGAATGTCCAAAGTAAAACAATCTTTGAACCGGACTTTGGTTTTGGCGCTAAGTAACGGTTTGTCACCAAGACATAACCTACCCTCGGCCAACATTGCCTGTATGCGAACTCGTGACAGATCCGGCCACTGACTGGCTAAATAGCGATCAACGCGCTCGCCATCAGCATTTTCAAGCACGCTAAGTTGTCGTAATTGTGGATTTTCAATTGTCATCTGCTTGGCTTAAGCGCAGATTGGCATAAAGGCAACGTTTTAGGGCTTATGAAATGAAAAATGATACTAATAAGGGCTGGACACGAAGGGCAGCGTTAAGTGCTGGCGGGCTTGGGGTTCTTGGTGGAGCTGCTAGCTGTGCACCAAAAATTGAAGCCCGCTCAAATGTGCCGGTAAACGGTTCATTCCAGCATGGTATTGCCTCTGGTGATCCACTATCGGATCAGGTGATATTGTGGACGTGCATCACAAAAGGCGGCGGAAGTCTTCGTTGGGAAATTGCAACTGACCCGGAATTCGCTTTCGTGGTAAAATCAGCAGAAAGCGCAGTCGCAGGCGGAAAAATTGTACCGGTGAAAGTAGATGTCTACGGACTAAAACCGGCAACTGAATATTATTATCGCTTTATTCGCGGTGAAAACATTTCGATGACCGGTAGAACCAAAACCCTGCCAGTTGGAAATGTGGATCAAATATCCATAGCTGTTGTCTCATGCTCTAATCATCCGGCTGGTTATTTTCATTCCTACGCCCATTTGGCCACTGCCGATCCAGTTGATGTGGTTCTGGCGCTTGGTGATTATATTTATGAATATGGACTTGGGGGTTATGCTACTGAATTTGCAGAAGAATTAAGGCGAGTTCCCGAGCCAAAACATGAATGTGTAAGTTATGATGATTATGCCAAAAGATACGCGCAATATCATCGTGATACTGATCTGCAGGCCGCTCATGCCGTCGCGCCTTGGATATTGACCTGGGACGATCATGAAAGCGCTAATGATAGTTGGAAGGGCGGGGCGCAAAATCATGATGCCAGCACCCAAGGCCCGTGGGCTGCTAGAGAATCAGCTTCGTTAAAGGCGTTTTACGATTGGACACCAACCAGAGAGCCGCAAAATGGCTTGCCTCTTACCGCCAATTACCGCCGGTTTGATTTTGGCAATCTGGCCAGCTTAACCATGCTGGAAACCAGACTTTCCGGGCGTTCCGAGCCAATTACCTTTGATCAGTTTCCGGTTCCTAATGATGCAGATCCAAATGATAACCAAGTACAGGAAAAGTTACGGGTTTTTGAGCAAGAAGTGCTTGGTGATGAAACCCGTAGAATGCTTGGTGACAAGCAATCCGAATTTGTGGCAAATGCTTTGCAAACTTCGGTAGCTGGCGGGCAAAAATGGCAAATTATCGGTAATCAAACCTTGTTTGCAGAGATCCGCTCACCGGATTATATGAAGACGCTGCCCGCTTGGTTGAAATGGATCGTCAAACGTAGCGAGCCTTTATATTACCAATATTTCCAGCGCTCGCGGTTAAACCCGTTATTAAACCTTGATAGTTGGGACGGTTATCCGGCAGCAAGAGAACGCTTCTATAATAAAGCTAAAGAAGCCGGAGCTAACTTGTTGGTAGTCACTGGTGATACTCATGATTTTATGGCCGCAGATCTTAAAGATAGAAAAGGAAATCGCATTGGAACAGAGCTTGGAACCTCCGGGGTTTCTAGCCCCGGTAACTTTGCTTATGTTTCCGCACCGGGAGTTAACTTTGGGGAGCTGACCGAGAAGAAGAACCCGGATTTGCTACTGCACGATACTAAATACACAGGCTATATTCGGATGTTGGTCAAACCAGATGAGGTGTTGGCTGACTTTATTAGCACCTCTGATGTTCGGCAGATAAACTGGAGCGCGAAAACAGAATATAGCTTTGTTGTAACCCAAAATGAGATTTTAAAGGTTTAATCCCGTTGTCTAAGAAAAAACGCCAATAAAAAAGCAATAACAAATGGGGCTACTCGCTCTAGCACATCTCCTGGAGCATTGGGCAGCAGATAGAACCAAATGGTTAGAAAGAACCCGGTCAACATTGAAAGTAAAACCCCAATGCCACTTGGTGGCCGGTTCAAGGCTCGTAGTAGCACCACTGGTCCAAAAGCGGCTCCCATTGCTGACCATGCAAACAATACACGTGAAAAAATTGATGCCGGAACCATTAACGTCAACACCACTGCTATGACACTAACAGCTAAAGTTACCATTTGCGAGATCAACAATTCCTTGCCGGCAAACCTTCTGGCCAAACCCATATCATGGGCAGCAGCAGAACCAGCGGCCAGTAACAGGCTATCTGCGGTGGACATGATCGCGGATAATACTGCGGCAAGAACAATACCGGCCAAAGCTGCTGGTAATAGAGATTGGCTAAGTGCAAAGAACACTGTTTCCGGCGCGGTATCTGTGCCAAGCAATGAGCGGGCGCTAAGTCCTAAAACAGCCATGGACGAGAAAATAACAACTGACCAAGTGATGGCAATGGTAAAGCCTGAACGAATGTCTGCCACTGAACGCAAAGCCATCAATCTGGTTAGTAATTGCGGTTGTCCCAATGGTCCGATACCAATTCCCAAACAGCCAAGAACAAAACCGATAGTGGCAATGCCCGCTGCTGGCATAGTAGTTTCACTTCCTGTGGCGGCAGTAAAAACCGCTATGGGGGACCCCAGTTCAATGACCGCCAATATTGCCAATATCAATGCGACAATTACCATAAACCCTGCTTGCATGGCATCGGTTACGCTTACTGCCCAGAAACCTCCTACCCATGTGTAGAGCAATACCACGCCCGCGCCGATCATGACTGCAGTCGTCATCGACAAATCAAATGCAGAAGAAAACGCTTTGCCGGCGCCTTGAAATTGACTGGCAACATACAATGAAAAGCAAAACAGGATTAACAAAGCAGCTATTATTTGAATGACGGACTTTAACTTTCCAGAAACCCCCAACACCAAAAAATCGGTTAGCGTTATTAGGTCATACTTCTCGGAAGCTTGTCGTAATACCGGCCCTATTACCAGCCATACCACTACATAACCCAGCCATACTCCGGGTAATATCCATAAAGCCATTGTCCCGGTAATGTAGAAGAAACCTGAAAGCCCTAATAAAACCCATGCTGATGAGGAAGATGCAGAATAAGAAAGCGCACTAACCCATGGCCCGAGTGTTCGTCCACCGAGAAAAAAGTCTGCCATTGAATGGGTACGACTTTTTGCCCAAAAGCCAATGCCTAACAAAGCAAGTTGATACAAAACAAGAGTGATAAGAGTTATGGTGGAAGCTTGCAAAACCTATGTCCTATTCAATAAATTTGGCTATTTCATCAAGGGACTTGCGACCAATATCTGGAACCCGTGCATCATCAGTCGCAAACCCGGCAACCACGATCATCACCGCACGTTCCGACTTTGGTCGGCCAAGTAAGTCTCGTAAAAAATTCATTGGTGATGGGGTATGAGTCAAAGTGGCCAATCCAGCCCGGTGCAACGCGGCAATAAGAAGTCCGCTAGCCAAGCCGACGCTTTCTTGAATGTAATAGTGTTTGGATCGCTCGCCGGTGTCTTTATCAATACTGTAGTTCTGTTGAAAAACCACGATCAACCAAGGAGCTGTTTCCAAGAACGGTTTGTGTTCATCGGTGCCAAGGTGTGCTAGATCCTTTAACCATTGTTTACCGGCCTTGCCTGCGTAAAAAATTTTCTCTTCCTTTTCGGCAGCTTCTCGTATTTTTGCTTTCACCTGTTGGTTTGAGATCGCAACAAATGTCCAAGGTTGCTTGTTAGCTCCAGAGGGGGCTGTGCCTGCGGTACGTATTGCCCATTTAATGGTGGAAGCTGGTATTGGCTCAGGTGAAAAATCACGCACTGTACGGCGATTGCTCATCTCCGCAAAAAAGGTTTCGGCTCTGCTAGTGGTCTCATCTGCCGAGAGTTTGTTTCGGTGCGGCAATGCAATGGTTTTAAATTTCATTTGGATTTCTGCGCTATGGTTAATGATATTTACCCGATGTTAACGCAAATATATGATTTGTTAACCTCGATTAACGTGGTGTTACCGGTAGTTCCGGGCAATACCGCAAGATATAGTAGTGTATGACTTTGGTTTACACCATATACCATGGTGCTAATGTGGAAACTTGTCCGTTAGGGGAGTGATTCGGATGGCTGGTAACGGTCCTTGGAGTGTTAAGGGAATTGACCCTAAAGCTCGTGCTGCTGCTAAGGAAGCGGCGCAGCGCCGGGGTATGACTTTAGGCGAATGGTTAAGTGTGAAAATGCTTGAACCTGACACCGGTAATTCTGCAACCGGACAAAGCCAAAACAACTTTCCTAGAAGCGTACTTGCTTCTTCCGAATATTTACCGCATCAAAACTTTCCCTCTCGTTCAGCAATAAACGCAGATCATCGTCCAGCTGGCGATGAGCATTTGTTCACTGAAATTGAAAACCTTGCCCGTAGGTTAGAGGCTACTGAACACCGTTCAACTTTGGCAATAACCGGAATAGACCAGACTGTTCTAGGCTTATTGGCTCGCCTCGAGGGAGTGGAGGGTTCGCAAGTTGACGTTACCAAGCAGTTGGAAAATTCGCTGCAAACCTTAGATGTACGTCTTGGGCAAGCTGATATTGAGCTAGATGAATTAACTACCAAATTTTCACGCGAATTAAAAGATACCGCCAGACGCGTTGATACTATTGGCGAGCAAACTGATACCAATAATAGCGCCATTCGCCACGAAGTCGGCAAAGATGTGGAACTGATCAACAATCGTTCTGATGAAATAAGTCAACGTTTAGCTAAGGCTGAAAAACAAACAGATGCGGCGATCCGCACTCTTGAGGCTAGTTTTGTTAGTATTGACACCCGTCTAAAATCTGCTGAAACGAGCTTGGAGCAAAATTCAGATATCGGATTGTCAAAAAAATTCGATGATCAATTCTCTTTGATCAGCCGTGAATTAATTAAAGTGGTTGCTGAAACAAGAGGCCAGCTTGCAGCACAGATAGAAGCCCATGCCGCCAATCCAAAGCTGGCGCAAATGGATGATGCTCTTAGTCGTATGCAGCAAAAGTTTGCCAATACTGAAAGCCGTCATGCCAGCACTTTGGAAAAAATTGCTGTAGCGGTTGCAAAAATGGGCGATGCTGTTGAAGGTCGATTGCAAAAGTCAGAACAAAAGACAGAAAAGCAACTTGATAGCATACAACAAAGCAATGCAAATGCCCTGGACAAGGTTGGTCATTCTATGGCCGAGGTCGCTAAAAGACTTGAAGTTAGATTGGATAGTATAGACCAGAAAGAGAAAGATAAAGCTGCCGAGAATGATTTAGAGGTGCGCTTACGGGAATCCGAAGCAAGAACCGGGGAACTGGTCGAGCAGGCTTTGCAGAGAGTTCATCAAAGATTGGATGCAACTGCAGATCAGGTAAGTAATGACCTTTCGCCGTTGCAACAGGCTTTAAATAAATTAACGGATCGTTTGGTGGCTATCGAAGAAAGTTCAACCCCGCCGTTTTCTGAACCAGATATTGAACAAGGCGATGAAATAGAGAGTAAGTTTCCACCGGAAGACAAGTCTTGGGAACAGGATGAAGCCTTGTATGGGCAGTCGGAAGAACTGGTTCCTCCAAGCGTTCCAGATGTAGATGTGGTTCACGAAAGTATTTATGGTACTTATACAGAACCCGGTCTTCCGTCATTAGGTGAGCAAGAGACATTCGGTGCTCCTCCTGAGTATTCTGGCAATTATGGTTCAACAGCTCATGACCAGTCATTGAATATTGGTGCGACCGCTGGCTCTGATTTTATGGCAGCTGCTCGTCGTTCTGTATTACAATCATCGCAAACCCCGCAAAAGACCGAGTACCCAGCAGGCCCGGCCGCCCCAGTGCAGGCGGGTATGACAAAGTCTGGTACCGATGGCGGTAATCGAAAGCTATTGGTTGCTGCCAGCCTGTTTGCAATAATTGCTATTGGTGGAGCTGCATCCGTTGCAGTGCTTGATTTCGGAGGGGCGGCAAATGCTGTGCCTGTGCTGGCTCAACAGGAACTAGCTGATCCAGTTCTTGATGGTTCTGATTCTTTGATGAGTTCGCGGAACCTAGATAAAAGTGATACTATTGTTCCAAGCCAAGTGAACTCTACCACAGAAACTCCAACATCATCGCCGGTATTGCTTACCAAAACCGAAACTATAGTGAAACCAGCAGCACCAAATAGCTCCGGTAACACTGCTAATAAATCAAATGATACTGATGTTAAAGCTATAACGCCATCGGTAAAACAACTTGCTCAAAGGTCAACGGAACCGAAGAAGACGGTATCAAGAGCGCCAATTCTAACCAACGCTGTACAAACAATCAGCTCTAATCCGCCAGTAACATTGGTAAATACTAATCCAATATCTTCTAGGCCAAGTCTACAACAGGCAGCTGTAGCAGGTGACCCTATTGCCCAGTATCAATATGCAATTTCTCTACTTGATAGCCGGCAACCGGAACAGGCAGCAACTTACATGCAACAAGCTGCAAACCGTGGTTTGCCTGCCGCACAATACCAATTGGCAAAGTATTATGAAAATGGAACGGGCTTAGCTATTGATGAAAGCGAAGCTCGCCGTTGGACAGAACGAGCAGCTTATGGCGGTAATCGTCGAGCAATGCATAATTTGGCAATGTTCCATGCCGAAGGTAAAACGGTTCCGCAAAGTTACGAAAGTGCGGCTAAATGGTTTGAAGAAGCCGCATTATTAGGTTTGGCGAATTCACAATTTAATCTTGCCTTGCTTTATGAGCAGGGGTTGGGAGTGCCCAAAAGCGTACCTGATGCTTATGCTTGGTACGCAATAGCTGCCAAGAAAGGTGATCGTGGGGCGGCGCAAAAACTTGAGGCACTAAAAGCAGCTCTTCCCGCAGAAGCGGTTGTAGAGGCTAATAAGATCACCGAAAGGTTTAAGCCTCGTCCTCTTGATCTGGCAGCAAACGGGGTGTTTCGCAATGTAACTTGGGCTCGTCCGCAAGTTAATGACCAGACAGCGGTTAGCCGTGCTCAGGTATTGTTATCTAGAATGGGATATTCGCCTGGCCCAGCAGATGGAAATGTTGGTGAAAGAACCAGATTGGCAGTGATTTCGTATGAGCGTGATAACGGATTGGCTCAAACTGGACGAATAGATGCTAGTTTATTGAGTAAGCTAGAACGGGGCGCTGCAAATTAAGCCCGGTCATGATTTTTCTATATAGTAAAATCCAGATTTTATTCAGAAAGTGTGCTAAAATAGGAGTTGGTTGCCATGACTGTTAATTCGTCAGGAATTTATATGTTGTTGGGGCGTTATCTCCTGGGATTATACTTTTTGGTTCCCGGAGTGGCAAAAGTTTTAGCTCCGGATTTACAATTGGCTTTGATGCATCATCATAGTATTCCGTATGCTATTGTGTTATTATATATTGCCGGTATTGCACAAATTGCCGGAGCCATTGCATTGATGAGTAATCGCTTTGTGCGAATTGCCTGTATTGGTTTTGTAATTTATATTTTAATTATTAACTTCAGTTTACATGACTTTTGGAATTACTCAGGTGGATCAGCGGTGCGTGAGCTTCAAAGCTTTATCAAAAACCTAGGAATTCTGGCCGGCCTTTTGGTGTTGACCGGTATTAGTGTGAAGCGTTCATTGGAATTAAAGACTATATTTAGTACAGATAGAAACTATTCCGGTTAAACAACTTCAAACAATCCTGCTGCACCCATGCCACCGCCGACGCACATGGTGCAGACAACGTATTTTACGCCTCGTCTTTTGCCTTCGATAAGAGCATGACCAACCATACGTGCGCCGCTCATTCCATATGGGTGACCAATAGAAATGGAACCACCGTTTACGTTCAGCTTATCATTGTCGATACCAAGTTTATCGCGGCAATATAGAACCTGTACTGCAAAGGCTTCGTTTAGCTCCCAAAGTCCAATGTCATCCATGCTTAGGCCGTTGGCTTTGAGCAATTTAGGAACCGCAAACACTGGACCAATACCCATTTCGTCCGGTGCAGTTCCTGCTACGGCAATACCGCGATAAATACCAAGTGGAGTTAAGTTGCGTCTTGCAGCTTCGCCAGCTTCCATAAGCACGCTAGCCGAACTACCGTCTGAAAGTTGTGAAGCATTACCGGCGGTGATGAATTGTCCTTCGGTAATTTGTTGTCCGCCTTTAAATACCGGCTTTAAGGACTGTAGACCTTCCAATGTGGTGGTGGGACGGTTTCCCTCGTCTTTACTTAATGTCAGTTTATGGTCTGATATTTCTTTAGTTTCACGATCCATGACTTTCATTGAAGAAAGCATTGGTACAATTTCTTCATCAAACTTCCCGGCTTCTTGTGCCGCTGCCGTGCGCTGCTGTGATTGTAATGCGTATTCGTCTTGGGCTTCTCTGGACACTCCGTATCTTTTACTGACGATTTCGGCGGTTTCCAACATTGATATATAAAGCGATGGCCTGTGTTCTTTGATCCACGGGTCAGCCGCTCGAAATAAATTCATCTTGTCATTTTGAACCAGTGAGATGCTTTCAGTGCCGCCACCAATGCAAATGTCCATACCATCGCAAATAATTTGCTTTGCAGCTATTGAAATAGCCATCATGCCCGATGCGCATTGCCGATCGACACTCATTCCAGAAACTGTATCAGGCAAACCAGCCCTCATAAGGCTTTGGCGTGCTGAGTTTTGCGCAGCAGACCCCTGTTGCATGGCCGTGCCCATGACCACATCATCAATTTCACCACCGTCTAGTCCGGCGCGCTTTACTGCATGTTTGATTGCGTGTCCGCCCAGAGCTTGATGCTGGGTATTGTTAAATGCGCCGCGATAGGCTTTGCCGATCGGTGTGCGGGCGGTTGAGACAATGACAGCTTCGCGCATGGGAATTTCCTTTATCCTGATTTATGGTGTTTCATAAAGTTTTTTACCGTTTGGCGCAAATCCTTTACGCAAGATTAATCCATGTAGATAATACCTAAAGCTTAAATAGCTTCTATTAGGCAAATTGAATGAGAAACTTGCTTTTACTAACAGGGATTTTGGCGATGCTGTCGCTAAGCAGTCAGGCGTATGGTGATTTGCGCGATGTATCATTTGCCGCCAAATCCGACACAGCGCAAATATTGTTCTCGTTTGATCAACAACCAAGCGCAGTCAAAATATTTATCACGGATAGTGGCCTCGATGTGGATATTCTTGGAGTGGATGGCAGCGCCGCCAGCTTAAGTCCGGTTAGTTCTTACCTGGTTCATTCATTACGGATTATTCCGGCACCTGGTGGATTAAGGTTGCGTATAAAATTATCTGACCCTGCTTTGAGTGCCACCGCCGATGTATATCGTGGAGCAATTCTGGTAACGGCAGTATTTGCCCGAGACATTGAACAAAAACCAAGAGTTTTATTGGCGGCAAATCCAGTGGCTCAACCCAGTAAGACGGTAATAGTGCCGCAGCAAAAGCCAGAATCAGTAACCACGCAGATTATATCGCCAATTAATGACAAGCCGGCAATAGCGGATATCCAGCCTGAAACTGAAATGTACTTAGGTAGTGATGGCGAAGAGCAGTTACACAGAGCTCCAGTATCCAAGCCGGTTGGAACCGGCATGATCCGTGAAGCTTCATTAAAAATTGCTGGAAACTTGAGCAAGCAGCAATGTGATGATTTTGAGCAAGCAATTAGCGTAGATCCATGGGCATTGGACAAACTGGCCAGCTTTGGCTCTTGTTTGGCTCGTGAGGGTAAAGATAAGGAAGCTAGAGAAGTATTCGAGCGTTTACTTACTTTTGATCCTGAAACATTTGCTGCCTATATCGGTCTTGGCGCTATTGCTCAGGACAATGGGGACAAGAACACCGCTCGTAAATATTATGAAGAAGCTTTGTCTTTGGGAGGAGCCGACCAGCAAGCAGCACAGGCAAGGTATCTGTTAAACTCTTTGGGAGATGAATAATTCAATCGGATTTAGATTCTAGCTAGAAACCAGGGAAATGATATTTGTTATCGATTATCAAATTCATTGCGTTGGCAACGTCCATTAGTAATCGTAATCACCTGATTGTTTTTGATAATTTTGTCAAAAGCCGTTTTCAATCGATCACTAAATTTTTGTGAATCGCCGTTAGGTATAATAAATTGCAGGTTGTTGGTTTTATGGTTTTTTATCGCATTATTTTGTTTCCCTAAGTATATAATGCTTAGCTTTTCTAAATCACCAGTAGCACCGGTAGCAATACTGCCAAGCAGTTGATTTATGGTTTCTGTAGGTAGATCACTTGTTAGTACCATTAGATCAAAATTATTGAAATATAGTTGGTCTAATGCGCTTTGTACGTCTGCTACCTGTTCAAATTGATCGAATTGGAAGCCCTCAAAAGTCATTTGCAAAAGACCATATTCAGTTGCATCTGGCTTAACCAATAATATGCGTAAATCTACAAATTGATTTTGCAGTCCCATGACATTCCCCTTGGGTTGAGCCGGTTTTTCCAGCTTTCTTATTTTTGGTATAACAGGTTTCCTTAAAAACCCGGTAAAATCGATTGCTTGCATTTTATGAAAATTGTTGCTGCTAATAGTGTTGATTTGCAACAGAATCTTTTTGTTCTCACTAAATGGTGTTGGCATTAGGTGAATGATCCGCTATGACGCGCCAATAATTATTTTCTTTCAGGCTCAGGGCAATTAAAATGGCAGATGAAATTAAAACACCGGCAACCAGTATTTCAGGAAATATGTTGTTTTATAAACAACCGGAATTGCTGAATATCAAGGAACATGGTAAATTGGGGATTACGCCTCTTACTGAGAAGCCGTACGAGTTTTTGCGCGAAACACAATTGGTACCAATTACTGTAACCGAGTTTGTTCACGCAGCGATGAATTTTCCGATAGTCTTTGCCGGGGAAGACAAGACACCAGCAGCAGTTATGGGCATGAAAGCGGATTCCAACATATTTGTCGATAATGAAGGACTTTTCGTAGAGGGTGCATATATTCCTGCCTTTATTCGCAGATACCCATTTGCCTCGGCAACACACGATGAGGATCCAGAAAACATGATGATCTGTTTTGATCGTTCTTCTCCGATGATAACCGAGAATTCTATAGCCCCATTTTTTGCAGGCACCGAGTTATCAGATACTACCAAGCAAGCAGTTGAGTTTGTGAAAAATTATGAAGCAGAAACTTTAGGCACTAGGAATTTTGTAAGAGTAATGCAGGAACTAGACTTGTTTGAAACACAAGATGTAAATGTCGCAGTGCCTAAAGAGGGTGAAGCTGGTGTTGTCGAACAGAAAATGGGTACTTATATGGGTATCTCTGAACAAAAAATGTTGGATTTAACACCGGAAAAACTAGCAGAATTGCGTAATAATGGCGGCCTGTCAGCTATGTATTCACATAGAATGTCACAAGCAAACTGGCAGCGTCTGTTGAACATGGAAATGGTTCGTGATTATAAAGAGCAACAAGAAGCTGAAAAATCTTAGAGCATTTTTAGTTGAAATTTGAAAAAATATCCCGTTCTGGAATCTTCCAGAGCGGGATTTTTAATGTTTCCCCACTAAATATAACTGTTTCAAAGCCCACCTTTCATTGAGCTTATTATATATTTACCATTTCAAACAGCCGTATCTGGCCATGTACAAGCCTTTTACCAAACCAGTATACCAAGGGTGGACAAAGCGGGCATGGATTGAAGTTATCCACGTTGCTCAAGGGTAGGTAAGGGTGAATGAGTATCAAATAAGGGTGCAATCTTTGGCAAACCATTATCTTTGTTTGCTAATAAGGGTCAGGCAAGGGTTAGCCCTGAGGGTCATGTGACTCTTGTTATGCACCCTAGTTATGATTCTCGTCACTCCGGTGAAAACCGGAGTCCAGCCACCAATGGGAAACACACCAAGATCAGTCGGTAACTTGCGACCATTCCCTCTCGTTCCACTTGACACCTGTATCACCCGAACAAGTCTGGTGATGACGGATTGGTGAAATTCAGTAGGCGTTTTTCCAGCCGGCGTTCTTGTATTTGCAAACCAGCTACCCTAGCCTAGGTGAGTGAAAACTGGACGTATCAAGAAACAAAGTTTTACCAAATTTGCTTTTATCGCTCTGGCAGGTCTCGTTCTTTGGTTGGGGTGGCCAATATATGGTTTTGTTTCAAATCAATTCGAGACGGCCAGATTACCTTTTGGTTGGGTAGAGCTGCAAGATAATGCCCCTGCTGGGCAACAGCTTTATGACGAAGCCTATCTCGCTGCTGGGAATACCAGCTTGCTTCGGCTCATCGACCGCCGTAGCAAAATTCATGCGCCAAGCCTATCGGCTGCAGTTGCAATAGACGGTAAACTTGTCTGGGCGGGAGCAGTAGGCTGGCAAGATGTAAAAGCGGGCATTGCTGCTACGCCGTCAACAATTTACCGGATTGGCTCAACATCCAAGGTGGTGACAGCAACGGGACTGGCACGGCTTGTAACATCAGGAAATTTTGATTTAGATGTACCCGTTTCATCGTATTCTCCTGACTTACTTAATATTTCATGGGCTGATTTAACCGCAAGACAACTTGCATCTCATACGGCTGGCTTGCCAGGATATGAAGAGAATACAGACTGGATCGGTTTCTATAAGAGCCTTGCTTTAACATCTAGTTTTGACAATCCAAAAGATGCTCTTTCCATGTTTGACGGTTCCGAGCTTGTGTATCAACCGGGCAGTGATTTTCTGTATTCCAGCTATGGCACCATATTGCTCAGCGCCGTAATGCAAGAGGCAAGTGGGTTGCCCTATTTGAGTTTAATGAACGAGACAGTTTTTGTACCGCTTGGTTTGCGCACTATAGAGCCTGATACAGCCCGTAATAATATGAAACACCGCGCCGTGTCTTACCAGACCAAAGGACGACAGGTTAAACCATGGCGCTCCGCCGATTTGAGTCATAAACTTGCTGCTGGTGGGTTTGTGGCATCGCCATCTGATTTGGTGCGGCTAGGATCAGCATGGCTTGATGAAGACTTTATTGCCCGCAATGTGCGTGACGACTTTTGGGAGCCTGTTCGTCTTACCAACGGCAATGTTAACATACAAGATTATGCTATTGGTTGGCGGCGCAAATCACGGACAATAAAGGGTGTTGGCTCCCTTACTCACCTCAATCATGGTGGCATTTCGAAGGGTAGCCAGGCTTGGTTAATGATTGTGCCGGAATATGGAATTTCTGTTGCAATATCTACCAATAGACGAACAGATGTATTTTTTGACTTTGCCGATATTTATGAAAACTTTCTCGAAGAATTTATACCTGCTATACAAAAGCAACGTCTGGAAAACACAGAAAACTGATGCGGGATTGCATGTTTATCCACCCAGAGGCAATGTAAAATTTAGGTGCATAAAATATTTATCCTATATTCTCTAAGGGCAGCATTGAGGATATTTGTGTCGTCAGCTTCGGGGCAAGAGGAGCCGTTGGAACAGCGTTAGTTCTGTTTTTTCTCACGTAGCCACATCATGGCGAATAATGCTAAAATCAATAATAAATAAACCCAATAAGCCAACAAAGGTCGGCTTGTGGTATTGGTTTGTATGCTGAATTTGTTTTGTTGCAGGCCAATCCAGTTGCGGCCTTTTTGCCGGTCTTGTGGTCGTGTTCGGCGTAGGGAAATTTGCTGATCAGTATCGGCCAGTATAAATTGCCCGCCATTTGTTGCTTTAGCCAAGGAGCCAAGAATTTTTGCATCAGGTTTTAAGTTTGCCAGTTCCGGTGGGTTGAGCCGTCCTTGTGTTGCCACGGCCAGCAGACCGCCTGCTTTTAATGTTAACATGCCTATGTTTTCAGGCATGTTTATCGAGCCGGTAAACACACCGGCAGAATTGTTTTTTAGCTGTAATTGCCAACTTTGACCGTCAGCAGATTGAACTTCTATTACCGGCGGGTCTTTGGCTAAGGTTTGTAAACGAACCTGTAATTGTCCGCCATTCACTTTTGCCCTTAATGCCTCTTCTTCTAGTTCCGGCTCTTTCATTAACCAGTGGGCAAGCCGGCGGTATAGCTCAAATTGCGGGCCACCATTTTCAAAGCCTCTTGACCACAACCACGCCTGATCACTTAACAATAATGCTACTCGTCCGTTGCTAACTCGATCCAATATCAACAATGGTTTTTCTTCACCAGCGGACAATACGGTTTCTCCACTAATTTTGTTTACGCCGATCACCCGCCCCCAGCGTCCCCAATTATCCTGTTGTTCTATAAACCCAGAAGTAACAGGGTGACGTTCTCCGATAGTTGTTATTTGCGGCTTAAATGGTTGGGTATGAATGTTTGCATCGGGGCGAGCCGGTAAAACTCCCGCTAAAAACGTATTTGCCAGCGAGCCATTACCGGCAAATGGCGGGCCGGCGGCAACCATTAACGCGCCGCCATTTTCAACATATCTGGCAACATTTTCCAGATATAATAATGGCAATACACCTCGTCTGGTATAGCGGTCGAAAATGACTAAATCAAAACTTTGCAATTTGTTGACGAATAGCTCTCTGGTTGGAAAAGCGATCAAGGCCATCTCGTTTAACGGGGTTGCATCACGTTTTGTTGGTGGGCGTAAAATCGTGAAATGCACCAGATCTACCGCCGGATCGGATTTTAGCAAATTGCGCCATGCCCGCACTCCGGCATAGGGTTCACCGGAAACCAGCAATACTCGCAAACGCTCTCTAACTCCGGTGATCTCAACCACTGCACGGTTATTATTTAAAGTCAGTTCCTCGGTAGCTGGCTCGACGCTTATTTCGACTAAATTACTGCCTCTACTGGTAAGCGGCATATTGACTGTTACATCAATGCCGGTTTGCACTCGTGTGCGTAATTCTTGTTCTCCGGAAAGCTGTAGAACAATTACGGCACTTGCCGATTTCTCTTGTCCAAAATCATCGACGCGAATTTTGAAGCTAACCGCTTCGGAAACTATTCCAAACTTTGGTGCTTCGATAATTTTCAAAGCCCGATCACCGGTATTGGGGTTGCCAATTATCATTGCGTGTAACGGCGTATCAGGTAATTTTGCTGGGGCAGTATCATGAATAATACCGTCACTTAACGTAATTATGCCTGCCAGCCTGCCTTGGGGTATTTGATCAATACCGGAACTTAAACTGTCAAATAGCCTAGTACCTTGCACGCTGTCGGTAACGGTAGCTTCCAATAATTCAAGATCGCTAATCGCTTCGATTTGGTTACGGATGGTTTCGAGCATTTGGTCGCGTACTTCTGTTCTTTTTCCCATCTGCATGCTGGAGCTGTCATCTATAACCAGTAATGCAATGTCGGATAAATATTCGTGTTCGGCCTCTATTCGCTCGAGCCCAAGGGCAATTACGCCCACCACAGCAATTAATGAAATTCTCAAACCCAGCCATATAGGACTATACCAGCCAACCAATATTGTTCCGATGAGTGCTAATGCACACAATATTGCCAACCAAAGAAGCGGAATAAGCGGCGAGATAATAATGCTGGTTGTCATTGTTGCAAACGCTCCAGCAAGGTGGGGATATGTACTTGATCGGCTTTGTAATTTCCGGCTAATACATACATAACTAAATTGATGCCGAACCGGGTTGCCATTTCACGTTGATTGTCCATTTGTGCGCTTAAGCCGGCCAATGGTTGTCCTTCTTCATCGATCGCCCAAGCCGCTGCCCAATCATTGCTGCCAATAACTAATGAAGAAACGCCGTCTAATGATGAGCCTTTGCGATCGGCTTCAACCCAAAGCGGAGCATCGACATATCTACCGGGGAAACTTTCAATCAAATAATAAGCTCTGGTCAAAACATGATCTTTTGGCACTTGGCGCAAAGCCGGAATGTCAATTTGCGAGAACAGCGACTTAAGAGCCGGATCAACACCGCCGGCACTTAAAGCTCGCAAGCCAGCGTCCTGTGTGTCAATCACCAACATTCCACCATTTTTAAGGTAAGTGTTTAATTTGATGATCGCCGCATCTGATAACTCTACCTCGCTCAAGAATGGCCAGTACAATAATAAAATCACATTTAAATCATCAGTTTCAAGGTTTATCGCCACCGGCTCGGCAGGTTCAACAGTAGTTCGCAAATATAACTCTCGTGATAAGCCTTTAAGCCCTGCATGACTAAGTCGGTCAATGGCAGCATTATCGATAGCGACATAAGCTAATCTTGTTTGCTCTATTACCGCAAACGGATCAAGTTGTTCGGCGTTAGCCGGTTTTGCAGCAAACATAAAATTACCAGCCAAACCAAATGCCAATAGGATAATTGCGGTTTTTGCTGATCGTTTGAGAATAGAAGTTTTGCCGGATAGAATCAAAATTAGAAAATTATCAATGATCAACAAAATCAGCGCCAAGGATAATAGAAACCCGGCAAAGCGAATTGTCTTTGTATTGTCTATATTTCCGATAATTACCTCGTCTGAGGTTTGCGGGAAATCGTTTATTTCAAGATTATCAAGAACATTTCTGGCCAGTGAAAATCGTCCATTACTCCACAGGCCGGCTGGGTGTGTTGCATTTACTGGTTCAGGCTCTGCATTGGCAGGTAATATCTGGTGAGAACCATCAGGAATAGTTAATTGCCCCTTGGCGTTTATGGCCATTTTCAGATCAAGCATCGGGCTGGGGTTAAGGTTATTATCCAGATCAACAATTGGATTTGCCGCTAATGGTAATATTCGTTTTAACATGGCAACAAAAATTCCCGATAACGGTAATTGTGACCAGTCTGGAGCCGCCGTTACATGGAACAGGACAATTCGTCCAGAGCCACGAATTGCCGAAGTGACCAAAGGAGTTCCATCGCTAAGTCGCGCCCAGACATGATCGGATAAGCCCGGCGAGCTGTCGGCAAGAACCTGCATGGTGACATTGATCTGTTGCTGGTGGTCAAGTCCGAAAAACGGGCTATTGTCGGCAAAAGGTGATAATTGCTGTGGTTGTTCCCAACCTAACGAGCTGCCAAGCAAGCGGCCACCGGATCGTAACGGAACCGGTATTAAATCATCTTGTCTTGTCGCCAGTCTTGGGCCGGCAAAGCGGATCAATAAACCGCCTTTTTCTACATATTCAGACAGACGTAGATCAGCCGTATCAGATAGTTTTCCAGTATCAAGCAAGACAATAATTGGCGGTAGTTTTTCTGTCATATTGCTCTGGTCAATTGCACTGATCTTGGCAAATGGACGTAGAGCTTTTTCAAGGTAAAATCTCTCGGACAATAAAGATTGATCACTATTTCGATTTCGCCCGGCAATGATACCTAATCTGGGTATTGCCCATGAACTATCGAGCAGGTGAACGGCTGCTGCTGATGAAACTCCATCTATTCGTACCGCCGTCATTCGATTTCGCAATTCCAGCGGCATTGGCATGGTTACATCAATAGTTGTTTGCTCGCTGGTTAGTTCAAATACGCTTCGTTGCAAAACATTGCCGTTTTTATCTTGAGCTAACAGCATGCCTGTTGTTTTAGAGTCAGAGTTAATTCTTATCTTAAGGCCGGATGGCTCAATTTGCAGTCCAGCGATTCGCAAATTGTTTTGTTCAGGATCACGTAAAACTTGCAATTTTCCTATAGATGATAAAGTGCCGAGTAAAGCCGTCACCTGACCATAATCATTGCCATCACTTAACCAGACAATTTGCATTGGTTGTTGTTTAATAAGCGGTGATTGTTGCAATATACCGGTAAGCAAACCGTGGTTTGGAGCAAATGCCTGCGGTTTATGGTTTTGTAATTTCTCCAATAATTGACCATAAGGCTCAAAGATAATGCTTTGGTTTTGTTGAACCGTGCTGGTAAATACTATGGCTATTTGTTGTCCGGCCAGATCAGCAGCGTTAGCAATAGTTTTGGCGCTGGCTTGAACATTTGACCAATTTGCAGCACTGGCCCAACCATCGTCAATGATCAGCAATAGCGGACGATCATAAACGGTATCACTGCGCGGCAGTATTACCGGGAAACTAAGCGCCAGTATTATGCTGGCAACTATCGACAAGCGTAAAATGCGCAACCACAGGGGAATTTTCTGCGGGCTGGATGTTTTATCCTGCAAGTCCCGTAAATAACGGATTGGCGGGAAGTTTTGCAAAACCGGCTGTGGTGGCAATGCCGATAATATCAACCAGAAAACCGGCAATAATAACAGAGCCAGCAAACTCCATGGATTTAGGAAAATTAACGAGCCAAGCATTATTTAACACCCAAGTACTGGTATAGTGCTAAAAATACATTTGCCGGGTGTTGATCAGTGCGGTGGTTCAAAAAGTGCCAATTGTTTTTGCTGGCGATGGCTTTGATTTGTTCACGACCGGCCTTAAACCTTTGTTGATAGATGGTCTTGGCAGCTTGCGCTCGACCCATATCAATTTTTTCAGCATTTCCACTATCGGCGAATAGCACATGCCCGGTAAATGGAAAGTTTTCTTCAGCTGGATCACTGATGTGCAGTAAAATCACGGAAATTCCGTTTTGGCTGATACGTTTTAATCTTTGTGTCCAGATTTGCGCGCCTTCCAAGAAATCCGAAGCAATTACCAAATGCGCATGATTGCGGGAGTTTTCCAATATTATGGAATTGGCTAAACTGGTTCCGGTGATGATTTCCCGGCTTATGCGCTCTATGGCTCCAATGCCAGTGCCGGGTTTTTGCGAAACTCCGGGAACCATGCACCGTTCTGCCCCTCGTAATAAAACAATGCTTAAAGCTGTTAATAACACTGCCGCACGGTCGCACTTTAATGGTAGTTTATCGTTTGATCGCCAGTTCATTTGCGGTGAATTATCACGCCACAAGAATACAGTATTGGCAGCTTCCCATTCGGTTTCGCGGACAAATAAAGCATCAGAGCGCCCTGAACGCCGCCAGTCTATTGCACTGGCCGGGTCTTCGTCTCGAGCACGGCGAAATTCCCAAAAAGTTTCTCCGCTGCCTCGTTTCCTGCGACCATGTGAGCCATGAACCACATTGGCACTGATCCGTCTGGCTTCACTAAGTAAAGCCGGGTATTTTGCTGCTAACTCATTGGCTTGTTGATTAGATGTATGTTGATTTTTTATTGGCAAGATCAGATTATTTCCTGCAATAGAGCGTCAATTAATGTCTCGACGGTTTCTCCTTCGGCTTTGGCGGAAAACCCCAAAGCCATACGGTGCTTTAGTGCCGCAGGAGCCAAGGCGATCACATCTTCAAGCGTTGGCGCGAAATTTCCGCTTAACAAAGCACGCGCCCGACACCCAAGCATTAATGCTTGCCCTGCTCTGGGGCCTGGCCCCCAAACCACGTGTTCTTTAACTCGTTTTGAGCTGGTTTCTTCTGGTCTGGCCAAGCGTACAAGTTTCAATATCGCAGCAAGCACAGTTTCACCAACCGGCATTTCACGTACCAGATTTTGCATATCAAGTAATTTTGCACCATCTAGGCAGGCTTCGGGCGAAGTTGTGGAATTATCAGTAGTGCCGATCAATATTTCCCGTTCGGCATCTTCATCAGGATAGCCAATATCGATTTGCAACAAAAATCTATCAAGCTGTGCTTCTGGTAATGGATAAGTGCCTTCTTGCTCGATGGGGTTTTGTGTCGCTAAAACATGAAATGGTTGCGGCAGGGCATAAGAGGTTCCGGCAATGCTAACCTCACCCTCTTGCATGGCTTGTAACAATGCTGACTGGGTTCTAGGGCTGGCGCGGTTAATTTCGTCGGCCATCAATAATTGGCAAAATACCGGCCCTTTGATGAAGCGGAATTGTCTTTTACCTTTATTATCGCTTTCCAATACTTCGGAGCCAAGAATATCTGCGGGCATTAGATCAGGAGTAAACTGGATACGTTTTTCGCTAAGTCCGGTAACTTTTGCCAGCGTTTCAACCAACAAGGTTTTGGCCAAGCCCGGCGCACCAACCAACAGTCCATGTCCACCAGATAGCAAGGTGATCAAAGTAAGATCAACGACTTTGTCTTGACCGATAATAACTTTGGCAACTTGCTTGCGGGCTTCGGTCAACAATTCGGCAGCATTTGTTGCGCGCTTGATAACTTGATCGGTGTAGCTTATTTCGGACATGCAAATAATTTCCTGATATTGTTTCGTGCCCGGACATTGAAACGAAGTTTGAGTTTTGTCTATACTCCATCGACCCAAAAAGTGGGAACCGGTTTTTGGATAAGTTGATGGAGCACAAAAGTCCATGAAAGAAGTATTACAATGCGTTTGGAAAACCTGATCAATGCGGCAAAAGCCAATATATCAGGCGATGACTTGCCGCCAGTGGATCAATGGAACCCTGAAAATTGTGCCAATATGCAAATGCGTATTTTGCGTGATGGAAGTTGGCTACATGAAGGCTCTGTGATTACTCGCCCGGCCTTGGTCAAATTGTTTTCAACGATTTTACGCAAAGATGAAGACGGGCAAACATGGTTGGTAACACCGGTAGAAAAAGTGAAAGTTATAGTTGATGTTGCGCATTTTATTGCTGTTTCGGTAGAGAAAATAATCGATGAGAATGTCGAAAGTCTTTACTTTACAACGAATGTCGAAGATGTGGTGAAGCTGGATAATCAGCACTCGCTAATGATAAACACCAATTCAAAAACCAATACGCCAGAGCCGGTTATCAGGGTTCGTGGCCGGCTTGATGCGTTATTATCCCGTCCGGTGTATTATCAACTGGTTGAGTGGGCTAAGGAAAAAGACCAACAATTAGGTGTTTTTAGTGACGACAGTTTCTTCATTTTAGGCGATAAGGGGGAGCATTTAATTGATTGAGTTATTAAGTCATGTATTGGATAAAACTTCTTTATCCACTAGTCAGACATTATACTCGGATTATGACTTAAATCCTGATGATAATAAGGATTTATCTAAAGGTCGTGCCGCCGCAGTTCTGTTACCCTTGGTTTTTCGCGAAGACGGGTGGCAAATAATTATGACCGTTCGTAGCCAACAAATGCCAACCCATGCCGGACAGATTAGCTTTCCAGGCGGCGGGTTGGCAAAGATGGATAAATCCCTTAGCGATACGGCGTTGCGTGAATGCGAAGAAGAGACCGGTATATTGCGTTCGCAAGTAAATCTGCTTGGCGAGTTTGAACCATACCATACTGTGACAAATTATAGGGTCACACCGTTTGTTGGAATTGTCGAAGGTGACATACAATTGCGTGCTGATCCGGCAGAGGTGGCTGAAATATTTGAAGTGCCGTTTTCATTTGTGACAGAGTTGGATAATTTTAGACGTGATTCCAGGCAATGGCAGGGTGTTGAGCGTTTTTTTTATGCTGTTCCGTATAAAAACAGATATATCTGGGGTGCAACTGCTGGTATTTTACGGGCATTGGCTTTACGTTTAAGCAATGTGTAAAAAGGAATAGAAAATTGTTGCGATTTACTTTGATTGAAATTCTGTTTCTTGGTCTTCCATTGGCTATTTTTCTTGGCTACCGAGCTTTTTTAATTCATCACCGTAAAGTGGATCGTGAAGAGTTTTCTCCGGTGCCATATCACAAGCTTTTTGTTGCTGGCGGAGTTGCGGCAATACTAGTTTATTTTGTTATGGCGTTTAGCAACGAAAAAATAACCGATCAAAAATATGTTCCAGCCCACGTTAAAGACGGACAATTGATACCGGGTGGATTTGTTGAACGCGAGAAACCAGAAACAGAGGAAGAACAATAATGAAATTACCGACTGCGCTGGATGTAAAACAACATCAATGGTTGCAAAACGGATCGGCGCTGTCCTTGCTTGATATGTTAAATGATAGTCATGCGGATAATGCAAGGTTTGTTGGAGGCTGTGTGCGTAATGCTTTAATGGGCGAAAAAATTGTTGATATTGATATCGCCACTAAATTATTACCAGAAGAAGTGATGAAAATTGTGACCGACGCAGGTCATAAGGTTGTTCCAACCGGAATTGATCACGGAACCATTACTGCGGTGCTAAATGGCACAGCATTTGAAGTGACGACTTTGCGTAAAGATGTGCAAACCGATGGCCGGCGGGCGGTTACCGCCTTTTCGCAATCTTGGGACGAGGATAGCTTGCGCCGTGATTTTCGCTTTAATGCAATTTATTGCGATGGTAAGGGGCAGCTTTATGATCCGCAAAACGGCATTAAAGATGCGATTGAGCGTGAAGTTGTATTTATTGGCAAGCCGGACGATCGTATAAACGAAGATTTTTTACGAATTTTGCGTTATTTCCGGTTTTTTGCCCATTATGGCTCTGGTCGTCCTGATCGGGCGGCAATTACCGCTTGTACGCGATTAAAAGCTGGTATCGAGAAGCTATCTTCCGAACGGATATGGAAAGAATTACAGGCATTATTAGCGGCTCCTGATCCAGTGAAGTCTATTCGCTGGATGCGCACTTCGGAAGTTTTGCAAAAATGTTTCCCCGGCTCCACCGATGTTGATCAATTGGCGCAATTAGTCGTATCTGAAAAAGCTATGAATTGGCCTATTGATCCGCTATTGCGGTTTATGGCTCTGCTTGATCCATCAAGGGCACGAGAAGCCAGCAAGCATCTTAAACTGTCTAATGCCCAAAACTCCAGAGTTATGGCCTATGCCAGAAATGGTCCGGTGTTACCGGGCGAGGACTTTATGGACGTATCAAGGAGGCTTTATCTCAAAGTCGTTTCCGGATATGTTGATGCGGCGAAGCTGGCTTTAGGGAAATATGAAGGCCGCGAGCGCCGTGATATTGATGATATGCTGGACTTTGCCGCCGAGTGGGAACGGCCGGTGTTTCCGGTAACTGCCAAGCATTTAATGGAAGTAGGCTACAAACAAGGCAAGGAATTGGGTGATTTGCTGTGGAGCCTTGAAGATGAATGGATTAGTTCCGGCTTTGCTCTTTCCATGGACGAGTTACGAGCAAAAATTGGTAATTTGGGAACTGGCGGTAAGTCCGGCGGGCAGGGTTAAGTTGGGCTTGATCTTGTATCAAGTGCCAATTAAATCTGCCGCAAAACCGATGGTCGCCATTGCATTCTCAAGATCAAGTTCGGTGATAATAAATTCGGATCTACAATTCCAATGATTGTCATACTCCGACTTGTTCGGGGTATCCAGTATATGAGAAACTGGATCACCCGACTAAATCGGGTGATGACGGTGTGTGGTGAGGTTGATTATTTCTACCGTTCGTTGCACGTCGTAGGTCATTGCGCAGCAATCTGACCGCGAGACAGAATAATTACCCACTTTTGTTGGCAAATAATTATCTTTAGTGGTCGCATTTGCTCACCACAAAACCGGTTCCCACTTTTGTTGGCAAATGCTCTAGTGCACATTCCTTTTGCGTTTTAATACACTGGTAGTTGGATCGGCTTTGGCGCCGGGGCCGGGATCATCTGGCTGTCTTGGCATATCATCCATAACCGTTTTTGCTTTGGGTTTTTTATTTGCCCCAGTCTTTGTCCCAGTCTTTGTCCCGGTCTTTGTTTCAGGTTTTTGTTGCGATTTTTTTGTTGACGATTTCTTAGGTGTTTTCTTTTTTGGTTTTGTTGTTTTTATCGCCGGTATTTCCGGTATTTCAATTGGATCTTCTTCGGCCAACTCTATTTCAGCAATCGGCTCGTTTTCTTGCGACTGATCACTTTCGATCAATAGGAAATGCTCTTCACCACGACTTATTCGCTCGAATCTTTCATGACGAGGATGAATAAGTTCACCGGCATCACCAAAGCTATACACTAGTCTTGCCCAATCTTCGGCGCGATATCCAAAAGCAGGGCCGTCGGGATCAAGGTCTGACCAGTCGGCTTCATCAGCGGCGGTTAATGATTTTCGCAGCCATTCATTGGCCAAGGAAGTATGGTTTTGTGCGCGCTCCAGCCTAGCCATCAAACCGCATAGGCGTGATGATGGCGGGATCTCTGCGGCAATTAAAACTTCTAATATTTCCCGCGCTTCATTGTTTTCGTCTATTAGTAATGCTGTCTCGGCCAAGAGAATTTTGCTTTCACGATGATCGATATTTATTTGCGCTAAACCTTTCATTCTTTTGGCACGTGCAGCATCGCTTTCATCTTCTTTTAGGTCACCATAAGCCAAAGACAATGCCGGGTGCGGTGCATTAGCCCAAGCATCTTCAAGCAGGCCTGCGGCTCGCCAGTTCTTGCCAGCCAATACCAAAAGTCTTGAGGCCAGAGCTGCGCCAGGGGCAAACCCGGGTGCGGCTGAGACTGCTTTTTCGGCCAATTTACGTGCCCCTTCCATGTCGCCATCAATTTCAAGGCTTGAACTTTGCGCAGCCAATAAAACGGCTCTGCGTCGGGAAGCCGATAACTTACTAAGGTGGCCTTTGTTTTGACCGCGACTTAATATTTCTCTGGCATCAACCCAGTTGCGAGCTGAAATTAGAGCATCAAACAGGGTTTCAAAAGCCCACTTTGCCGCAGGGTCAGCGGCAAAAGCTTGTTTGGCATGAACAATAGCACCTTCATGATCATGACGTTGCAAAGCGGTTTCGGTTAAACCTCGTAATGCTGCCAAACGGGTGCGCTTGTCTTCCAACAGGGTTTCGAAATGTCGCTCGGCACCGATAACATCGCCATCTGCCTGCGCTGATCGGGCGGCAATTAGGCCTGACAGAGCCGGACGATCCATCAATAGCTTGACTTTCTCGGCAAATTGACGGGCGGCCTTTGTGTCGCCGGAGGCTGAGGAAATTAGGGCTTTTTCTAATGCGTCATAACCGCGTTCGCGTCTTGATAGGGTTTGTAGTTTTTTTAGTCTTTTAGGTAATGTCACCACCCAGACAACAGCGCTCCAGACAACAAACATAAATAAAGTAAGCAGTAATAGAGCCGCCATACCAACCGGCAGGGATAAGGATATTTCACGATCAAATGCATGAATAACTACTAAGCCTGTCTGACTGGCCAACCACCAGCCAGCGGCGGCAATCAATAGAACCGCAAGAACGGTTATAATCAATCTGATCATTTTTCACTCTCCGTTGCTTGCTGGTTCAACAAGGCGTTAACAACTTGTTCGAGCTTTTGTCGCTTCATAGCTTGTTGTAGCCAGTTTTCACTGGCCTTGGCCGCTGCGCCGGCTAAGGATTGCATTTGCAATATTGCTGCATCCAGATCATCATTATCCAACGCGTTTTGTACTTGGTCGAGAGTGATTTCCAACAGGCTACCTTTGCCATCGGTTCTGCGAACCACAACCAATCCACGTAAAGAGGCTGCAGCCTTGGCACCAAGACCGGCATCATCAGCCGGTTGTGCAACTTGCAGCAAAATTTCAGGTATCAGGGTTTGAAACTGCTCTGCTAATTGTAACCTAGTTGGTGCGCCAGTAGCGGCAATAGCGGATAATTGTTGTAATTGAGAATTACCAGCGTATTGCAAGTCCATGGCCGCGTATTGCACCGGAAACGGCTCGGAGCCTTGAACTGCCAGTTTTAAGTCAGCCAATACCAGTTTTTTAGCTGCGCTTTGATCATTATTTATTATGCCGGTTTCAAGACTGTCTAACCGGTTAAGGATTTCGTCTAAATTTACTGCCTTGGCTGGCATTGTTTTTTGCTGTTCCAATGTTTGCAGTCTATCCAAAATATCAGTCGTATCTGTCACGTTTTCCTGTTTATTTTCCAACTGGCTCAATCTTTGCTCAAATGGTTGCAGTAAGGGCGCCAGATCAATTTCTTCTGCACTGCTTGCAATAGCTAAGGGGCGGTTTTCAAGTTGCTGTAGCCGAGATAAAATATCATCAACTTGTTCAGTTGTAATTTCGACCTCCCTCGGCTCGGCTTGGCTTGATTGTAATGAAACGAGTTGTTCGGTGAGTTCTGTTACTTGCGTTTGCAAACTTTCTGCACTGGATTTGTTCTGTGCCAAAGCGGTTTCAGCTAGTTGCAGGTTTTGGGATATTTCTTCAGTTCGCTTTGTCAGCATATCGACTTTGCCGGCAAGCTGTTGTTCGTTTATCTGGCTTGTTGGTGCGTTAAATATCTTGCCACCAATAATTCCAAGTAAGCCACCAGCAAAGATAGCCACAATAAACAAACCCCAAACTAATGGCCATGCAGGGCGTTGGCGCGGTTGTTTTGGCTCACTACGGCTTTCTTCTACCGGCTCGAACTCTGCATCAATCACATCTTCTGGTGGAGTTGGAGTTTTTGATTGTTTTTTGGTCATTGTTTTCCATTGTAAATAAGGTGTTGCGCTAAACTTAACCAAACGGGCAAGCATAAGCAAAGCAAAACTTGCTTAGCATAGCTGCATAATGGTATCGAATGTTTATGCAGATGAAAGAATGTAAAATGCCGAACAATACCGGATCTGTTACCGTTTTAGGGCTTGAAAGCTCTTGTGATGAAACGGCAGCGGCGATTGTGCGCTTGCATGATAATGGACAGGTTGAAATATTGTCCGATTGTATATTCTCTCAAGTAGAACAGCATGAGCCATTTGGTGGTGTGGTGCCGGAAATAGCCGCCAGGGCTCATGCTGACATTATGGATAAGCTTGTCTTGCGCGCCTTAAACAAGGCAAATTTGGGTTTAAGCGATCTTGATGGAGTTGCTGCAACCAGCGGGCCGGGTTTAATCGGCGGTGTATTAGTTGGAATGATGACCGCAAAGGCACTAGCAATTGGCGCCGACATGCCGTTTTTGGGGATTAACCACCTTGAGGGTCACGCGCTTAGCCCACGATTGGCGTCGCCATTGGACTTTCCGTATTTATTATTGCTGGTTTCTGGCGGGCATACACAGTTATTGGCGATTGAGGCCTTGGGTAAATATCATCGTTATGGATCAACTATTGATGATGCGGTTGGTGAGGCCTTTGATAAAACTGCCAAAATTATGGGGCTTGGTTTCCCGGGTGGGCCAGCAGTAGAGAAAATTGCCAGAACCGGTGATGCAAGCCGTTTTGATCTACCTAGGCCATTGCAAAAACGAAAGGGATGTGATTTTTCATTTGCCGGTCTTAAAAGCGCGGTGCAGCGACACTGGCAAAATGTGTGTGACCCATGCGAACAGGCGAAAGCAGACCTTGCGGCCAGTTTCCAGCGAGCAGCTAGTGAGACATTATCAAGACAAACCGCCAAGGCGCTGGTGCGTTTTGCTACTGAGTTCACAAAAACTAATTTGGTGGTGGCTGGCGGAGTGGCAGCCAACCAGACCATACGCGATGACTTGCAAAATCTTGCGAAGGATCATGGCTTTGGTTTTATTGCGCCACCTTTGCGGTTTTGTACCGACAATGGCGCAATGATAGCTTTGGCCGGAGCAGAACATTTAGCTATTGGTCGATCAAGCCCGCTTGATCTTGCGGCGCGTCCGAGGTGGCCGCTTGACGAGAGCGCGGCATTAAATAATCCGGCATCAGGTTCGGGAAAGAAAGGGCCAAAATCATGAATGAATTTTCAACTATCGGAATTCTTGGCGGTGGAGCGTGGGGCACTGCAATGGCACAAACTTGCGCTAGAGCCGGGCGGGACGTTACAATTTGGGTGCTGGAAGAAGAAGTAAGAGACAGCATTAACCAAGCTCATGAAAACAATATGTATTTGCCGGGGTTTGCGCTTGAGAAAAATATTATTGCGACTAATGACCCTGCCGATGCAATGGCTTGTGATGCGGTGTTATCAGTGGTTCCGGCGCAATTCACCCGTAAGGTTTTTGAAGGTTTGCAATCAAATTCTGTTGAGGGAAAACCGATACTGTTGTGTTCCAAGGGTATCGAGCAAAATAGCGGTAAACTGATGACGCAGGTTTTGGCCGAAACCTTGCCCGGTGCAGTTCCTGCGGTTTTGTCGGGCCCAAGCTTTGCTGTTGATGTGGCGGCGGGATTACCTGCGGCGGTGACATTGGCCTGTAAAGACGGTGTATTGGGACGTAAATTGATGGCAGCCATCGGTACGCCATCTTTTCGACCTTATTTGGCCAGTGACCTTATCGGCGCCGAAGTTGGCGGAGCAGTGAAAAACGTATTGGCGATTGCTTGCGGCATTGTATTGGGCAAGCAACTTGGTCAAAGCGCGCACGCAGCATTGATAACCCGTGGCTTTGCCGAAATGGTAAGGCTGGGCTTGGCTTTGGGCGCAAACCCCGAAACATTGCGCGGCCTGTGTGGGCTTGGTGATCTGGTATTGACCTGCTCATCGGCAACTTCGCGCAACATGTCGTGCGGATTGGCATTGGGAGAGGGCAAACCATTGGCAGAAATTTTATCTGGAAGATTAGCTGTTACCGAGGGTGTGGCCAGTGCGCCAGCCATGGTCAAATTGGCCAAACAGCTAGACGTTGAAATGCCGATCACCGAAGCAGTAGCGGCAATCATTGCCGGCAAATTGGACGTGGATCGGGCGATATCCGAGCTATTATCACGTCCATTACGGGCGGAATGATAGTGTTTAATGTAAATCAAATTGGCATGAGGCGGCATTATGAGTGAAGCGGGCAACAAACGTAGATATGGATTTTTCTTCAAAGAAAAAGCCGTGCGGCAGGCAAGAAATTATGCTGATCTGCCATTTTATAAGAAATCAAAGAATTATCTAACAACTTTCTTTGTTGTTATTTCAGTTTCTGGGTTGTTTTTCGTTTCAATAGAAATGGTTCCAGGGGAGTTTCCTACAATTGAAGTTATAGGAGCTATTATTGACTTAATTCTTGCAGGCTTTGTGTTTTTTAACCGCCGCTGGGCTATCATCCTGATCGGAGTGGTTTTCTCAGTTGCTCAAGTGACGATTGTGGTAGTCGCGCCTGAAACTATGGCGTTTTCGGTAGTGTTTTTGCTGATAGTTACCAGAATGTGTTACACTTCTTTTTTAGTGGCTTCAGAATTAAAACGATTGAAAAAAGAAGAAAAAATTGCTGATATTTTTTCTTGATTGATATTTTTATATCCCCACCTGTTTGGCGAATTTGTTGAGAATTTGCTTTTGTGCCGATGTTGGTTTGCCGACAATATGAGCAACTTGCATCAGCATATCTTCTAACTCGATCAGTTCCTTATTTGATACATGTTGAAGTAGGAATTTGCTCATTTTTTCTATTGCACTATCGGCATCGGGCAAGTCTTTTGATAGCCATGAGACATGGGTTAACAGCTCTTCGGCATTAGTCGTCGGCAATTCAAATCGACCGGTGATCTGGTTTATGATCGTATCTTTTTGGCTCTTGGTTACTTGGCCGCCGGCTCTGGCCACTGATAACATTAACAGGGCTGCTGCCTCTCTGGGGTCAGTGATCAGTTGTATTCCGTCTTTGCCGGTTTGAGAGCGAAATTTCATTTTGCGAGGTAAGTTTGCTACCTCTTTGGCCACACCATGAATTTCTTTGGCCGCTTGAATACCCAGTGATACTTTCCACATCAAAGCGGCAATTCCGCCAATGATTGTCAATAAGCCGATCAACATCGCCATTTATTTTCTCCAATAATTGCCTGTGACTATAACGGGGCTTGCATCTGCGGGCAAAGAAAATCATGTTATGTAAAACTCAAAATAATTGGGAGTCGCAATATCATGGCCAAAGAAGTTTATCCTGTCTCTGATGCGTGGGCACAAGAAGCACATATTGATCTGGCAAAATACGAGAGCATGTATGCGGACAGCATTGCTGATCCGACAAAGTTTTGGGGTGAAGCCGGCAAACGGCTGGATTGGATCACGCCATACACCAAGGTTAAAGACTGTTCTTGGGGCAAAGAGGATCTGCATGTTCGTTGGTATGAAGACGGACGGCTAAACGTCAGCTATAATTGTATTGACCGGCATTTGTTAGATAATGCCGATAAAGTCGCCATCATTTGGGAGGGCGATGACCCGACACAATCCAAAAACATTACCTACCGGCAATTACATGAAGAGGTTTGCCGGTTTGCCAATGTGCTAAAATTACGTGGCGTTAAAAAAGGCGATCGGGTAACGCTTTATATGCCAATGGTGGTTGAGGCAGCTTACGCAATGTTGGCTTGCGCCCGTATTGGCGCGGTGCATTCGGTGGTGTTTGGCGGATTTTCACCCGAAGCATTGGCTGGCCGGATCACTGATTGCAAGTCCACCTGTGTTATTACTGCTGATGAGGGAGTGCGCGGCGGCAAAACCATTCCTCTAAAGGCCAATGTTGATAAAGCATTACAAAAATGTCCCGATGTCAGCACAGTTTTGGTGGTAACTCGTACTGGCGCAGATGTTACCATGCAAATGGATCGTGACTTTGTTTATGAGACATTACGTGATGAAGTGTCTGATGATTGTCCGCCAGAAATTATGAACGCCGAAGATCCGTTGTTTATTCTTTATACTTCTGGCTCGACCGGTAAGCCAAAAGGCGTATTGCACACTTCTGGTGGTTATCTGGTCTATGCGGCGATCACCCATCAATATGTGTTTGATTATAAACCTGATGATATTTACTGGTGTACTGCCGATGTTGGTTGGGTCACGGGGCACAGTTATATTGTCTATGGCCCATTGGCCAATGGTGCCACCACTTTGATGTTTGAAGGGGTGCCGAATTATCCTGATGCCAGCAGATTTTGGCAAGTTTGCGACAAACATAAGGTCAGTATTTTTTATACTGCACCAACGGCATTGCGGGCGTTGATGGGAGCAGGAGACGATTTTGTCACCAAAACCGATCGTTTGTCTTTGCGGTTGTTGGGGTCAGTTGGCGAGCCGATCAACCCGGAGGCTTGGGCTTGGTATTATAATGTAGTTGGTGAGAAAAAATGCCCGATTGTTGATACTTGGTGGCAGACCGAAACCGGCGGTATCATGATCTCGCCTTTGCCGGGGGCGACTGACCTAAAACCCGGATCAGCAAGCAAGCCGTTTTTTGGTATAGATCCAATGTTGGTTGATGCCGATGGCAAGGAATTGTTTGGGGAAGCTTCGGGTAATTTATGTATTCGCTCTTCTTGGCCCGGGCAGATGCGCAGTGTGTTTGGTGATCATCAGCGGTTCTTTGAGACTTATTTTGCTACATATACCAACTTGTACTTTACCGGTGATGGCTGTCGGCGTGATAGCGATGGTTATTACTGGATTACCGGTCGGGTTGATGATGTGCTCAACGTTTCTGGCCATAGAATGGGTACTGCCGAGGTTGAAAGCGCACTTGTCTCACACCCAAGCGTTTCCGAGGCGGCAGTAGTTGGCTACCCGCATGACATAAAGGGGCAGGGGATTTACGCTTACGTCAGTTTGATGGCTGGCATGCAAGCCGATGATGAATTGACCAAAGAGCTAAGATTGCATGTGCGTCAAGAAATTGGCCCGATTGCCAGTCCGGATTTGATCCAGATTGCCCCCGGCCTGCCAAAAACCAGATCGGGTAAAATCATGCGCCGGATTTTGCGTAAAATCGCCGAAAATGATTTCGAAAATCTTGGTGATATTTCTACTTTGGCCGATCCATCGGTGGTTGCTGATTTGATCGATAGTAGAAAAAACCGTTAGCTTAAAAGTTGTGATAATTTCCAGCTCCGGTCAGATGTTACCGCCTGTAAGTTGTTTGGGTCACCAATTACAGTGAATCATTTGAAACAACCGGCAAAAAATCGCAAAATCAGGTGGTTTTTGGCTTGAATAATTTGCGCGGGCATTTTATCCCTTTGGTAGATAAGTCGGGGTGGGGGCTCTTTGCATGATTTGATTGCATGCGCTTCTGATGTATGCAGGTTCCTGTTCTGATTCTATTGCTGTAATAGGTATGCCAAACCTATTACAAGAATGATTTGATCATTGGCACTTTGAAAGGCTAAATTGACGTGGATGCAACAACTGACAAGGAAGAACCCACTCGTCGGGACTTCATACATATAGCCTCCGGCACTGCTGTTGTCGTTGGCACTGGATTCTTTGCTTGGCCACTGATTGATCAGATGAACCCGGCTGCTGATACTTTATCTTTGGCAACGATTGATTTTGACGTTTCCGACCTTGAAGAAGGTCAACAGGTAGTGGCGAAGTGGCAAGGTAAGCCGGTGTTTATCCGTTACCGCACCAAAGCCGAGATTGCCGAAGCCGACGCGGTTGATTTAGATGATCTTAAAGATCCGCAAACCGATAATGAGCGTCTTATTGCTGGCCCTGATGGTAAGTTGAAGCCGGAATATCTGGTAACTATCGGTATTTGTACGCACCTTGGCTGTGTGCCGTTGTTTGACCCTAATGATGAAAAGGGCGGCGAGTATCGTGGCTGGTTCTGTCCGTGTCATGGCTCACACTATGATAATTCTGGGCGGATCCGCAAAGGCCCCGCGCCAACTAATCTGGAAATTCCGCCGTATCGATATATGAGCGATACATTATTACAAATCGGAACGGAGGCTTAACCATGAGTGGCCCATCAAGATATAACCCATCAACTGGAATTGAAAAATGGCTAGATGCTCGTTTGCCAATTATCCGGCTTGGTGTTGACACCCTTATTTTCCCAAGCCCACGCAACCTAAATTATTGGTGGACTTTTGGCGCGATTTTGGCGGTGATGTTGGTTAGCCAACTGATCACCGGCATCATTCTGGCGATGCATTATGTTCCGCATCCTGAACATGCCTTTGATTCGATCCAGCACATTAACCGTAATGTGAATTTTGGTTGGTTGTTACAGCCAATGCACGCCGTTGGCGCATCAATGATGTTTTTGGCGGTTTACATTCACATGTTCCGTGGGATTTATTATGGCTCGGCCAAAAACCCGCGCGAGATGATCTGGATCGTTGGCATGGTAATATACCTGTTAATGATGGCCGCTGGCTTTATGGGCTATGTGCTTCCTTGGGGACAGATGTCTATTTGGGGTGCAATCGTTATTACCAATTTGTTTAGTGCAATTCCGCCAGAAGCCGCTGGTACCAGTGTTACTCAGTGGCTTTGGGGTGGTTTTGCCGTTGACGGCCCGACCTTGAACCGGTTTTTCTCACTGCATTATCTCTTGCCTTTCCTTATTGTTGGTATGGTAATCTTGCATGTTTGGGCTTTGCATATTCCAAGCAATAACAACCCAACCGGTATTTCGATCAAGACCAAAGCCGATACCCTTGATTTTCACCCATATTACACAGTCAAAGACGCATTTGCGATTGTTGTGTTTTTGATGATCTTCTCATGGTTCTTGTTCTTTATGCCGGACAGCATGGGTCACCCTGACAATTACATTCCGGCTAATCCGTTTTCTACCCCGCCGCATATTGTTCCTGAATGGTATTACTTGCCGTTCTATGCGATCTTGCGCGCTGTTCCCGATAAGTTGATGGGGGTAATAGCAATGTTTGGCGCGATCGGTGTGCTGTTTGCCTTACCATGGCTGGATACCTCAAAGGTTCGCTCTATGCGTTATCGTCCTTTGGCCAAGCAGTTCTTCTTCTTGTTTGTTCTGGTTTGCCTTGGTCTTGGTTGGTGTGGTGCCAAATTGCCATCTGATCTGGTGTTTGCTACCGGCGTTGATGCTGATGGTCATGCCAAGGGTCTGACATTTGTTTGGTTCTCGCGGATTTTGACAGTTTACTATTTTGCATATTTCTTAGTCATCTTACCAATTCTTGGATTGGTCGAGAAACCCAAACCACGGCCAGCTAGTATCGAGGCTTCGGTCTTAGGCAATTCCAAAGGAGAAGCATAATATGTTAAAACGTATTGCAAGTTTTGCTGTATTGGCCGCCTTTGTTGCTGGTTCTGCTATCGCTGCCGGCCCCAAAGCCGACTTAAAGGACGTGGATTGGAGCTTTGAAGGGCCGTTTGGTACTTATGATAAGGCTTCTGCCCAACGTGGTTTTCAGGTTTATCAAGAAGTTTGTGCCGCCTGTCATTCGCTAAAGTATGTGGCTTTTTATAACCTCACCGACAAAGGTGCGCCGTTTTATAATCCGGATTTTCCTAACTCAAATGAAAACCCGGTAGCCAAGGCGATTGCCAAAATGTTCACGGTGAGCGATGGCCCTGATGAAACCGGTGACATGTTTGATCGCCCTGGTGTTATTTCTGATAAGTTCCCTGCGCCATTTGCCAATGATATGGCAGCAATGGCTTCAAATGGCGGCGCGTTGCCACCGGATCTGTCATTGATGACCAGAGCTAGAGTTGATGGCTCGAACTATTTGTATTCATTATTGGTTGGCTATAAAGACGCGCCAGAGGGTGTAGAGCTGTCATCTGGCATGAGTTACAATCCGATGTTCAGTGGCTCGAAAATCGCCATGGCTCCACCATTGTTTGATGGCTCCGTTGAGTATTCTGATGGCACCAAGGCCAGCGTTGATCAAATGGCAAAGGATCTTACCCAATTTCTTACTTGGGCGGCTGATCCAAAAATGGAACAACGCAAAGCAACCGGTTGGGCTGTGATGCTTTATTTGCTGATCTTGGCAATATTGCTTTATGGCTCATACCGCGCTGTATGGCGTAATGTGAAGCACTAACTACTTTCATATTTCAAGAATTAAAGGGCTGCCATTTGGCGGCCCTTTTTGTTTGTCAAAACGCCGTAATGTAGGCGTAGGCCGGTATCCAGCCTTGCACTTGATGGGGGTAATGGTAGGAGAACTGGATCACCCGAATAAATCGTGTGATGACGGACTTGGTGGGATCGCCCCTTTACGATCTTTTGCTTTAGCCACCTTGCCGGCATTGCGAGCGTGGTGAAGAAACAAAAACTACACTGTGGCTTGATTTTACTGGCTCTTGCGTCCAATTAGGCAGATATGAGCCAAGATGTTAAAATCATTACCCAAGGCTGTCGCCTGAACACCTTTGAATCCGAGGTAATGTTAAACCATGCCAAAAATTCCAATCTTGGTGAAACAATAATTATCAATACTTGCGCCGTTACTAATGAGGCGGTGCGTTCGGCCAGGCGCAGTATCAGACTGGCCAGAAGAGATAACCCAAATGCTCGGATCATTGCCACTGGTTGTGCGGTGCAAATTGACCCTGAACAGTTTGCCGCCATGGACGAGCTGGATTTCGTGCTTGGCAATTCGGAAAAAATGCAAGCCAAAAGTTGGACGTTTGAACCTGATACACCACGGGTTCGGGTGAACGATATTGCCAGTGTCACGACAAATTCTGGGCATCTTATAGACGCATTTTCCACTAGGGCGCGTACTTATGTCGAAGTGCAAAACGGCTGTGACCATCGTTGTACGTTTTGCATTATTCCGTTTGGTCGAGGTAATGCCAGATCAGTCCCAGCCGGCGAAGTAGTGCGGCAAATAGCATTGTTAGCAGAACAAGGAGTGGCGGAGGTCGTGCTAACCGGCGTTGATCTTACTTCATGGGGTGATGATCTGCCAAGCCGGCCAAGACTGGGGCGTTTGGTAAGGCAGATATTGCAAGGGGCACCGGATCTGCCGCGGCTTCGTTTATCATCAATTGATGCCATCGAAATTGATGACGAATTGTTTGAGTTATTGACTAAGGAGCAACGTATTGCCCCGCATTTGCACCTGTCTTTGCAGGCCGGTGATAATATGATCCTCAAGCGAATGAAACGCCGACACAGCCGCGAAAAGGCAATTGAGCTTTGCAATAAATTGCACTCGATACGTCCAGAAATTGCTTTTGGCGCTGACCTTATTGCCGGGTTTCCTACCGAAACCGATGCAATGTTTGAGAACACTTATGCGCTGGTAGATGAATGTAATTTGTCATATTTGCATGTGTTTCCGTTTAGCCCACGAGAAGGCACACCGGCAGCAAGAATGCCACAAGTGGACAAGCAAATTATTCGTGAACGAGCGGCAAAATTGCGGGAACTTGGCGCGGTGAAATTACAACAACACCTGCAAAAACACTTGCACAAAACCAAAAAGGTTTTGTTTGAGAAATCTGGAATTGGTCGTTTGGATGATTTTTCCAAAGTAAAAGTGCAAAATGCAGCTACTGCTCGCCCCGGAGCGATTTTGGATGTAAATATTATTAGCAATGATGGCCAGACTCTGCATGGAGAAATTGTTTAGATGAAATGGTTTTGGCAAAAAGACAAACCGGAAGCTACTGAGCCGGAAACCGATAA
>JAESTZ010000070.1 GCA_016763315.1 Robiginitomaculum sp.
CTTGTCACTAACACCAACTGGATAGCCACGAAAAGAGGAAATATATGTTTTTTGCCGGTTTAATGAGCGGAACCTCAATTGATGCTATGGATGCGGGCTTGATACAGGTGCAGGGCGGTGTGGCTGTTGGAAAGTTCAAGGGCGTTTCAATTACATGGACAACTGTACAGCGCCAGTTATTGCAGCAGGCAGCGATTGAAGCCATTAAATGGAACTTTACCGGCAAACAACCAGAGGTTTTTCATGCGGCATCTAAATTGATTGCAGAGGTCGGTGCCAAGGCTGTTTCACAATTATTGCAAGCAAATAATCTAGTGCAAGAAGATTTACACGCTATCGGGTTTCATGGGCAAACAGTCCTGCATAGACCACCGGCGGTGGGCTTGTTGGGCAAAACATTGCAAATCGGCGATGCTGAATTGCTGGCTAATACCACAGGAAGCAAAGTGGTGTATGATTTTAGAAGTGCCGATATTGAAAATGGCGGACATGGCGCGCCATTGGCTCCGGCATGGCATTTTGAATTGGCAAAGCGGCGTGCGAAACCGCCAACAGTGTTTCTTAATATTGGTGGTATTAGCAATATTACCTTTATTCCTGATTTGAGTGGTGAAAAGTCTCAACAACAAATGCTGGCTTTTGATTGCGGGCCGGGTAATGGTCCGCTTGACGCACTGGTTCAGCATCATGGTTTAGGACTAATGGATAAGGACGGTGCGTTGGCTGCTGCTGGAGTAGTAGATCAAACAATAGTTGATAGGGCGGTTGCCCGCCTGCCAAAGGCCGCAGGAGTGGCCTCGTTCGATCGTTGGGAATTTGATCATAAGTGTGTGCAGGGTTTAGAGCTTGTCGATGGTGCAGCAACCCTACTGGAAATCACAGTCCAGGCAATATCTAGGGCAATCAAAGCATTGCCAACTTCACCTGTAGAGGTTTTAGTTAGCGGTGGTGGCCGACTTAATCCCGTAATGATGCAAAGGCTTGCCGCAGCGCTGGATTGTCCGGTGTTGCCCTGCGAAGCTGCTGGCTTTGATGGCGATATGGTAGAGGCAGAAGCTTTTGCTTGGCTGGCCTCCCTGAAACTATCAGGGCAAGCAAGCTCATGGCCAAATACTACTGGCGTATTGATGCCGGTTTCAGGTGGCCTTATCTGCGACACTTGCGATTAGTTTTCACAAACTCTTCAAGGTGCGGGTCACGAGTGCCGTTTTCCCGATAATTCATATAGGTATCAACTTCGGCTTCTAATTCATCAAGGTGGTCATCAAACAAGTGGCCAGCTCCTTGAATTATCTTGTGGGAAAGCAATATGCCTTTTTGCAGGCGTATCCTTTCAGCAATTAGTTCAATTTCTTCTGGTGGGCAGATGCGATCTGCAGAGCCATAAAGTAATAATCCAGAGGCGGGGCACGGAGCTAAAAAACCGAAATCATACATATTCATCGGTGGAGCCATGGATATGAAGCCGCGTACTTCCGGGCGGCGCATCAATAATTGCATACCCAGCCACGCGCCAAACGAATGCCCGGCAACCCAGCAAAAAGAAGCGTTCGGGTTTAATGATTGCAACCAGTCAAGAACTGTTGCTGCGTCTTGCAACTCACCTTGTCCCTGATCATATTCTCCTTGCGAGCCGCCAACGCCACGTAAGTTAAAGCGGCAAACCGAGTATCCACGGCGTTTGAATAAATCATACATCGAGACGATCGGCTTGGCGTTCATTTGCCCGCCACCTTTTGGGTGAGCATGTAAAATAAGCGCTATTGGCGCGTTTGGTTCTGCTGAGGGATGGTAAAAACCCTCTAGTCTACCTTCTGGGCCGGGGATGATAACTTCTGGCATATAAATATCTCTTATGATATAATTGTCTGTTATTTTAGTCTGGTATTTAGGCAGTTGTGATAAAATAGCTATAAAAAAGTATGTTTTGCATTCAATAATTCTTGACTAGAATGGTCAGGTATAGTTAATTTAGTTTTTCATTTGCAAGTGTCGATTCTTCAACATTACAAATCAGCCGGCGTTCTAGCACACATGGTACAGTTCTGGCGAGCAGGGAAGTGAATAAAGTTATGAAACTAAGTGCAAAAGGTAGATATGCCGTTATTGCTCTGGCTGATTTAGCTTCGATGAAAACGGACAAACCGATCACTTTGGCGGAAATTGCTGACCGACAGGATATTTCCTTGTCTTATCTTGAGCAGTTGTTTTCCAAGATGCGCCGAAATGGTGTGGTACATGGTGTGCGTGGCCCCGGTGGTGGTTATTCTTTGGTGCGTAGTGCGGATCAAACTTCAATTGCCGATATTATTCTGGCTGTTGATGAAAATATCAAGGCGACTGCATGTCGTCCCGAGACCGGTCTTGATTGCAAGGGTAAAACTGGAAAATGTTTGGCACATGATCTATGGAGTGAGTTAGGCCAGCATATATATTTGTTTTTAAATTCGATCACTTTGGCTGATGTGCTTGAACGGCGGGTTATCGGCACCGCAGGCGGTGCTAGGTTTTACGATATGCTTGGGTCAAAATAATGGGCACTTACCTTGATTATAATGCGATGGCTCCAATGCGGCGTTCGGCGCTAAATGCTATGAATAATGCCTATGAACAGGTCGGTAATCCGTCTTCTGTTCACGGGTTTGGACGTATTGCAAAGCAAGCTTTAGAAAAAGCAAGACAACAAGTGGCGCAAGCAATTAAATCTAGTCCTGATGATCTGGTGTTTACCAGTGGTGGAACCGAAAGTAATAATCTGGCAATAAAGAATGCTGTTGATGTTTTAGGGGTGAGAAAAATATTACTTTCTCCTTGTGAACACCCAAGCAATTTAATAGCAGCAGAGCAAAGCGGTGCAGATATCATATACTTGCCAATGCTTGCTGACGGCCTGATAGATATTACGTTGTTCGAGCAAGTAGTTTTACAACAAAAAGAGCCATTTATGGCGGTTGTTATGTTGGCAAATAATGAAACCGGAATAATTCAACCCCTGCGGAGAATTGCCGACATTGTTCATGAAAATGATGGTTTTTTGCATGTTGATGCAGCTCAGGCTTTTGGTAAAATTCCGGTCAGTTTTGGCCAAATTAGTGCCGATACTATGACCTTGGCTGCCCATAAGGTTGGCGGGCCAATCGGTGTTGGAGCTTTGGTTGTGCGTTGTGGTTTGAGTTTGCGTGGACAAATGCTTGGCGGCGGACAAGAGTCTGGTCGGCGCGGTGGCACATCGAATGTGCCTGCAATTACAGGGTTTGCGGTGGCAGCTAATGAGGCTGTGTCCGAGCTTGCTGAGTTTGCTGCGCTGTATGGTAAGATTGATACTTTGGCCGAGATGATGCGCAAGTTTTCTCCTGACTTGGTGGTGTTTGGCGAAGATGTTGATTGTTTGCCAAATACTTTATGCTGTGCGGCTACTGGTTTTTCCTCACAAACACAGGTTATGGCTCTTGATCTGTCTGGATTTGCTATTTCTGCTGGTTCTGCCTGTTCTTCTGGCAAGGTTAAGTCCAGTCATGTTTTAAAGGCGATGAATGTTCCCGACAATTTGGCTAAGTGTGCGGTTAGAATTTCAATTGGCCGCGACATAACAGACCAACAGTTGAAACTATTTGCCAATGCTTGGGGGCTTGCTTATGAGCAGGCGACAAGAGGGGAGGTTGCGTAATGCAAAAAGTTAAAGACAGTATTGATCAAAATACAGTTGATGCCGCCAGAGCTTTGGAGGCAGATAAATATGAACATGGTTTTAGTACAGATATAGAAACTGAATATGCTCCTAAGGGTTTGAACGAAGAAGTTATTCGTTTCATTTCCGACAAAAAGAAAGAGCCTAAATGGTTGCTTGATTGGCGGTTGGCAGCTTTTGAGCGCTGGAAAACTATGGAAGAGCCGACATGGGCAATGGTCAATTACCCCAAAATTGATTATCAGGACATTTATTATTATGCCGCGCCCAAGGCGGCCGGATCCGGGCCTAAAAGTCTTGATGAAATTGATCCTGAAATTTTGGCGACTTATGCCAAATTGGGTATTCCCCTGCGCGAACAAGAGGTTTTAGCCGGCGTTGAGGGTGCGCCAAAAGTTGCGGTAGATGCGGTATTTGATTCAGTTTCTGTGGCCACTACTTTTCGTGATGAATTGGCAAAGTCCGGGGTGATATTCTGCTCTTTTTCCGAGGCCGTGCATGATTATCCTGAACTGGTACGTAAATACCTTGGGACAGTAGTACCGCCAAGCGATAATTTCTTTGCTACATTAAATACTGCCGTGTTCTCTGATGGGACATTTGTTTATATTCCAAAAGGGGTGCGTTGCCCGATGGAATTGTCAACTTACTTTCGTATGAATGCCGAAGGCAGCGGGCAGTTTGAACGCACCTTAATCATAGCCGAAGAGGGGTCTTATGTCTCTTATCTGGAGGGCTGTACCGCGCCAATGCGTGACGAAAACCAATTGCATGCGGCAGTGGTCGAGCTGGTGGTGCTGGATGACGCAGAAATAAAATACTCAACGGTGCAAAATTGGTGGCCTGGCGATAAAGAAGGTAAAGGCGGAGTTTATAATTTTGTTACCAAGCGTGGTGATTGCCGTGGTAAAAACTCGCATATTTCATGGACACAAGTAGAAACCGGGTCGGCGATTACTTGGAAATATCCATCTTGTATTTTGCGCGGTGATGGCTCGTCTGGCGAGTTTTATTCGATTGCCATCACGAATGGCTATCAACAAGCAGATACCGGCACCAAAATGATCCACTTGGGCAAAGACACTACCTCACGGATTATCTCGAAAGGTATATCCGCAGGACATGCACAAAACACTTATCGCGGACAAGTTAGCGTGCATCGAAAAGCTGAAAACGCTCGTAATTTCACCCAGTGCGATAGCTTACTTATTGGTGATTTATGTGGAGCGCACACAGTACCCTATGTGGATGTGGCGCGTGCCGATGCCCATATGGAACATGAGGCTACCACAACCAGATTATCAGAAGACCAGTTGTTTTATTGCCAGCAACGGGGCTTGGATATGGAAGAAGCCACCGCTTTGCTGGTCAATGGTTTTGCCCGTGAAGTAATGCAAAAATTGCCAATGGAATTTGCCGTCGAAGCGCAGGCCTTGGTAGCTATAAGTCTGGAAGGAAGTGTCGGGTAATGAGCGATGCCAAAAAACCGGTTATTAGCCTGGACGATGTACCGATGATGGACTTTGGAAATGGTGGGAAATTTGCCGCCAAACTAGGGCGTATCGGGCCATTACTTGGTGCGAAAAACCTTGGCTGTATGTTGACTATTGTGCCGCCGGGTAAGCGTGCCTTTCCACATCATGCGCATCTAAATGATGATGAAATGATGGTGATATTGGAAGGCGAGGCCGATTATCGCTTTGGCGAAGATACTTATCCAGTAAAAGCCGGCGATGTATTGGGTGCGCCTCCGGGCGGCGCAGAGGTTGCGCATCAACTAATTAACACTGGCGATACTGATCTGAAATATCTGGCGTTTTCAACCTTGTCCGACACTATGGTGGTGGTATATCCGGATTCAGATAAATTTGTTGTTTCTGCTGGTATTCCGGAGAATGCCACGCCGGGCGAAGCCAAGTTTCGGCATTTAGGTTATAGCGGGCAAGGTAAAGCCGATTATTTTGATGGTGAAGAGTAATTATGATTGAGATCAATAAATTAACAGTAGGAATTGCCGGCGAGACTGGCAATATTTTGCAAGGCCTTTCCTTGTCAATTCCGGCAGGTGAAGTGCATGCGATAATGGGGCCTAATGGCACTGGTAAGTCGACTTTGGCTAATGTAATCGCCGGACGAGAAGATTATGAAGTGCGCGATGGTTCAGTCTTGTTTTCTGGGCAGGATTTGCTGGACTTAGATCCTGAAATAAGGGCTGCCAAGGGTGTGTTTTTATCATTTCAATATCCGGTGGAAATTCCCGGGGTGCCAGTAATGACATTTATCCGTGCGGCATTGAATGCCCAGCGTAAAACCAGAGATGAAGATAAAATTTCAGCACCAGAATTTTTAAAATTAATCCGCGAGCAAGCCGGTTTATTGAAGATTAAACCGGAAATGCTCAAACGCTCAGTAAATGTCGGGTTTTCCGGTGGTGAGAAGAAACGTTTGGAAATACTACAAATGGCGATGCTGAAGCCAAAGTTTATGGTGCTTGATGAAACTGATTCCGGTCTTGATATTGATGCATTAAAAGTTGTGGCCGATGGAGTGAACTCTTTGCGTGGAGCCGACCGCTCTATGTTGGTGATAACTCATTATCAGCGGTTATTGGATTATATCCAACCGGATCGGGTACATGTGATGGCGGCCGGGAAAATCGTAAAGTCCGGCGGGCCAGAGCTAGCTCTTGATTTGGAAAAAAACGGTTATGATCAATATATCGAGGCGGCGGCGTGAACCAAATGGTTTCCATAAGTCAGGCAGAAGCCGCACTTGGTAAGATGTTTGCTGCACAAGCTAATGCTGCTGATCAGGTGGAGCGTTTTGAACGGTTTGCCGAGGTAGGTTTGCCACACCCACGGGACGAAAAGTGGCGATGGACAGATTTACACGGAGCCATCACTAAGTTCAGTAAACGTGCTGCGGCAATTAAGAATGATGCTTACGTTACCTTAGATGGTGTCACGCAAACAGAATTTGTGTCTAAAAAAAATGACCTGATTAGTTTGCTGGCGGCTGGACTGTCTACGGCTAATTCTATTGCCGAATTTGTAATTGATAGAACTCCTGATAAAGTTTTGAAATTGCAAACTAATTGTAACAGCACCCTTAGTGGTTCTTTAGTGCAGATACGGGTGAAATCCGGTTGTTCTGTGGTGCTGATCGAAGACAATAATCAGATAAACAACGGTTTTGCCGTTAATTCCAGAGAGTTCATTGTTGAATATGATGCAAGTTTAACCCGTATTTTGGTAAACAAACATTCACCTGATCAAACTCGGATCAATCAGGCTTTTGTCGAAATTGGCCAAAACGGTTATTATCATCAATATACCCTTGATTTTGGTGCTCATCTTTCACGCAACCAGACCCATATCAGCTTGCTTGGTGATAATACGAACATAGCCGTTAATGGTGCATATCTGCTGTTTGATAATTGCAAATCCGATATGACCAGTGTGATCTCTCATCAAGCTTTAAGCGGCGTAACCAGACAGTTGGTGAAAGGCGTAGTTTTTGACCAAGCCAAGGCCGTGTTTCAAGGTAAATTTCATGTGGCAAAATCGGCGCAACAAACCGATGCAAAAATGGGTCATCACACTGTTTTGTTAGGTGATGCAGCACGGGTTCAGGCCAAGCCGGAGTTGGAAATATACGCTGATGATGTTGCTTGTGCTCATGGAAATACTGTTGGCGCACTTGATGATGCGGCTCTTTTTTACATGCGACAGCGAGGACTTTCAGAAACGCAAGCCCGGGCATTGTTGATACGGGCGTTTGTAATTGAAACACTTGATAAGTTACCAGCGGAAATTGCCAAGGATTTGACGGCAGATATTGATAATTGGTTGGAGGGGCGGCAATGAGTGCGTCATTTTTGCAAAAACCTGCTAGCTTTGATGCATACGCCCTTCGTTCTGAATTTGCTATTTTAGGACGTGAGATAAATGACAAGCCATTGGTTTATCTTGATAATGCAGCATCGGCGCAAAAACCAGCGTGTGTAATTGAGGCCATGCGCGAGATGGTCGATCATTCGTATGCCAATGTGCACCGTGGTCTGCATACCTTGGCTAATGAAACTACGGAGGTTTTTGAAAATACACGTAAAACGGTGGCAAATTTTTTAAATGCCAAGTCGGATCAGGAAATCATTCTAACCAGTGGCGCGACAGCAGCGATTAACCTGCTGGCTAGTAGTTTCGGACAAAGCCTGCAATCTGGTGATGAAATTATCCTGTCAGAGATGGAGCACCATTCCAATATCGTTCCTTGGCACTTTTTGCGCCAAAGCAAAGGCGTGGTTTTACGCTGGGTGCCAGTTACCGATCTTGGTGAGCTGGATATGGCAGCTTATGAAAAACTATTTTCGGCAAAAACAAAGCTGGTGACATTAACTCATATGTCTAATGTGCTGGGGACTATCGTTGATGCAAAAAAAATCATTGGAATTGCGCACGAACATGGGGTGAAGGTCTTGTTAGATGGCTCGCAAGCAGCTGTTCATACTCCAATTGACGTGCAAGACCTCGACGTGGATTTTTATGCTATAACTGGACATAAGTTATATGGCCCTACCGGCATTGGTGCGCTTTATGGCAAATATGATGCATTAAATGCTTTGCCGCCATGGCAAGGCGGCGGCGAGATGGTGCAATCAGTATCAAAAGACAATATTACCTATGCTGACCCACCATATCGGTTTGAGGCCGGAACTCCACCGATTATAGAAGCTGCTGGTTTTGGTGCGGCGTTGAACTGGCTGCAAGATTTAGATCGTGACGCACTGGCTGCACATGAAGATTTGTTGTTGCAGCTAGTTGAAGACGGTCTACGGCAGCATAATGATATTCAAATTATCGGTCAGGCATCGGGTAAGGGTGCGGTGTGTAGTTTTACTATTGATGGCATGCACGCTCACGATATTGCCCAGTTAATGGATAAATATGGAATTGCTATACGTGCCGGCACTCATTGCGCCGAGCCGTTAATGCGAAGGTTCGGTGTTTCGTCAAGTTGCCGGGTTAGTTTTGCTGCTTATAACCTTGAGGAAGAAGTTGATATTTTCTTGCAGGCATTAAGCAAAGTACGGAAATTTTTGGAGTAGAGATAATGGATATAAAAGCAAGAGATATCATAGACATATCAAAAAATCTTAATGTTGATGAATCAACAAATTTTTTGCCTGAAGAAGCAACGGACACAGCCAAGGACTCAAGTATACCAAAAGAAGAACTTGAGCGGTTAACCGAGGATTTGATCGCGGCATTTAAAAGCGTGTACGATCCTGAAATTCCGGTTGATGTTTACGAACTGGGCTTGATTTACAAGGTCGATGTCTCTGATGATCGTGATGTTGAGGTTGATATGACTTTGACTGCGCCGGGCTGTCCGGTGGCTGGCGATATGGTTATGTGGGTGGAAAATGCCGCCGCCAGTGTTGCTGGCGTGCGCGGGGTTACGGTCAATTTGATTTTTGAACCACCTTGGACTCCGGCCAGAATGTCTGACGAGGCACGGTTAGAATTAAATATGTTCTAATACCAGCCAGTCCTGTAATTTTTTGACCTGTTGTTTGCTTAAATGCAGGCCGATTTTGCTACGTCGCCAAATTAAGTCATCAACTGTGTTGGCGAATTCGTATTGTAGTAAATATTTGGCCTCGACCTCGCTAAATCCATAACCAAAATCAATTCCCAAATCATCTTGGGACTTTACATCGGTAAATATATCGAACACCAATGTGCCATAAGCTTTGGCTAATCGAGTAACATTTGCCTTATCAAAGAATGGGTGTTGCTGTTCAATGCGGGAAATTAAATCGCTAAGACTATCGTTGCCAAAATCGCCGCCCGGTAGAGGCTTGGTTGCCGTCCATGGGTCTAAATCGTTACCCAATCGCGACGAAATCATATTCACAGCTTTTTCTGATAGCTTGCGGTAAGTGGTCACTTTACCACCTAAAATGCTTAGAAATGGTGGATTGTCGGTGTTTTCGTCCATTACTAATTCATAATCGCGCGATAGAGCCGAAGCGGATTTTTGAGGATCACCGAACAAGGCTCTGACTCCGGAGTAACTCCAGATAATATCTTTTTTGGAAAGGTTATGTTCGAAAAACCGCGACACACCGGTTAGCAAATATTCGGTTTCAGCAGCGTTTAAATGCGCCTTGGCCGGATCACCGGTAATTGGGGTATCTGTGGTTCCAAACAAGGTGTAGTCGTTCTGAAATGGGATTGCGAATAATACCCTTCCATCAGGGTTTTGAAATAAATATGCGTGTTCACCATCATACAATTTCGGCAGCACAATATGGCTGCCTTGCACTTTGACCATGTGCGCGGCATGATCAAAACCGGCCAAGTTATCGACTTTATCAGCCCATGGCCCAGCTGCGTTGATTACGCATCTAGCTGTGCAGTTCGATTTTTTATTGCCCTTAACAATTTCTGCCAACCATTTTCCGTCTTTAACCTGCAATGTAGTAAGTCTGGTATTGGTTAGAATTTTTGCCCCTTTATCGGCGGCATCAACAGCGTTTAATACTACTAATCTGGCATCATCAACCCAGCCATCTGAATAGGCAAAGGCTTTGGTCGGGCCGGACTTTAACGATGCCCCTTCTTGTGTGCCGGTTAGAGAAATGCTGCTGGTACTGGCAAGTGATATCTTGCCGCCAAGATGGTCATAAATCCACAAGCCAATGCGGATCAGCCATGCCGGGCGCATTTTAGGCAGGATCGGTAAAACAATCCGCAAAGGCTGGATCAAATGCGGGGCGATTCTTAACAGAACCTCGCGTTCTTTTAATGCTTGGCGAACCAGTCCAAATTCATAATATTCAAGATAACGTAAACCACCATGGATCATTTTTGTGCTGGCTGATGATGTGCCGCTAGCTAAATCAGCTTGTTCTACCAGACAAACCGATAATCCGCGTCCGGCGGCATCACGAGCAATGCCCGCGCCGTTAATGCCGCCGCCGATTATTAGTAAATTAAATTCTTGTTGCATTTACTTTCGCCTAAAACCTTGGGAAGAACCTATGTTGGGTTTTGCAAAGTGCAATAGAAAATGCTCTAAATTGACCAAAATAATATTAGGATTTGAAATGCAAGATGCAATATTAGCCATTGATCAGGGAACCACGAGCAGCCGGGCGATCACTTATGATCAAGATGGTGGGCAAATTTGCTCGGCGCAACAGGAATTTGCACAAATTTACCCGCAAGCCGGTTGGGTGGAGCATGATCCAGAAGTGATTTGGCAAACATGCTTGCAAACCATCAGTGAAGTTGTGAAAATTGCCCATGAAAAAGGCTATCAACCGATTGCTTGTGGGATTACCAACCAACGGGAAACAACGATTATTTGGGATCGCAAAACTGGTGAGCCAATAGCTAATGCTATTGTTTGGCAGGATCGACGTACTGCACCTGTTTGTGATGAACTAAAGGATAAAGGGTTTGAGGGTCTTGTTATTCAGCAGACCGGATTGTTACTGGATCCGTATTTTTCCGCGACTAAAATTGCTTTTTTGCTGGATAATGTCGATGGCGCAAGAGAGCGGGCGAAGCGCGGTGAATTAGCATTTGGTACGGTAGATAGTTTCTTAATTTGGCGACTGACCAATGGTAAAGTTCATGCCACCGATGCGACAAATGCTTCTAGAACTGCTCTTTATGATATTAGAAAAGGACGATGGTCGGAACAATTACTGGAATTGTTTAATGTTCCGGTTTCGGTTTTACCTGAAGTGAAAGACTGTGTGGCGGATTTTGGTGCTATCGACGTTGCGCATTGTGGGTTTGAGATTCCGATAAAAGGCGTTGCCGGTGATCAACAAGCAGCAAGCATCGGTCAAGCATGTTTTAGCCCCGGAGAGTTAAAGTCCACATTTGGAACCGGATCGTTTTTATTGGTTAATACCGGTGATAAACTAATTCGTTCAAAGCACCGGTTGCTTGGCACTATTGCCTATCAATTAGATGGCGTAACAACTTACGCGCTTGAAGGATCAATTCTTTCTGCTGGCTCCACTATTCAATGGCTACGCGATGGTTTGGAAATCATTGCTGATGCGTCTGAGTGTGAGACATTGGCCAAATCAATTCCCGATACCGGAGGAGTTTATCTAGTTCCGGCTTTTGCTGGACTTGGCGCGCCGCATTGGGATGCTGAGGCGAGGGGGGCTTTGTTGGGGCTAACCCGTGGAAGCGGCAAAGCGCAAATAGTTCGGGCGGCATTGGAGGCAGTAGTTTATCAAACTCGTGATCTGGTAGAGGCGCTTGAACTTGATGGGGTGAAATTATCAAGGATTAGGGTTGATGGTGGTATGGTTGGAAACGACTGGCTGTTACAGTTCATGGCAGATATTTTAGGGATTTCAGTCGAGCGCCCAGTAAATATAGAGAGTACAATCACTGGCGTGGCGGCTTTGGCTGCTGTTGGTATTGGTTTATTTCCATCATTACAGGAATTTGCCTGCCGCCGAGTAATTGATCAGGTTTTTAGGCCGCAAATGACTGATGGAACTCATAAAGAATTACTCTTCGGCTGGGACAATGCCTTGCAACGGGTCTTGAATGAATAAAGTATTTATTTGCCAAATAATGATTGGATTCGCTGCATTATTGTTGGTGGGTGCTCAATCAACGGAATAGCAAATATCAAATTATCACCGTCACGTAATGCCGGCCAGTCTCGTGCCATCGGCTCTTTTCTGGTCGGGTGGTAATGAAATGACAATCCGGTTTTGCAAGTTCTAAAATCTATAAATAAATTATTCGGTCCGATCTTTTCAGCATAGGATTTTAATCCTTTGCTGCTACCGGACATAACCTGCTCATAACTTAATCCGATGTCTTCAAAGTTGAATAATAACTCAAGAAAATTCTCTTCATCTAACAATATCCGTCCGTGTTTTTTAGCTGACTTTTGCTCGCGCTCAAAGAAAGTCTTTAAGCTGGGTGCATAAATTGTTATGCTCATAGGGTCATGGCAGTTAAACAATACTGGCCCCAAGCTACCATCAGATTTAACGTCAACAATAAGCGAATTTCCGCAACCATCAGGAAGTAAATTTATACTGCGTTCTAATGCTGGGCCGGTTTGTTGATCAACTTCGGTTAACCACTCAAAACCCCAACCTTCTTCATCACCCCAGTTTGCACCATTGGCAATACGTACCATCGTCACCAATTCCTCTGGAGGCGGCATGTTATGTTCTTGACTGTATTCTTCGCAAAACTTGGCTATTTGTTGTTCACTAGCGGGAGCCATGGGGGTGATACCGGCAAATCCGCAATTTATAAAGTTTTTGTAAGTTGTGATAAGGTCAGTCATATATCAACCTCCTTTTGCTACCGTTAAACGTGTATCGATTACTAAGCTATGAAGTACGTTTTGAATATAGAAATCGAAGATTGATTGGCTTTATTTACTGGTAAGGTTAATTATTCCTGACCGCTATTACTGAAATTTTGCAACAACAGGGAACGCAAATTAACTGCTTTTCCTTGAACTAAAACGCCACTTCCCGCTTACCAAGCCTTGGCATCTTACCGAGGGGCACACATTAAGCAGATCGAAGGTGACATTTACGGTAAAACCGGACGGTCATGCACAAAATGGATCTACTTCAGTTCGAGAGAGAATTTACGTGGGGTTAGGAATGATGGGGCTGGGCTAGGTAAATATATATTTAGAAGAGCCGCCACCACTAAGATCACAATTCCTAATGTAAATAAAAATCCAGAGGAGAACAGAAAAATTATATATATAGCCGGCATATTGGCATCAATTTCTTCTGAAGTTCTTTTTTGTTTCACTAAAAAAGCATCCACGGACTCACTTTCCATTTTTGCAATTTTCCTTTCGAACTCTGTAAACTTACTTCGTAGTTCCCGAATACTTGCTTTTTATTACTGATATCTCTTAAGTCACTCTCCGATAAACTGTGTTTCTTTTCTAACTTATTTATATCGGCTTCTTGTTTATCTTGTTCTTTAATATCCAAAAAATTCGAATCTTTTATTAAAGTTACTTTGTCCAGAAGTTCGCGTGTAATCTTTAAAGCCGAAGAAGCCCATACGTCATCTTTGACACTCTCTGCAACCATTGCGGTCAAACCCGTAAAACCGCCAAACAAAATACCAAGTAAAAATGGTACGAAAAATATAATATTCTCTTGCACGGATTCTATTGGCTCGTCACCGCTACCAAATAATTGCAATAATGCCAAAACCGCTGCGCCATTTGCAATCGTGAATGTGTTTTGATTTCTGCGTCTCCAAAATTCCTTATCACCAACCATATTTACCTCCATCTCAAAAGGACGGGAGACAGCCTGCGCCACCCGTCAATCCCACCACCTGTGTCACAGGCGGGAACATTGGAGCAAACAATCCATCATGGAGTCCAGTCTCTTTTTAACTAAAACGCCACCAAGCCGGCTAATTTCACCTATATTGGTGGCAAACGTCTGCTTGCCAGAACCACCAATACCTGCGGGGTTTTGCCGCAGTTAATTTTAGCAATTCGGTATGACGATTGCAGTAAATTACCTGTTTAGCGCAACATTGTGCCAGACTGTTATGTAGGAGTAAGTGATGAAAATAATCAATAATTGGACTGAGGATAATCGCCGCGATTACGGAAAAAAAGTGATGGCGGTTGAGCATTCATTACAAGATACAGGCTTGTTTTCGGATCAAGCCTTGGTTGATTTATTAGATAAACACCCAAAGCATTTAATTGATGTTCTGGCCGTACCAAAAGATGGTCAGCGCCAGCAATATAAAGACCAGCACCTAACGGTGGATTTTGGTGATGCATCGGGTGCAACTTTGGTTGCTGCTGCTCAATCTGGGGATATTTGGATCAATATCCGTGAAGCAATGAATACCCACCATGAATATATTGCTGTGCTTGATCAGTTACATGATGAGTTGGAGCACGGAACTGGTAAAAACTTTGATCGTAGAAATTGCCGTGGCGGGGTATTGGTTTCCTCACCTACTGCTCGAACACCGTACCATAGTGATCCGACCATTACCCATCTTTGGCATATTCGTGGTCATAAACGGGTTTGGGTTTACCCTTTGGGACAGGACTTCTTGCCTGATGAGGCGTTTGAAGCAATCATTCTTGGCGAGAGAAATGAAGATGTACCATATAATTCCGAAATGGACGCAAGTGCCGGAGTTTATGATTTATATGGTGGCGAGATGGTTTCCTGGCCGCATCGTTCGCCGCACAGAGTTGAAAACCAGAGTTTTTGCGTGTCGATGGTGATGGAATTTTCAACCCGTGAAAGTGCGTTCATAAATGGCGGCATGCTGACCAACGGAATTTTACGTCGCAAATTCGGAATGAGTCCGCAATGGGATAATGCATCACATTTTGAGAAAATTATAAAATCAGTTGCCGGTAGAATATTGCGAAAAGCAGGTGCGTTAAATTCTTACCATTACAAAGATATGGTGCAATTCAAGCTTGATGACGCAGTCGACGGGTATCTACGGCAAGTTAAACCTTATCAACGGGCGTTTTAGAATTAATTACTTGTCTTCTGTCTCGCGGCGAGGTCGCGCCTAGTTAGTTTTACCTGCCCGTGCGTCGGCTTTTTCTTGACGTAGCTTTGCGCGTTTTGCGACAATCGCTTTGGCGGTGTCTTTATTTGCAACTTTTTCAATGAACTTTATCGGGCAGTTATCATTGCTCGAGTGAATAAATTCAATCATTGGCGGGCAGACAAGCTGGTTTTCAAAACTAACCGTTATTTTAGACGTAAAATCAATGTCGCGACACCGGCGAGAAGCTTGCGCCAGATAATTCCTTTTTTGAGTACGGCCACGCAGAAATACGTGATAGTCATCAAGACCCTCGAAACCGGTTATGTCATAGACTCGAAAGCATCGATTTTTTGGTTTTTCCTCCGTAGCAGAGACAACAGAATCGCCAGCTGAGGCGGTAAACGAAATAGTAAGAAAAGTGCCAACTAATAAAAAAAATACCGAGATGGATTTGAGCATGGTCTACCCCTAATTGTTATTTAATATTAACTTGATTGGTGAATTATGGCAGGAATAAGGCAAATGTCGCGAATGTGAATTAACCGGTGATTAGGGTAGTTCGGCTTAGATGTGAATATTGGAATATGGTTCACTTGTCTGGCTCGTAATTTATGACTGAAATATTTGCTAAATCCCAAATTAATAATTTACGTCAAATTTTTGCCAACACAGCAAATAAATCCGGTGTTTCTTTTGATTTCTTGTTGAAAACTGCAACACGCGAAAGCTCAATGCAGCCCGACGCAAGGTCAAAAACATCTTCCGCTGCCGGGTTGTTTCAATTTGTCGAACAGACCTGGCTATCAATGATTTCAAAATATGGTCAAGTGTATGGGTTGGCAACCGAGGCTGATGCGATCAAGCGTAATGAGAATGGTAAGTTTGTAGTAAAAGATCCGATTGCTCGTAACAAGATACTAAACTTGCGTCATGATCCGGTTGTTTCAACAGCAATGGCGGCGCAACTTACTCTTGATAACCGTGAGCAATTATCCGCCAAGATAGGGCGCAAGCCAAATGATGCAGAATTGTATGTGGCGCACTTTATGGGGGTTAGTTCAGCAGGCTCATTATTAAATGCGGCAACAACAACGCCTGATATTGCTGCAAGCAAATTATTCCCTGTCGAGGCAAAAGCTAATCAGGCATTTTTTTTCGATAATAAAGGCAAATCTCGGTCGGTTTCTGATGTCGCGTGGAAATTGCAAAGCTTACATCTTGATGGTTTTTCTGCGGATAATGTTTCAGGGGTAAGTTCTTCTGGTGAATCCGGTAAGCTTGCTACGGCGTTTCCGTTGGCGAGCGCCATGGTTCGCGCGCCATTAATGCAGCTTTCACCAATGCTTATCCGGTTACTATCGGAATTGTCCTTGCCGAGCTCGAAAATTTTCGAAGATGAAAAATAATAGCTTTTGATCCTAGCTTGGCAACCTTTGGTTAAGCATAACCGCAGATGATGGGAGGAATCAACTTGTCATCGAAAGGCTAATCCTCATGTCTGTTGCTGCTCTGCGGTCAAAACTAACCGAAAATGATATTAGACGTTTGGTAAAGGGTAAAGATGATGATGACCGAGCTATTGCTGCCCATAAAATATGCCGGGTAATTGATCGCGCTCCATTATCACGGGTTGAACGACAAAGCGCTGCTGAAATTATGCAGGTTATGGCCAATGATGCCGCAGAGCTTGTGCGCCGTGCTTTGGCTGTAACATTACAAAATTCACCGCATTTGCCTAGGGAATTGGCAAAAAAACTGGCTGAAGACTTGGACTCAATTGCAATTCCGATATTGGCATCTTCACCGTCATTAACAGATGATGACCTGATTGACGTGGTGCGCTCTGGTGCTGCTATGCGGCAAATGGCTATCGCAGGGCGTAAAACGGTTTCATCTGGTGTGGTTAGGGTAATAACCTCGGAAGGTCGCGAGCCGGCTGTAGCTGTCGCAGCATCAAACAATGGTGCGATTTTCGATGATCAGTCTTTTCGTGCCACACTGGACCGGTTTGGTGAAAATGCCAAAGTAACAGATAGTTTGATAGCACGGGATTCTTTGCCGGTTCATGTCTCTGAAAAGCTGGTTTCCTTGATTTCTGACGAGGCTTTGCATCGCTTGGCAATTCGCCATGAATTACCGCCGCAATTAGCTGTTGAACTATCCGAAGGCGCCAGAGAACGGGCAACTATTGATCTGGTTGATCAGGCTGGCCAAGCTGCTGATATGCGTCGTTTCGTACAGCAGTTAAATCTAAACGGGAGATTATCTCCGTCATTGGTAGTTCGTGGGTTGTGCATGGGGCATATCAGGTTTGTTGAATGGTCCTTGGCCGAACTGGCAGGCGTACCACATTCACGGACATGGCTAATGGTACATGATGCGGGAATGTTAGGCTTACGAGCGATTTATGAACGAGCCGGCTTGCCGCAAAAATTATATCCGGTGTTTCGTACTGGAATTGATATGGTTCATGAAATGGATTTTGACGAAGGTCAAATGGATCGTGAGCGGTTCTCGCGGCGACTTATTGAGCGAGTGCTTACAAGGTTTCAGGCGTTGCCTAAGGAAGAACTTGATTACTTGCTGGCTCGTCTTGATGGATTGTCAAAAGCAACTGCAAAAATGCTGCCTGCAGCTGCTTGATTTTAAAGAATTTCTAATCAGCTAGTTTGCGGCTGTTTGACAATGTGAATAAGCGATAACCATTATGAAGCATGGAGCTTTATCAAAGTAAGGCTTGGTTTCTGAACGGCTAATTACTTCAAATGTCGCAATATTTTGCGAAGTGTCCCGAGGAAAACATTACTGTACTGAAATTTATTTTTATTTTACGCTAAATTGTTGCTAAAAACTGTTTGGTTTTCTTGGCTAATTCAGCGCTTAATATTCCACCTATGGGGTGGTTAGTAACTTTTATCGAGCCCTTGATTGCTGCGCGAATTGAATCGATATGAGCATCAACCAGAGCTATTGGAGCCTTGGCTCGCACTTCTTTGGTGCCGGTAATATCACATAGCGAGCTAGCAAATGCGGTAACAATCGGGTAGCCGTAAGTAGTGCCAAGTCCTTTTAAGTCGTGAGCGCGATTAAACAGTTCTCTACCTTCTACCCCGGTCATATTGTTATTCGGTAACGATTTTCGCGCATCAATTAGTTTGGTTAGTTCAATCACAATCCATTCGTCAAAATTGGAACTAAGCGATTCAAGTGCCTCTTCTGCTCGAGCAATGGCTTTTAGGTCAACTTTAGCCATTCTGCCTCCAATTTTATTTCTTAATGTGTTTGGGACTTTAATTAGTTCACCTGACATTTCATCGAGCCTTTTGTACTGCAATAAAAGTTAATTTGGACATGTTTACAACAAAGCTCCTAGCGCTAAGTTAATAAATATCGTCTTTATGGACTGAATTGTTCTATCGCAATCCGCTCGCTTAGTGTGTGTCCTGCATCAAACAAAAGGTATAGTTCTTTGGATTTGCTTTCGCGGATTTCAACATATTGAATATTTCTGACTTCACGATTATCAGCCACGGCACTTACCATGCGGGTTTCAGAGTCAATTATATCAAATCTTATATTGCTCTTGTGTCCCAGTATAGCTCCACGCCATCTTCGCGGTCGAAAGGCACTTATTGGGGTTAAGGCTAATACTTGCGCCTCAAGCGGTATGATAGAGCCGTGAGCCGATAGGTTATAAGCAGTGCTGCCTGTTGGTGTGGCGACCAATATACCGTCTGCGACAAGTTCTTTCATGCGAACCTTGCCATCGATGGAAATTTTAATTTTTGCTGCTTGGTGTGCCTGACGAAGTAAAGAGACTTCGTTAATTGCCACTTCATTAAAGTCTTTGCCGCTTACAGTTTTACCCTGCATTCTAAGTGGTCTGATTATTGCTTTTTCTGCATTGCTTAGTCGTTCAATCAGACCTTCAACGTTATAATCATTCATCAAGAAACCAACCGATCCACGGTTCATTCCAAACACTGGAACCGGTGCCAGGATTTGCTGATGTAAGGTTTCAAGCATAAAGCCATCACCGCCTAATGCGACAATGACATTAGGTTTGTCTGAGATATAATCTGCGTATCTTTCAGTTAATATCTTTAATGCCAGTTGAGCTTTTGGATTGATTGATGCTTTGAATTGCAACTTTCTGATCGGTTTAATTGTATTTTTCATTATTACAAATCACGGTTTTGCTTTGATCTTGTCAAGGCAAAAGTTCTAATTTGCTCCAGCCATCAATCGTAAGGAAACTGCTGCTGCTGCCGTCGAGTGACCGGTAAATGCTTTTACTGATTTGGCCGCTATTTCTCCTGAAAGGGTTTCATGGAAATACCCAAGGTCATTCAAATTCCGATGTAAAGAAGGGAAAACCGCGCGCTCTAGTTTTGCAGCATTGCATGCAAGGGCTAATGCTATGCTGGGTCCGCGTTGCATTGCGCTTCGAAAATGCTCCACAGGAACATCTGCTAAATGGGAAATGGCATGCTCAAATAATAGGGTTTTGCCTTCAACAGTGGCTCTTATCACAAGAGACGGGCTTAGTTTGTTAGCCTTGGCTAGTTTCGAAACGAGTCTGGCAATTTTCAACTCAGGGTCATCAGATATGGTTGTGGTTTTCTCAGCACGGGGTTTGTCCAAAACGGCTTGTCTTACAACTGCTGAAAAGTTATCGGCATCAACCCCGAACTGTTTGGTGATTAGCTTTCTTTCTTCCTGATTAGAATAAGCGAATAATGAGGGTATCAAGCTGCGTGGAAGGTCTGCTCGATCTGTAAGGAAAAGGCGCAGTTTGTCGTGTCGTCGCGATATTCGTACACACGAAGCAAAGGTTTCCATGCTCATTTTTGCTGTAGAGTTTGCGGCCATGGTGATTATAACTTCAGGTTCATCAAAGATAATCAAAGCGTTAGTTACAGATTCAACAATTTCATGACGCCCCGCAATTGCAAGGCGATGAAATAGACTGGAATTCTTAATAATCAGAACAAGGTCATCATCAGTCAAAACAGGGCTTTTTAACAAGACTGGGTTGGCTATCTGAGGTTCATCATTTGCCCATGACAGAACTAACTTGCGGGGAGTCCACTCTTTGGCGCACAATAAATTAGCCGCTTGTTGTTTGACATTATCAGCAGCTTTTTTGTTTAGTAAAAACATTATTTCACTAATAGCGGCTTCATCTAGGCTTTCCATAGGTTTTACTGCACACAAGGAACCAAGAGCAAGAAATAATTGGTCTCGTTTTTTCGGGTTACTGGATTGCGCCAGTTTTGCCAGTTGGGTCATACTTAAAGCAGCGCTAAGGTCAGTCATCACTTATCCATTCATAGTTGTCTAAGAGTATTGCAGCAGAACTTTGCTATCGAGTTAATTTTTAATTGAAAAATACGTTTTACTGCTTTTTTATTAGATATGGTCTTGAAAACAGGCTGACTGGAAAAATAATAAAAAAGAGCGTAATAGTTGTGTTCGTTATTCTGTAGTCAGATGGTTGAGTTAATAGGGTCGCTCATAAATGTTGTCACACTGGAAAGTAATTTTATCCTCAGTCCGCAGCGCTTTTACTTGTTGCTACATTGGCGTGTTTTGTTCTGTTGCTAATCAGGCAATAGCTGGCGCCTGGGTACAGGAACCGGGAAGCTCTGAATTTATCACTACGATATTATACTCTTCAGCAATCTCAGGTTATGACGATCTTGGAAACTTAACAGAAGTGGTAGAGTTTTCTAAACTAGAAACTGCTGTCTACGGGGAGTACGGATTAATAAAAAACTGGTCTATTGTTGGTCGTGTTTCTTATCAAGAAATTTCATTACAAAGAAACCTTGGAGTTGATGCAGGCAAAGGAATTGGTGCATCTAATATAGCTCTTAAATATAAATTCGGTCAGATTGGTCAATGGTTGTTTTCATCACAAGCCGGAGTTCTAATTCCTGGCGGTACAGAAAATGGACTAGATTTACGTTTGGGTGAGGGAGGAACTGAATGGGAATTTAGAATTTTAACGGGAAGACCGTTTAAAACACTAGGTAAAGATGGATTTGTTGATATACAAATAGCTCGTCAGTTTCGATCTTCTGTCACACCGGATGAATTGAAAGTTGACTTTACTGTAGGCTTTTATCCAAAGCAGAATATTATGCTAATGGGGCAAGTTTTTGGGGTCATAGGTGACAAGCCTCGTGCAATTGAGCGACGCAAGTTAGAATCTCTCAAGATACAAGGGTCGTTAGTTTGGTTTTTAAGGGAAAATAGTGGAGTTCAGTTTTTTGCCTCTCGCCCTGTTTCTGGGCGAAATGTGATAGCGGACACAGCTATCGGCATAGGTTGGTGGTCAAGATTTTGATTTATTCTTCATCGTCATCATTATCACTGTTTTCATGTTTTTCTTCATTAGTTTTTGTATACAAATAAGCCATTAATGCTCGGCGTTTTTCTTCATTGCGTATACCAACAAAAGCCATGCTGGTTTCTGGAAGAAACTCACGAGGGTTCTCTAACCACCGATCTAAATTTTGCATATCCCAAACAATGTCACTGTCTTGAAGTACTTTGGAATAGCGAAATTCAGTGTTGAAGCCGACTTTATTACCAAACATACCAAATAGGTTTGGACCCATTTTATTTCTTTGCCCTTGCTCTACTGTGTGACAGGCTCTGCACTTTGCAAATTCCCGTTTTCCAACTTTCAAATCTGCACCAGCTAAATATCCCGTTAAAACAATTTCTTGCAGCTCGTCGTCTGACGATTGTGTATTAATCATAGGCTCTTTTGAAGGGGAGGGAGTGACCGCTGGTGTATCAATTTGTTTTGCTTCTTCGGCAGAGTTTTCTGACCCACATGCACTGATTGTTAAAATTATTAGAATGAACAGTATGGGGAGTTTTGTAATTGACATTGACGGCCTCATAATATGATGTTGACAACAGGTTCGATGTTGGCTCGTTTCATTGTTTAATCTATTTTTCTACTCTTGTGCACAATCCTTATCAATGTTTTTGTTCACGAGAGTTTTTGCATTAGCAGTATAATAGCATGGGCAGCTTCTAGATGGATAAAGGTACTCTTATAATTGGCGCAGGGCAGGCCGCTGCTCAGGCCGCAATTAGCTTGCGACAGCTAAAATACGCTTACCCAATTACTATAATAGGCGAAGAGCCGTATCTTCCTTATCAACGCCCACCTTTGTCAAAAAGCTATTTATCGGATGTGAGTTCGGAAGATGAAGTATATCTGAAGCCAGCAGAATTTTGGCGGAAGTTCAATATTTCAATTAAAGTCAATACTGCTGTTCAATCTATAAATATAGATGAAAAACAGGTGTTGTTGGATGGTGGCGATTTCATCGGGTATGAAAATCTGATTATAGCTACTGGCACCAGACCAAGAAAGTTAAATTGCCAAGGCTCTGGTTTACTACAAGTACATTCATTACGAAGCCTGTCTGATGCGAAACATTTAAAAGTTGAACTTTCTGTTGGGAAAAACATCGTGATTATTGGCGGTGGTTATATCGGGTTGGAATGCGCGGCCACCGCAATAAAAAAACGTATGAATGTAACTCTGTTGGAGGCACAAGATCGTATTCTTGCTCGTGTGGCTGGTGAGCAAATATCCGGTTTTTTCACCGAGGAACATCGCAGGGCGGGCGTTGATATTAGGCTGTCGCAACAAATTGCAGCTTTGCATGGTGATATTGATGTTGAGGGGGTGGAGTTGTCCAGTGGTGAAATTCTTCCCGTTGATCTGGTTCTTGTGGGAGTTGGTGCCATTGCTAATGATGAGTTGGCAAAGAATGCTGATCTGGATTGCGAAAATGGAATTGTAGTTGATGAATATTGCCAAACTTCACGGGAAAATATTTATGCGATTGGCGATGTTACAAGGCACCCAAATGCCATATATAATATAGATATTCGTCTTGAATCAGTACATAATGCCATTGAGCAAGGGAAAACTGCGGCTCTTTCGATAGTTGGTAAACCAAAACCGTATTCGCAAGTCCCTTGGTTCTGGTCTGATCAGTATGATCTGAAATTACAAACGGCGGGCTTGAATTCCGGTTGTGATCAGGTGATTGTTCGTGGTGATCCGTTGGAGCGTAGATTCGCGGTGTTTTATATGCGTGACAAGCGCCTGATCGCTTGTGATGCTGTTAACTCGCCAGCAGAATATATGGGAGCTAGAATATTGATAGCAAGGCAATCCTGTCCTGATGCCGATATGTTAGCTGACCCTTCTATTGCTATGAAAGATTTGTTATCTTGATGGGGAACTGTCAGGTTGGAATATTATTGGAGAAAAAAATGCAAGTTTTGGATAAATTTTATATCAACGGAAAATGGGTTGCTCCTGATGGTACTGAAACTTTGGAGGTTATAAATCCCGCTAATGAGGAAGCCTATGCAAAGGTTGTTTTGGGAACGGCTAAAGACGTTGATTTAGCAGTTGTTAGTGCTCAAAAGGCTTTTTTGTCATGGTCGAAAACCAGCCGCGAAGAACGACTTGAGGTAATGGGCAAGTTTTTAGCTGCTTACCATGCTAGGCTTGATGACATTGCCAAGGCGATTACCGAAGAAATGGGCGCCCCAGCCTGGATTGCCAGCGCGATGCAGGCTCCGGTGGGTTTGGGTTTGCTGACATCTGATATTGAAACTCTAAAAACATTCGAGTTTACTGAACAGCGCGGTAATTCAATGATTGTGCGTGAACCTGTTGGCGTTTGTGGACTAATTACGCCGTGGAATTGGCCAATGAACCAGATTTTTTGCAAATTATCACCGGCACTTGCAACGGGTTGTACCGTTGTCTGGAAACCATCAGAAGTGTCGCCGGTATCAGCGCAAATTTTAATGGAGATCATTGACGAGGCTGCAATTCCAGCCGGCGTGGTCAATATGGTGCATGGTGACGGGCCTGTTGTTGGTAATGCTATCGCCTCGCATACGGGCATTGAGATGGTTTCATTTACTGGCTCGACTCGAGCCGGAATATCTGTAGCAGAAGCTGCTGCGCCTACGGTTAAGCGAGTGGCGCAGGAATTGGGTGGTAAGTCAGCAAATATCATTCTTGATGATTTGGATACACAAGAATTTGCCAAGGCTGTTTCTGGTGGCATGCAAACCATGAGTATAAATTCTGGTCAAAATTGTAATGCGCCATCAAGAATGCTGGTTCCAGTGGCAAGAATGCAAGAGGCATTAAAAGTTGCGGCGGCAACAGCTAATGCAATACAGGTGGCAGATCCAAATACCGAAGGCATGGTAATGGGGCCAGTAGTTTCCGAAGCTCAATGGAACAGAATTCAGGATTTAATTGCCAAGGGCATGGAGCAAGGCGCGGAGCTAGTAGCTGGCGGACCTGGGCGACCCGAGGGATTAAACCGGGGTTTTTATGTCAGGCCGACGGTTTTTGGTAATGTTACTAATGATATGGCAATTGCCCGCGAGGAAATATTTGGGCCGGTATTGTGCATTTTAGGTTATGATGATGAAAATCAGGCAATAGAAATTGCTAATGATACGCTTTACGGTCTTTCCGGTTATATTTCCGGAGATAGTATAGACCGGGTGCGGGAAATCGCTGCAAAACTGCGTACTGGCATGGTGCATTTAAATGGTGCCAAGCCGGACTTTACCATGCCGTTCGGTGGTTATAAGCAATCAGGGAATGGCCGGGAACGTGGACCAGATGGTTTTGACGAGTATTTAGAGAGCAAGTCAATACTTGGCTATGATGCCCAGTGATCTGTTGATTTAATTAGGTAAACCTTGTTGTTTTGCAAGCTGTCCCAGCTCGGCCAGTGCAGACGAATTTTGGTTAAAAGCTTTACGTGCCATATTCAGACTTGCTGTGGCGAGATCTATCTGTCCAAGCACAATTTGTGAGCGAATTAACTGTTTCCAGCCGGCTAAATCATCAGGATTATCAGTTAATCGTTGTTGCAGGCGAGATACCATTGACTGGATCATTTCTTGTTGTTGTTGCGGACTTAGTTGCTTAGCAGCCTCTATGTCTGCAGCGTTGGGGCCTTTTTCTGATTGCCCCCCAAAGTTTTCTGGTAACTGGATATTTGCTTCTGTGGCTAAACTGTTAACTCTGGTTTTTAAATCAGCTTTCCAAGGAGCCTCACCCGGTGTGGAATTAAGCAATGCTATCCATGTATCAATAGCGCCAGCATCATTGCCTGATTGCTGCTGTGCTAGTCCTGTGTAGAAACTAGCGCGAACATTGCTTGGGTCAATATCCAGGCTTTTGGTGAAATATATCAAGGCCGTTTCGGTAACAATATCATTAGCTGCACGGGTAAGAGTCTCGGCATAAGCTGAAAGAGTTTGCGGGTCATTCGGCGTAATTTCTAATGCTTTCTCGTAGGAGGCTTTAGCGGCATCAAAGTTGTTTTTGCGGTGCTGAGACCACCCAAGTAATCGCCAGCTTTCCACATCTTCTGGGTTATTTTGCAGATGTGCGCTTAACTTTTCTATAGCTTCGTCAAGGTTCCGTGGCGCTGCTGTGTTTTGGGGGGCTGTTTTGTTGGCAATAATTGTTGCCGGACTGGTAAATTCTGGTGAACCAATCAATAAGTATAGTCCAAAAGAACCAAAGATAATTAGAGCTGCCAGAGAAATGAAGATTGTTTTGTCTGCCTTGGTCAAAGAGCGGGTTACTTGCGGGCTTTGTTGTAGCAATAAAATTCGCTCAGAAGTGGTTTGCAGAAGTTTCTCAGCCTCATCCTGATTTATGACTTGATTTTCTTCGTCTTGCTTTATGTTCTCAACTGTATCAAGCAATTCTTGCATCTGCACTTTAGAGCTAAATGTTGAATTGCCATAGAACGGTTTGACAATCAGTAAAACTGCGGTGAACAGAAAAAAAGAAATTGCTATCCAGAACATTTTGATTACTTCCTAAGTTTTTTCATAATTTCGTCGATTTGCGGGTCTTGTGCAATCTTGGTTTTGGGGTTTTGTTTTGATGCTGACCGGTTGCGCTTTGAACTTTGCCAAAAAACCAATCCGCCAATTAAAACAAATCCTAATGGGCCAAACCATAGAGCAAATGTTGATTGCTTTAATGGTGGTCGCATTAATACAAAATTCCCGTAACGATCCACAATATGCTGAGTTACTTGTTCATTACTATCTCCGGCAACAATTCGTGCCCGTACTAGTTTGCGCATATCGGCAGCAAGTTGCGCATTTGAATCATCAATAGATTGATTTTGGCAAACTACACAGCGCAGGTTTTTACTGACCTCTCTGGCACGTTGCTCCAAAACAGGATCTGATAATTGTTCGTGGGGAAGAACGGCTAGAGCTTGGTTGAAGCCAAAGGATATTATGATTGTGAATAATATTAAAATCCGGGTCATTCTTCTGCCTCGAGCAACAAAATCATCGGTTTTATTGTTTGTTCCCACGCTTGGTTGGAAATCGGGCCAACCTGTTTGAAGCGAATGTTGCCTGACTTATCTACCAGAAAGGTTTCCGGGGCTCCGGTTACTCCAAGATCAATCGCCAACAAGCTTTCAGCATCAAGACCAATTTTGCGATATGGGTTTCCATACTTTTGCAGCCAGTTAGAGGCATCAATAGCGGTGTCACGCCACGCTACTCCGTAAATTGCTACACCTTCACGGTGAGCAAGACGCATTAGAACCGGATGCTCGACAACACAGGCAGCACACCATGAGCCGAAGATATTTACCAATGACACTTGTCCGGAAAGATCAGAGAATGCAAATGGCTCTTGATCCTCTAAAATCGGTTGTAAGACAAACTCTGGCATTGGCCGGTTAATCATTACAGACGGCATTTTGCTTGGGCCCTTGCGAAGTTCAATAGCAAAAAACAACCCAATAACGATTAGAATAACAAGCGGAATAAAAGCGTAGAGCTTAGTTTTCATTTTGCTGCACCCGGGTATTTGTTATTGGCTTTCGTGATAGACGTAATCTTCGATCTGCCAGTGCAACAAAACCGCCAAGCGCCATCAACAAGGCACCGATCCATATCCAGTTAACAAATGGATGAACATAAATTCGAATAGCCCAGCCGCGTTCAGTGTCACCTTGGCCCAATGCAACATAGACGTTTTTTGTCGGGCGAACAAAAATTCCTGCTTCGGTCGTTTGCATTTCCCGAACCGGATAAAACCGTCGTTCTGACGATAACGTGCCTATGTGTTTACCAGCCTTTGACAAGTTAAATCTGGCCGTTTCTGCTGTGTAATTCGATCTGGTTAAGTCACGTACATCACGTAATTCTATCGTATAGCCGCCAAGCTCGGTTGTTTGCTGTGGTTGCATCATTAAAATGCTTTCTTTTGCCCACAAACTCATGCCGGTGACTCCGATCACCATTACAGCAACGCCCAAATGCGCCAGCACAAAACCGTAAACTCCGGCGGGAAGGCTCTTTGCTAATTTCCAGCTTTGCGCCGGACTTCTTTTTCCTAATTGGACTTTTTTGCTAAATGTTATGCATGTTCCTGCTATTAACCAAAAGGCCAAAGCAAACCCAATTGCACCCATTGACGCTTTGCCAAACAGAATAATGCTGGCAAAAACAATTATGCTTCCAGATGCGAGTATTATCATTGGGCGAACTAATGAGCGCCAATTATCACCACGCCATTTTAGCATAGGTCCAATTCCCATAAACACTATCAAAACAGCAATGATATAACCAAAATTTAGATTAAAAAATGGCGGGCCAACAGTGATTTTTTCATCACTCAAAATATCAACAAATAACGGATAAAAAGTACCCAAGAATACTATTGCCGTGGCGCAGACCAATAATATGTTATTGATTGCTAATCCGGCCTCTTTGCTAAGCATCTTAAAGCCATTACCACGGCGCAGTTTCCCCGATCGCAAGGCATAAAGTGTAAGCGCCCCACCGGTTGCCAATAGTAACATGACCAATATATAAAACCCGCGCTCCGGGTCATTAGCAAAGGCGTGAACCGACGTAATTATGCCGGAGCGAACCAAAAATGTTCCGATCAAGCTAAGGCTGAAAGTAAGGATTCCCAATAATACTGTCCAGCTAACCAACGAATGACGACGCTCAACCACCATTATTGAATGCAGCAATGCTGTGCCGGCAAGCCATGGTAATAGCGAGGCGTTTTCAACAGGATCCCAAAACCACCAGCCACCCCAACCAAGTTCGTAATAAGCCCAGACACTGCCAAGGGCTATGCCTATAGTTAAGAATGACCAAGCAGCTAATACCCAAGGACGCAACCAGCGAGCCCATAAAGCATCAACTCTACCTTCTATCAAAGCTGCAACACAAAACGAAAAGGCCATAGAAAACCCGACATACCCTAAATATAAAAATGGCGGGTGAAATGCTAGTCCAGGGTCTTGTAATAACGGGTTTAAACCGTTGCCATCTAATGGCGCAACAGCCAATCGGCTGAACGGGTTTGAAGTAAACAAGACAAAGCCGATAAACCCGGTTGCGATCATTCCTTGCACAGATAAAGCCAATGCTTTTAGCTTATCTGGCAAGGCTTTGCCGAATATTGGAACCGCTGCGCCGTATAGGCATAATATAGCCACCCAGAGCAACATTGAGCCTTCGTGGTTAGCCCAGACTCCAGTAAATTTATATAATAACGGTTTTAACGTGTGCGAGTGTCTGGCGACTAGTTCAACAGAGAAATCGGAAGTTACAAAGGATATGGTAAGGGCGATAAATGCTATTAAAATAAATATTAGCTGACCAATAGCTGTGAAGTTGGCTAATTGCATAAGCCGTGAATTATTTGTCTGCGCCCCTAGAAAGGGCACTGTGCTTTGCACAATGGCCAGTAAGAAGGCTAGAATTAGGGTGAAATTACCAATTTCAGCGGTCATTTATTTTCATTTCAAGTTTTAAGTGGTGCAGCTACCTTTTGCCCTACCTAATAGACATTGCCAACCATTTTAGGTGTAATTGATAAAAATTCTCACAGTTTACAAAACCATGATAGAAGAAAATAAAAAAGGTATCGAGGTAATGATGAATCGAAGGAAATTGTTAATTGGTGCTGGCGCTGTCACAGCGTTAGGGGCCGGAGGCTGGTGGTTTACTCGCAAACAGCCAGTGCCTATTGGGTTTGATGTGGATGAACAGCATATCAGCGCAGCGCGCGAATTTTTACGTCAAAACCCTGCTTTTGATATTCACGCCCACCCGGGAAGAACCTTTGTTCGTGGAGCCAAGGGGCTGTCGCTGAAATTAAAAGCCTATCAGGCGATGGGAACTTTTGAAAAAAAGACAGTTGCCGATATGGAAGCTGGTTTGGTAGCCGCCGCATCGTTTGCCAGTGTTTCTGATTTTCACCTTCTTGATGTCAAAGACAAACGATTACAGGTGGTTCGTGATTTTGCTCCCGGTGAAGCGTGGAATAGCTTTAAGCTGCAAAATGCAAATATGCAAAAGCTGGTCAGCGATGGTTTAGTGTTCTCACTTAAATCACCTAACGATTTACCAAAAGCCAGAGCTGTCGGTAAAGTGGGTGCTTGGCTAACTGCCGAGGGTGGAGATTTTCTCGAAGGTAGTTCTGAACGGGTTTTTGATGCTTATGAAATGGGTTTGCGGTCTATTACTCTTATGCATTTCAGGGGGTCAGAAATTGGTTACATAATGACGGGTCGGGGAATGAACTATGGTTTAACTACAGCTGGGAAATCAGTTGTAAAAGCTATGAATAATGTCGGTATGATGATCGATTTGGCTCATGCATCCGAGCGTACATCTTTTGGTGTGCTAGCCAATACCGAGCAACCGGTTATGTGTTCACATACGCATATCAAGAGCGATAAAGTACCGATCGTCACAAGGTTTATAAGTAAAGAGCTGGCCGTTGAAATTGCCAATGGCGGTGGAATTATTGGTGCATGGCCTGCTGGTTTTGGAATAACTGATCTTAATGGATATATTGATCGAATATTTGATCTTATTGATTATGTGGGTGTTGATCATGTAGCGCTGGGTACGGATATGGACGCGAATTACAAACCGGTCTTTGACGATTACAGACAAATGCCAGTGCTGGTTGCCGGTTTGCTTGCACGGGGCTTGAGCCGTGAAGAAACAGCAAAGATCATCGGCGGGAACTTTATTCGATTATGGCAACAAATCAGTAAATAAGGACAAGACAGTGAAATTATCTCGTTGTTTTACTTCTGAAGATTTTCGAAAAAGGGCGCGGCGAAAGCTCCCTGATCCTATGTATCACTATATGCAAGGTGGTGCCGATGATGAATGGTCAAAGGCCAATAATGAAACCGCTTTTGGCAAATATGAGTTATTGCCGCAAACACTGACAGGTGTTGAAAATATCGATATGACAACCGAATTGCTGGGTGCAAAATTAGCGATGCCTCTATATTTGGCACCAACCGGAATGTCGCGTTTGTTTCATCACGATCATGAATTGGGCGTGGCCGCTGCTGCGCAAAAATTTAGTACCATGTATGGTGTGTCGACGGTTGCTACTGCTAGCATTGAAGATATTGCTACGGCTTGCCCGGGGCCTAAATTGTTTCAGGTTTATGCTCTCAAAGATCGCGGACTGACCCGCGAATTAGTTGCAAGGTGTAAAGCTACTGGTTACACCGCCTTGTGTTTAACGGTTGATACTCCGGTTGCCGGTAATCGAGAGCGGGATCTGGTTAGCGGTATGACCTTGCCTCCAAAATTCACGCTTGCCAGCCTACTTAGCTTCGCTCTTTCACCTGAGTGGGTTTATCATGCAATAACCGGCGGTGGTTTTGAAATGGTCAATATTTCGCACTGGGTAAAGGGTGATCAAAAGGGCGGAGTGGCTGCATATATTAATGAGCAGTTTGATCGTTCTTTAACTTGGAAAGATGCTGAATGGCTGGCAAATGAATGGGGAGGGCCATTTGCAATCAAAGGTCTGATCACCCCGCAAGATGCGGTAAAGGCTCGGGATCATGGTGCCAGTGCCGTTATGATTTCCAATCATGGCGGTAGGCAACTTGATTGTGTGCCAGCACCGATAGATATGGTTGCGCCAATTCGTGATGCTGTTGGGGATAGTTTGGAACTGATAGTCGAAGGTGGTGTACGCCGTGGAACTGATGTTTTGAAAGCTCTGGCCTTAGGCGCAAATGCCTGTTCATTCGGGAGGCCATATTTGTATGGTTTGGCAGCCGGTGGGCAAGCCGGTGTCGAACGAGTGTTAAGCCTGATTAGGGCGGAGTTGGAAAGAGATATGGCGTTGCTCGGCTGTAAAAGTGTTGCAGATATTTCAAAGAGCTGCATTCAAAAATGTATATAACCAGTGGCGCTTGGTTGAAAATTTTAGTGGACGGTTAATGTTGATATGGTTACACCAAGCTATTAGCAACAAAACAAGTTCACATGTGAAGTATGTCAAAAGCAAAACCTAAAACAACTAAGAAGTCAAAGCTCAAGAAAAAAAGCACAAAGTTTGTTTCTTCAGATTTACTAAGTTATTATCGTGAGATGCTGCTTATCCGTAGGTTTGAAGAAAAAGCCGGTCAGATGTATGGCATGGGTCTGATTGCTGGGTTTTGTCATCTTTATATCGGCCAAGAGGCTGTTGTTGTTGGTATGCAGGCCTGTATTGGTGATGGCGATCAGGTGATAACCGGCTATCGCGACCATGGCCATATGCTGGTGCTTGGCATGGAGGCTAGGGGCGTTATGGCCGAGCTTACCGGTCGGATTGGTGGTTACTCACGTGGTAAGGGTGGAAGCATGCATATGTTTTCTACCGAGAAGAACTTTTATGGTGGACACGGTATAGTCGGGGCGCAAGTGTCATTGGGAACAGGTTTGGCCTTTGCCAATTCGTATCGGCAGAATGATCGGGTTAGTTTGGCTTATTTTGGTGATGGTGCTTCTAATCAAGGGCAGGTTTATGAAAGTTTCAACATGGCCAAGTTATGGGATTTGCCAGTTATATATGTGATCGAAAACAATCAATATGCCATGGGAACTGCTATTGAGCGATCGTCGTCAGAAACTCAATTACACAAACGCGGAGCCAGTTTTGGTATTCCGGGGGTTGAAGTCGACGGTATGGATGTTCTGGCTGTTAGAGAAGCCGGAGAAATGGCAGTAAAACACGCAAGAGCCGGTAATGGGCCAATCATATTGGAAATGAAAACCTATCGTTATCGTGGTCATTCAATGTCTGATCCGGCAAAATACCGTTCTCGTGAAGAAGTCAACGAAGTTCGCAGTAATAGTGATCCCATCGAGCATGTTAAGGGATTGCTGCTTGCCAATGATTTTGCCGATGAAGCTGCGCTAAAAGCTATCGATAAAGAAATCCGCGAGGTGGTCAATGATGCGGCAGATTTCGCCAAAGACAGTCCGGAGCCTCCGGTGTCCGATCTTTTGACCGATGTATTGGCGTAAAGATTATTTTGTAATACCCGAGTAAACAGGATTAAATTTTATGGCTGTTGAAATTCTAATGCCGGCATTAAGCCCAACCATGGAAGAAGGCACGCTTTCCAAATGGCTGGTCAAAGAGGGCGATACCATCGTCTCCGGTGATATTCTAGCCGAGATTGAAACCGACAAAGCTACTATGGAAATTGAATCAGTAGACGAAGGGGTGCTGAGCAAAATTTTAGTTGCCGGTGGTACTGATAACGTCAAGGTAAACCAAGTAATCGCTATTTTATTAGAGGACGGCGATGATGAGAATGCGGAGCCGGTGAAAGAAGCTATTGTTTCGCAAGAAACCGTACCCGAAAATAATATCGTTGAAGAAGAAGCTGAAAATATTGAATCTATGACTCCGGTTGCAATCGAGATTGACGTTCCTGCTGGCACCAAAATGGTGCCAACCACCATTCGTGATGCTTTGCGTGATGCAATGGCCGAAGAAATGCGCCGCGATGATGATGTTTTTCTGATGGGCGAGGAAGTAGCACAGTACGAGGGCGCTTATAAGGTAAGTCGTGAGATGCTCGATGAATTTGGGGCGCGAAGGGTAATTGATACACCAATTACCGAACATGGATTTGCTGGGCTTGGTGTTGGTGCTGCCTTTGCCGGATTAAAACCAATTATCGAATTTATGACCTTTAATTTTGCTATGCAAGCAATCGATCATATCATCAATTCTGCGGCCAAAACCCGTTATATGTCTGGCGGTCAAATGTCTTGTCCGATTGTCTTTAGAGGGCCAAATGGTGCTGCAAGTCGAGTAGGTGCGCAACACAGCCAGGACTATGCGCCGTGGTACGGTCATGTGCCGGGGCTGATTGTACTTGCTCCGTATGATGCTGCTGATGCCAAGGGGTTGTTAAAGGCGGCTATTCGCGACCCTAACCCAGTAGTGTTTTTAGAACACGAGCTAATGTATGGCGAAGTTAGTGATGTTCCAGAGATGGATGATTGGTTGGTTCCCATTGGTAAAGCACTGGTGCGACGTGAAGGAACTGATGCCACAATTACTGCGCATTCCCGCATGGTTGGGTTTTCATTGCAGGCGGCTGAGATTTTAGCCAAAGAGGGTATCTCGGTAGAGGTGATTGATCTTCGCACGATCCGTCCGCTGGATGAGGAAACAATCTTGGCTTCGGTTCGCAAAACTAATCGCTTGGTGACAGTCGAAGAAAGTTGGGGGCGCATGGGTGTCGGCGCAGAAGTCGCGGCAATGGTAACAGAGGGTGCATTTGATTATTTGGACGCGCCGCCAAAACGTGTGCATCAAGTAGAAGCTCCACTTGCTTATGCCGCTAATCTTGAGGCCTTGGCCATGCCAAGTCCGGAGCGCATCGCCCAAGCAGTACGCGATGTTTGTTATGTCTAGGGTTTTGGCAAACCATACTGGCAACTGCCATTGTGGTGCGGTCAAGTTTGCTTTTTCTGCGTCTAAAAACGTTACGGTTCAGCGCTGTAATTGTAGTATTTGTACAATGACCGGGTTTTTACATCTGATTGTACCGCAAGCGCAGTTTTCGTTATTGGTTGGCGAAGATAATTTGAGCGAGTATAAATTCAACACTGGAATTGCTAAACATCTGTTTTGTAAAACTTGCGGGGTGAAATCGTATTACATTCCACGTTCCAACCCAAAAGGTGTTTCGATCAATATGAATTGTGTGGATCAGTCGACATTTGACCAAATTACAGTTGAAGACTTTGACGGACAAAATTGGGAAGATAATGCTGCTAGTTTGGTGCATTTGGCTTAGGAGAGTTTTATGGCTATAGAGATTTTAATGCCGGCACTTAGCCCAACCATGGAAGAGGGCGTATTGGCCAAATGGCACGTAAAGACCGGCGATGCGGTGCAATCAGGTGATGTATTGTTCGAGATTGAAACCGATAAGGCCTCGATGGAGGTGGAATCCATTGACGAAGGTGTAATGGGTGAAATTCTAGTAACCGGTGGTACTGAAGACGTAAAGGTAAATGCGGTTGTTGGTATTTTGCTGCAAGATGGCGAAGATGCTTCGGCGGTAGAAACTAAAGCTAGCCCCAAGCCGGCAGCTAAACCTGATACGGTCGAAACAGAAACACCAGCAGCAATTACAAAAGTCGAGACGGCACCGGTGAAGCAAAAGAAAGTGGCTGAACCTGTGTCTAGTTCAGATCGTATCAAAATATCCCCTTTGGCCAAGAGATTGTCTGAACAGGAGGGACTGAATTTAGCCAACATCACGGGAACGGGAACCGGTGGTAGGATAGTTAAGCGTGATGTTGAACAAGCTATTGCAAGTGGTGCGGCAACCGCACCGGACACTGCTCAAACCAGCGCCGACGGTTTTGATTTAATACCGCTTGATGGTATGCGAAAAACCATTGCCAAGCGTATGACTGAGTCATTTCGTGATGTCCCGCATTTTCCGCTAAATGTTGATTGTGAAATTGATAATTTATTGTCGCTGCGTAAGCAAATTAACGAGCAAGTAGCCGATGACGGCATCAAGCTATCGGTTAATGACTTTATTGTTCGGGCGGCAGCTTTAGCTTTGGTTAAAGTGCCAGAAGCAAATTCCAGCTACACTCCAGAGGGGCTAAAGCATTGGCATAGTGTCGATATATCAATTGCTGTGGCTATCGATGGTGGACTGATCACTCCAGTTATTCGTGATGCTAGTAATTTAGGGCTAGCGGCTATTTCCAGTGCTACCAAGGACTTGGCCACGCGCGCCAGAGACCGCAAATTACTACCAGAAGAGTACCAAGGTGGCACATTTACTATCTCTAACATGGGTATGATGGGCATTAAATCTTTTGCTTCGATCATTAACCAACCACAAGCATGTATAATGTCGGTGGGCGCAGGTGAAAAACGTGCCGTGGTAAAAGATGGTGAGTTAGCCGTTGCAACTATGATGACGGTTACTTTGACTTGCGATCACCGGGTGGTTGACGGGGCGATTGGTGCACGGTTATTGGCAGAGTTTAAGGCCAGAATAGAAAACCCGGGCTTGATGCTGTTATGAGCAAAACAAGCCCAGCAAAAGTCGGTATAATATGGTATCTGTTTTTAGGTTTAGTCGTTGTTTTAGGTTTTTTATTTCATGAAGCGGCGCATTGGCTAGCTGGTGAGGCTTTGGGTAATGAGATGGCTATGTCAATTGGCCGTGCTTGGCCAATTGATGGAAATTATCTTCTGCCAATCCATGCGCCAATAATCAGCTCTGCTGGGCCGATATTCACAATTTTAGTGGCATTATTTGGCATGTATGTCGCCATACGGTACTCTGCGCTTTGGGGTTATGCTCTGGTTTTCTCATCATTTATGTTTCGGGCGTTAGCCTTTCTTGTCAGTATAAATAATCCAAATGACGAAGCGAGAATTAGTGTTTATTTTGGCTTACCATGGTTTGTTTTGCCGGCAATCGTGGCTTTGGGCTTGTTGTGGATTACGATCAAAACATCGCGCTCATTGCAAATAGGCTGGCGAACTAATGTTCTTGCTTATGTGGTGGTTAGTGCCGTGGTCACAGTTTTGATCATGGCCGATGGTCAATTGCCGGGCATAGGGTAGCAAATGCTAAGTTGCGCAACATGAACCAAGTACATCAGAAAATCCGGCTTATGGATCTGGTTTTTCCTGATCAAACAAACCACCAAGGTGATATGTTTGGCGGTACTGCCTTGGCGTTTATGGACAAGGTGGCATTTTTAGCCGCAGCCAGATTTGCCAAGCGCGGATTTGTTACGGCTGCGGTTGAGCGAACAGACTTTAAGTCACCGGTTCTGGTCGGCGAAATTGTTGATCTAACTGGTGAGGTGCGTAGTATCGGCCGCTCTTCCATGCGAGTGCAAGTTAGTTTAACCGCAGAAAATCTGCTTAGTGGTGATCGTAGATTAACCACCCATGGCGAGTTTACTATGGTTGCCACCGATAGGAAAACCAACAGAAGCCCTTTGCCGCCAGTACCAGAGTATCAAGAGGTAAAGGGTGACACCACCAAAAGTGTCGAATTGGTATTCCCCGGTGACACCGATCATAGAGGGTTACTCTTTGGTGGTAGAGCCTTAGCTCTGATGGAAAAGGCAGCTTTTATCAAAGCCTCGCGTCATTCAAGATCTTTGGTGGTGATGGCGTCATTAAAAGAGATTAACTTCGAACATTCGATCCATGTGGGTGAGATGGTTGAACTAAATACCAGAATTACCAGTGTTGGCCGTTCCTCCATGCGGGTAGAAGTGCAGTTATGGGCGGAAGACTTAACCAATGGAAAGCGCAAGATGGCCACCAAAGGGCAATTTGTGATGGTGGCTCTTGGGGCAGATGGTAGACCAACAAAGGCTCCGGCTTTAAATTTCTAAGGATAGTTAAATGACTGAGAAAAAATTTGATATTTTAATTATCGGTGCAGGTCCCGGTGGTTATGTAGCCGCGATCAGAGCTGCGCAACTTGGGTTGAAAACCGCTATTGTCGAGCGGGAGCACCTTGGCGGTGTTTGTTTGAACTGGGGCTGTATTCCGACCAAGGCTTTATTGCGTTCAGCGGAAGTGTTTGAGATGATAGGGCATGCCGATCAGTTCGGTTTAAGCGTTGAGAAACCGGGGTTTGATCTGGAAAAAATTGTGAAACGCTCTAGGCAAATTGCCGGACAATTGTCCAAGGGTGTGCAGTTTTTGCTGAAGAAGAACAAAGTGCAAGTCATTGACGGTGAGGGGCGTTTGCAAAAAAGTACTATGGCGCCGATTGTCATAGTTAAAGACAAACAGAATAAAGAAACCAAATACACTGCAAAACACGTTATTTTAGCCACTGGAGCCAGAGCTAGGACGTTACCTGCGATGGGCTTGGAGCCAGACGGCAAATTGATCTGGACTGCGCGTGAAGCCATGGTGCCCAAGGCAATGCCAAAGTCTTTATTGGTGATTGGCTCCGGTGCTATTGGTATCGAATTTGCTTCTTTTTACCAAAGTTTTGGTTGTAAAGTTACCGTAGTTGAAATGCTGGATCGGGTATTGCCCGTAGAGGACGAGGAAATTAGTGAATTTGCTCATAAAGCTTTTACTAAACAAGGCATGGAAATAATGACTGGGGCGCAAGTAAAGGCAATAGTCAAAGAGCCCAATTCCGTAGTGGCAGAGATTGCCATGAAAGATGGCAAAACTAAAAAACTAGAAACAGAGCGAGTTATTTTAGCCATTGGGATTGAAGCTAATACCGATAATATTGGTTTGAATAAATTAGGGGTTAAACTGGATCGTGGGCACGTTCAGGTCGATCAATTTAGTAAAACCAATGTGGCCGGACTATATGCCATTGGGGATATTACTGCGCCGCCGTGGCTTGCTCACAAAGCCAGTCATGAGGGGGTGATTTGTGTGGAAAAAATCGCTGGTGAAAACCCGCATCCGCTTGATCATGCCAATATTCCTGGTTGTACCTATTGTCGTCCGCAAATTGCATCTGTTGGTTTGACTGAACAACAAGCCAAGGACAAGAACATAAAAATTCGAGTGGGTCGGTTCCCGTTTATTGGTAATGGCAAGGCGATTGCGTTAGGCGAAGCCGAAGGTCTGATTAAAACGATATTTGATGCCAAAACCGGAGAATTGCTTGGCGCGCATATGGTCGGTACTGAGGTGACGGAATTGATTGCCGGTTTTGTGATCGGACGCAATTTAGAAACAACCGAGGCTGAATTGCTGGAGACAGTCTTTGCGCACCCGACTTTAAGTGAGATGATGCACGAGAGTGTGTTAAATGCTTATGGTCGTGGGATTCACATGTAGAATTAAGCTGGCAGAGAGTTGTTGTTGAAAATGTTTGTAACTGAAAATTATTTCAAGAAATGATAAAACGCTTCGCGGAATTATTTGGTTATGAGTTGATTAACTCCAAAAAACAGCCGTCACTGGCTGTTCATTTGGCGAGAATTTTTAAACAATGCGAAATTAATTCAGTTCTGGATATCGGTGCTAATCAGGGGCAGTTTGCCAAAAGTTTACGTAAGCGTGGATATGCTGGAGAAATCCATTCTTTTGAACCAGTGGCTGATAGCTTTAAGGTGCTTCAGCAATATAGTTCCTCAGATGCGAATTGGTATGTTTATAATATCGCATTGGGTGATGAATGTGCTTTTAAAGATATTCACGTGTCTAAGGCTAGTGATCTATCATCTTTCTTGCCGGCAAGTAACTTTGGCTCAAAGCGCTTTGCTAGCATGGCAGAAACTCATACAGAAACTGTAGAAATATCCACCGTTGATATGTTCTTGTCTGAAAACGATGAATTGTTTAAGGACAAGAAAATATTTCTAAAAATGGATACTCAGGGTTTTGATGTCAGAGTTTTTAACGGGGCAAGGGATTCTTGGCCTGCAATTGCTGGTTTGTTGTCAGAATTGTCGTTTCAAAAAATATATAAAGGTATTCCAACTTACCTTGAGGCACTAAGTGTATATGAACAGGCCGGTTATAAAATAACAGGCCTGTTTCCAATCGTTCGTAATAACGACTTAACGCTTGTGGAAATGGATTGTGTTATGATCAAAAGCTGATTTTTTGGTTTAGTAACCTTTGTCTATAAGCCCCCGTTCGACAGCAACATAATCAACTTTTCCGGTGCCTAGAACCGGAATTTCATCAACAAGGTCAATTTTCTTTGGAACCGCCAATTCCGGCACTCCATGTGATTGCGCCCATGCTAAAAGCTCCGCACGGTTTGCATCATCGCAATCACTGCACAAAATTATGGTTTCACCCTTTTTCTTGTGCGGGCGACAAATTGCTACGTGCTCGTTATCCGGCCATAAGGCTTTGGCGCAATTTTCAACCACTGCCAACGAGACCATTTCCCCGCCAATTTTGGCAAAGCGTTTGGCGCGACCCTTGATCATGATATAGCCCTTTTTATCAATCTCGACTATGTCGCCGGTATCATGCCAATCATCATCCATAGTCTCAATTACACCGGGGGCTGAGGGACGTAAATATCCACTCATCACATTTACGCCGCGCACGAATAAGCGCCCACCTTTGGCAATACCTTCAACTTTTTCTAGGCGGGATTCCATGCCCGGTAGTAATTTACCAACAGTTCCAACTCTGTTATCTTCGGGTTGATTAACGGCAATTACCGGTGAAGTCTCGGTAACTCCATAGCCCTCAAGAATAGGAAACTTGTATTTTTTCTTGATCATTGATCTGGTTTCGTCACGAAC
>JAESTZ010000008.1 GCA_016763315.1 Robiginitomaculum sp.
AGAGCCACCAAGCATTAACTGGTTTGAGCCTTCTGCAAAAGCAAATGTGTAATTGGCATCTATAACATAATTGTTGAGTTTACTTGGTACGTTGGTGCCATCAACCGGAACATTTGCTGCTCTGAATTGCGAGCCGCCCTGAACCGCTTGGAAGCGAATATGCAGGCCGTCTTTGCTGTAGCCAAGTAAAGCGCCATTGGCTAAACCACCGAAGGCATGCCAGTTTGTTGAGGCTGTAAACGGGTTAACGGTATCGGTTAGGCCAAATGGCGTATTCATTTTACCAATCGCACCGTAAACTGGTGATTTGTCTAAATTACCGAACAATACATAGCCTTGGCGTAATTGAACTTGATTGCGACCAAGGGCGGTATTGGTGCCGGCACCGAAACTTTGTTCCGGATCATACAAAAACTCTCCGTAGGCACTGACCCAATCACCAATATTTGCAGTAAAGTTGGTTTGTGCAGAATGAATCGTGGCTTCGGAAACAACTTTCCCAACCTGGTTGTTGGCTGTGGGGTGGCGCATCAGATAGCCAAATTTGCTATCACGGTTGCTGCCCCAATAATTAGCAATAGCTGTAACAGCACCGCCAAAATAAACAGAATTACTGGCAAGCCCGCCATTTTGTTTTTGTTGTAACAACAATAATTGTTTGCTGTTAATATTCGTTGTTGGATCAAGCATATCATAGGAATACGAATGATTTAATTTGATCACTCCATCACCACGACTTGATGTTGTACGGACTGTTTCTTTGGCTGATACCTGCCGCGAAGTAATGCGGGTGGGTGCAACGTCTTCTAGCTCTTGTAAGCGCTCTTTGTATGCCTTGTTTTCCATTTCAAGGCGTTCAAGGCGTTCCATAATTTTTGCCAGGTTTTTTGCTACACTGTCGTCTTCTTGAGCATAGCCGGAAGACGCGATACCTAGAGCAAGCAAGCTTACAGTTCCGATAATAAGTGATTTGGTCATATTTTCCCTTTGAACATTGATTTATATAATGCTGTTTATCAGCAAATGGCATTTTCAATGGAAAAAGTATTTAAGTTATTAAAATTTCAAAGTTGTCGTAAATATTATATAATATATTCGGCTTAGTGCTTTGTAATTCTACTGATCCTTGTCGCGTCGCAGTCGTTTTGGTAGTCGCAAGCGCACATTGGTTCCAAATTTCCCGCCTAATCGGCGCAATCGTTTCCAGAAGCGTCTTCGTTCCGGCATTGGTGGAACTTTTAAGTTCTGGACAAATTCTTCGGCGCAAGCTGTCCATGAATAAGTAAGCGAATATGCTCTTGCCTGTTTTCGATCCAGCTTAAGGCATGCCATTGCCGCCTTGGCGATATCGTCGTCGATTACACCGGCATTTGATCCGGGAATTATGTCTTTGGGGCCGGGAACCGGATAGGCAGCCACCGGCGTGCCGCAAGCCATGCTTTCCAATATTACCAAGCCGAATGTGTCGGTAAGTGATGGGAAAACGAATACATCGGCATCGGCAAAATAACGACTTAGATCATCACCGAATTTAGCTCCGGTAAATATTGCATCAGGGTAGTTTTTGCGTAAAGTTTCCAGATGCGGGCCTTCGCCGACGATTACTTTGCTGCCCGGCAGGTCAGCTTCAAGGAATTTCTCGATATTCTTTTCAACTGATATTCGCCCGACATTGACAAAAATTGGCCGGGGCAGGTCTTTATAAACACTGTTTTCTTCGTCGCGGAACTTTGTGTGGAATGTTTCTGTGTCAACGCCTCTCGCCCAAGGGATAATGTTATTAAACCCGCGTTGTTCCAAGTCATCGCGCATGGAAGGCGTGGCCACCATCATGCAGCCACCGGAATTGTGAAACCTGCGCATAAACCAGTAACCGGCAGCAAGCGGAATGAATTTGAAACGGGCATTTACATATTCAGGAAATTTGGTGTGATAAGATGTGGAATACGGCCAGCCCCATTTAAGGCATAAAGATCGCGCTACCTGTCCTAATGATCCCTCGGTGGCAATATGAATGCCGTCAGGGGCAAAATCACGAATGCGTTTTTCTATGTCCTTTTTGGCACCAAAGCACATTTTAATCTCTGGGTAAGTCGGCAATGGAAATGACAAATAGCCAAGACCCGGGTGGATGATTTCCACCTCATGCCCCATAGCCCGACATTCGGATACGGTTTTGGTTAAGGTGCGAACCACACCGTTTACTTGTGGCTCCCAAGCATCTGTTACCAACAATATTCGCATAAATCAGCCCTAAGTTTACCGTGTTCTCGGCACTTCTAGCCTGAATTTTTAAGGTTGGCGAGGGCTGTACTTAAACTTTGGTGTGGTAATTTTTTGCTGGTGAAGTTTCAAAGTCATGGTGTTGGTTTTGCCGCTAGTACATTCTTGCCATTGATGAACCAATATACCGGTTTGTTATAGGTATCGGCTGTTTGTTGGGCTAGGTTCAGTCGGCCATTACTGGTTTTTGTCGCACTCATTGACTGCAAAGGCGTTTCGTTGACCGTCGGTACATCGGTTTTGATGAAAAAGGTGAAACTGCCCGCATCCGGGTTATCGCGATCAAATGGCATGACAAACTGGTACACACAGGAGCCATCGGCATTGCGGGTTACGTACAGATGGGCTATTTTTGAGGTGCCTTCGAGTGACTTGATCCGCGAGCCGCTGAGGCAGTCTTTAATGGTAAAAAGTCCACCGGTGACTTGCTGTGCCGGTCCCCCGACTATTTCAAGATTGATGATACAATCTTCCAGAATAAATTCGGGCTGGCCGTTGTCTCCAGTCAGGACGGTGGTATCAAAAGTAAAGCCATCCGATGAGGCCGTTTGCCACCGCTTCTTGCCATAATCCACGAAAGTGATGCGACTGGAAAAATCATTTGCCACCAAAAACTGGCTGGCCTCCAATGCATCGAATAAATCAGTTTCTCCGGCAATTTGTTCACCGGGTGCATCGGGCATGGTACAGGTGCCACCTTCTTCGGGTTGGATGGTGCAGGTACAATCGTTTATTGCGCTATCGCTGCTCGCCCCGGCTCCGGTATCATAAAAGGTGCATGTCATCTCGGCGACCATTTCGCTCTGGCACAAAGTGCTTTCGGAACAGGAATTGCCGCCGCCAACTTCGGTGAAAGACCCTTCGGCAGTAAAATGCTGCTCGACGATTTGGATGAAGGCACCTCGGTCAATGTTGCGATATAAAATACCACCCGCATCATCCTCGGCCAACACGACCTTCCCGCTGCGCATGGTTCTGGCAAGCAGATCATTAGCATTGCGAAATATGGATCCGTAAGATCCAACGGGTCGGGCGCCGTTGTGAAGGGGGGCAGGTGAATCCACGGCGACACTGGTTGATGCATTTACCACCGCGTTATCGCCGTGAAATGTGGTCTCAAACCGGTAGGCTTGCGGCAAGAACGGTGCGCCCTGACCATTTGGCAAAATCGGAAAAAATGAAAACGTCTTTGGTGTGGCACCGATCATGGCGTTAAAGCGCGGCTGATGGAACCGCTCGGGCACACAGGTGCTCATTTCGCTGACACAGGCTCCGGTGCTATCGGTCTCGCAGGCAAAGAAATCCAATTGCCCGGCAGGTCTGGTAAATCCTTCAAATCTGGCGCCAATACCTACTTCCACCTCGCCGCTACCATTGATAATAGCCGTATTATTGACCGCGGCCACCGCCACCACGGCCAGCCGGTTGCTATCATCGAAATTGGCAATGCCATCGGCGGTAGGTGTTTGAATGATCGGAATGATATCAGGCACGGTGTCAGAAAACCTGATGTCTACGCCATTGACCGCAGGCCAGCCGGTGGAGCCAAAACCGCCATCGCACTCCACATGAAATATCGGGGTAAAAAAGGTGTCGAACGAACGGGCAGTGGCATTGCGGTTGATCCCCAGCACCAATTGCGCCGCACCACCGGCGGCAATGGTAAACGGATCGTTTTGATTGCCGATCACTGCGCCATTGGCATCGGTCTGCGTCCAGATCACATCGATCCTGGAAATATCTGGGCCACCGATCTGGGCGCTTGGAATGACCTGACAATTGGTTGCATCCATATCGCCGGTATTGATGTTTGTCATGAAAATGGTGGCGGTATCATCAAGTGGCACCACTCGTCCATTGGGTAGGGTGGCCGAATTCAATACCGGGGCAGCCTGGGCAGAAAATCCGGCCAAGCCTAAAATGATTATCAAAAAAATCCGTACCATTGTCTTTACCCCATGCTTATAGGCCTTTCAGGCTATAGAAGTATTTGTGCAAGTTCATGGTATATTTGTACTATGGGTGCAGGTTTATTTTGCACTTAGCACATCGTGCAGGCGGCGAATTAATGCCGGCAGTTTATTCGTCGAGGTCTTTTCGTAAATGATTTGTAATTGATTGCGCACCGTGTTGCGACTGACTTGGCGTAAATCAGCGATATTTACTGGCGAATGACCGGCGAGCAGCAATAGTGCCAACTGGCTTTCGGCTTTGGTAAAGTCAAATTGTTCCATTAAGCAGCGCTGTTCATTTTCTGGCACTTCGATCTTGTCGAGAGCGGCAAGGATAGCATTGAGAAAACTTTCCGGCAGGGCGGCCAGCAACATTGGAAACCTGTGTTCATAATCCGGATAAAGACGTACATAATCCCGCAGTGCTGGCTCGCGCTGCAAATACTGATAGATCAGTTGAACCTGCTCCGGGTTCATGTTTTTGGTGATTTTGACATCCATCCTTGGGTTTCCTTAAAGCAATTCAGTTGGTATTGTAACTGCAATTGAGCTAAAATGCAGGGGAAATCCTGAGCTTCAGGTTCATAATAGCGCGAGAAATGGGGAATTTTTGAATAAATCCATGCCAAATTTCGGCGGGCATTGGCTAATCCCGCCATCGGATGCGGATGCGGGCCTAATGGTCTATGTGCCCGGCGGCTCGTTTGCCGTGGGTCCGTCACCACGGGTGATTGCTGTCATGCGGGCGATTGCCGACAAGGCAGGGCTGGCTCTGTTGATGGCGCAATACCGGCTGGCGCCCGAGCATGTCTGCCCCGCAGCCGTTGAGGATGTCGCCGAGTTGTTGCGGGATTTGCGGCGTAGCAAAAGCTGGTCAGGGGAAATTGTGCTTGCCGGAGAACAGATCGGTCCCAATTTAATCATGGCTGGCTTGCAACAAAATACCAACGAGATGGCTGGTGACATCGCTGCCATGGTGTTTTTCTCGCCCTGGCTGGATCTGACCTTATCAGCGTGGAGCGCACTTACGGTTAATATGGGAACTTTGAATGTCCACTCGCGCGAGCAAGCAGAACTGGCGGTTCGGTTTTATCTGGGCATGGAGAATCCGAAAATTTTGCCGGACAATCCAATCGCCTCTCCATTGTTCGGATCCCTTGAACCGATGGCGCCATTGATGATCCATGTTGCCGATGGCGATCTTTCGCTGGATGATGCTAGAACACTCATGGAAAAATTGACAGAAAATGACGGCGCTTCTTTTCTGCATATCTGGCCACGAGTCTCCAGGATGTGGGAGCGTTATGAGCTGGAGTACTGCCAGCAATCTATTGAAATCAGCGCATCCTTCATTAAAAATAATTTGCCTGTCTGATCGTCCGATATTACCAAGGATCAAAATATAACGACCACCAACAGTGTAAGAGAATGAGCAAATGGCTGAAGCTATCAACTGGAACGCCCTTGATGTGGGTAAATATGCCGACGAGGATCAAATGCTGGCTTCATTGGCGAGTGCCTCGGCACTTTCGGCTGAGGTGCGCGAGCAAATAAGAGCGCAAGCGGTAGAGCTGGTATCTTTGGCGCGAAAACAGCGTAGCAAAAAAGGCATGATGGAAAGTTTTTTGCAAGAGTTCGGGCTTTCTAACAAGGAAGGTTTGGCTTTGATGTGTTTGGCCGAGGCTTTGTTGCGAGTACCTGATGATAAAACGGCTGATGCTTTAATTGCTGAGACAATATCGTCGGGTAATTGGTCAGATCATGCCGGTAAATCGGATAGTCTACTGGTAAACGCCTCGACCTGGGGTTTGATGTTAACCGGAAAGTTGATCGCTGGCGGGCAGCAAATCGAAAAGGACGCAGGCGGTTTTGTTAAACGGCTGGCTTCAAGAATTGGTGAGCCAGCAATCAGAAGCGCAATGTTACAAGCCATGCGGATAATGGGTGAGCAGTTTGTCTTGGGTCGTAATATCGGCCAAGCGCTTAAGCGCGGTGCAAAGTTCGGTATTGGCGATATAGATCCGGTTTTTTCATTCGATATGTTAGGCGAGGGCGCTTGTACGGCTGATGATGCCCAGAGGTATTTTACTCGTTATGCCGATGCTATTGATGATGTTGGCAAAGCGCGGGGTAAGGGCTCGGTTCGAGAAGTATCTGGTATTTCGGTTAAACTTTCGGCATTGCACCCGCGTTTTGAGGCCATTAATGCAGAGCTGGTAATTAAAGAATTATATCCAAAATTGCTGCAATTAGCACAAATGGCCAAAGACTATGATATTGGTTTTTGTCTTGATGCCGAAGAAGCTGATAGACTAATTTTGTCGTTACAACTGTTGGAGCTTTTAGCTGCAGAACAAAGCCTTGCTAATTGGAACGGTCTTGGATTGGCGGTGCAGGCTTACCAAAAACGCGCTCTTGGTGTGATTTATCGCTTGCAAAAATTGGCGATAAGCACAAATCGCCAGCTAATGGTGCGGCTGGTAAAAGGTGCTTATTGGGATACCGAGATTAAGCACGCCCAACAAATGGGCATGTCCGATTTTGCCGTTTGGACTACCAAGCAGGCAACGGATTTGAATTATCTGGTCTGTGCCCGTGCATTACTGGCCGAGCCAGAAGCAATTTACGGGCAATTCGCCACTCATAATGCCCATACATTAGCGGCGGTACAACTTATGGCCGAAGAAGCTGGTGTAAAGATCGAGTTCCAGCGTTTACATGGTATGGGCGAAGCTTTGTATGTGGCGGCCAATCAATCCTTTGGCGAGGTAAAATGCCGGATTTACGCGCCAGTTGGCTCGCATGATGATTTATTGCCGTATTTGGTGCGAAGGTTGTTGGAGAACGGAGCTAATACTTCGTTTGTTTATTCGTTCTTGGATGAAAATATTGCCGCAGAAGATGTGGCCGGCGATCCATTTTACGGATCCTCAAACCTTGTCCGGCACCCAAAAATACCTACGGCACCGGCTTTGTTTGGGGCTGAGCGGCGCAATGCCGCCGGTTGGGATTTATCAATGAAAACCACTCGTGATCAATTTGAGCAGGCAGTAATTGCGCTGGATAAGGCTTTGCCATTAATGGCGGCGCCAATAATTGCCGGTGAAATTATTACAGGTGATCCGGTGCCAGCTATGTCGGTTGCGAATACTAATCTGCAAATAGCGAGTGTTTCCAGCAGTAGTGTTAAAGACGTTGATAGAGCTTTTGCCGCCGCTAAAAAATCGGCCAATAGATGGAACCGGCGCGGTGGTGCTGGACGGGCGGCAATTTTGCGTAGTTGCGCTGATGCTTTGGAAGATGCTGCGCCTAAGTTTATCGCTTTGATGGCTCGTGAGGCTGGTAAGACACTGCAAGATGGAGTTGACGAAATACGTGAAGCGGTGGATTTTTGCCGTTATTATGCGGTGCAGGCGCAGCGGGAATTTGGCTCGGCCATTCGTTTGCCCGGGCCAGCTGGGGAAACCAATCATTTATCCCTTGGTGGACGTGGGGTGTTTGTGTGTATTAGCCCGTGGAATTTCCCACTGGCGATTTTCACCGGCCAAATAATGGCAGCACTTGCGGCTGGAAATGCGGTAGTTGCAAAGCCGGCGGAGCAAACACCTGTTATTGCTTTTGAAGCGGTTCGGCTGTTTCAAAGCGCCGGTATTCCTGATGATGTGTTGTATTTGCTGCCTGGAAATGGAGAAACCATCGGGGCGGCATTGGTTTCGCATGCGGATCATGATGGAGTGGTGTTTACCGGTGGTACTGATACTGCGCGTGTGATCAACCAGACTTTGGCGGCAAGAGATGGGGCAATTGTGCCATTGATTGCCGAAACCGGTGGTTTAAATGCAATGGTGGTCGATACCAGCTCGCTACGTGAACAGGTGATCGCTGATGTAATTAGTTCGGCATTTGGTTCGGCTGGTCAAAGGTGCAGTGCTTTAAGGATATTGTTCTTGCCTGATGAAACAGCCGATATGTTGATCGAGGGAATAATAGGCGCAATGGATCAATTGCAAATTGGCGATCCAGCCTTGGCAACAACTGATATCGGGCCGGTGATTGATAATGAAGCTCTGCAAACTCTACAGCAACATTTAACTGACCCGTATTTTGCCGATGGAATATTGCATCAAATATCGCTAAAATCTGCTGGCGATAACTTTTTTGCGCCAGCGATAGTTGAGATTAAAACCCTGAAACATATGCAACGCGAAGTGTTCGGGCCGATTTTGCATGTATTGCGCTACAAAGCATCAGAGCTTGATGGTTTGCTAGAGGAATTAGCCGCCACCGGTTATGGGCTGACTTTGGGGATTCATTCGCGAATCGCAGCTTTTGCCAAAAGAGTGCAGAAAAACCTGCCCGCCGGTAATGTCTATGTAAACCGCTCGATGATCGGTGCTGTGGTCGGAGTGCAGCCATTTGGCGGATCAGGCTTGTCCGGAACCGGTCCAAAGGCTGGCGGGCCGCATTATTTGCACCGCTTTGCAACCGAGCAAGTAGTGACAATAGACATTACCGCCCAAGGTGGTGATGCCGAGTTATTGAACCTGTAAACAAGGTGATTTTAAGTATTGATTAGCAACCGATTGCAAGTGGTTGCTTCATAAAGATTTTCTTGAAATAAGTTGGTTTTGGTTGACAATTTATCAGTTATTTTAATGTTAAATTTTCTCCTTGTTGGTGTATTTTATTAAAAAAAACCTTGCGGGTTTTCATGACGTTAACCAGTTGTTAACAAAAAAGACGTTTTTTTTGACCGCTAGATGTTGACCCTGTGCGCGAACACAAACACTATATGTTGTGTCTGAGGGGAACTTTCAGCATTTCAAGATTAACAGTACAACAACCGGCGCGACCAATATCGACGACGCGCCAACGGGATAATATTGCCCGTGCATAATGGCAATGCATAGCGGTAAGTGGGGGAGATAAGAATATATGTTGCGTAACGATATCAATTCGACAGCTATAGATGCATCAAGCAGGCAGAAGAAACCTGCGCCGGCAAAAGTTCTTGCCTCCAAACCGGAATTAAAACTGGTGTCAGGGATTAAAATTGATCGTTCCAGAGATGATCTGTTGACTGATTTTGGTAAAGCAACCCTGCGCGATCGTTATTTACTAAACGGCGAAAGCTATCAGGATATGTTCGCCCGGGTATCGTCGGCTTTTGCCGATGATACCGAACATGCGCAGCGCCTGTATGATTATATGTCAAGGCTGTGGTTCATGCCGGCAACACCAATATTGTCTAATGGCGGAGCTACACGCGGATTGCCAATATCGTGCTTTTTGAACTCGGTCGGTGATAGTCTGGACGGCATTGTTGAAACCTGGAATGAAAATGTCTGGCTGGCCTCTAATGGCGGCGGCATTGGTACATATTGGGGGCGGGTGCGCTCGATTGGCGAAAAGGTCGGCCAAAAAGGTGAAACTGCCGGAATCATCCCGTTTGTAAGAGTGATGGACAGTTTGACTCTGGCTATATCCCAAGGCTCGTTGCGTCGTGGATCGGCGGCGGTTTATCTTGATATTCATCATCCGGAAATCGAAGAGTTTCTTGAAATTCGTAAACCGTCCGGTGATTTTAATCGCAAAAGCCTAAACCTGCATCACGGCATAAACATCTGTGACAAGTTCATGAACGCGGTAAAAGACGGCAGTGAATTTTCCTTGCGTAGCCCTAAAACCGGCGAAGCATTACGAAAAGTGGACGCGCGGGCTTTGTGGCAAAAAGTCCTTGAATTACGTATTCAAACTGGCGAGCCGTATATAATTTTCTCTGATACAGTA
>JAESTZ010000071.1 GCA_016763315.1 Robiginitomaculum sp.
AAAAGCGCGAATGGCAAATTCTGGTAAATTCTCAGCTAATTTAGGCAATTTATTATCCTTGTAGATGAAAACCCGCATTGACCGACAGGCACACTTGCATAACTATGCACAATCAACAGTATCTACAAGCTAACAGGCTACATTAATGACCCAGAACTTAAATAAACCACATGGAAAAGCACTGGACACCATTGTAGAAAGTTCACGAATTGCTTGTGATGGCGGCATATCCGGTCACCCAAAGGTTTATTACGATCTTAATGATGATGGCGAAGCATGGTGCTTTTATTGTTCCAAACATTTTATTCTTAAAGACTCAAAAGCCGACAAAAACCGTAGCTAACAATCCGGCAAATAAAAACCATTACCCGCTTTAATTATTTTCCCCAGTGGATAAATTTCAAAAAACCTCGCCACTAAACAATATTGTTTTTGCTTCTTACTAAAGCAATGTTTGGAAAAAACCCACGTTTCATTAGGTTTATCGCATATTCACCATGTCAAAGAGCCGCAAATTGGCGCGTACGAGCCATTTGCAACACCATTATAGCAAGCATGAATGTTGCGGGCATGTCTGCGACTTATCCTCTTCATTCAAGTGTCGCCAAGGGTCAATGAGTGCTAAATCTTTGCCAATTAAGCATCACTTTATGGGCAGTCTTTGCCAATGATTGCTAATTAAGGGTTCCCCCTTAAGGGTCACATGACCCTTGTTTGCACTCATCTGTCTCGCGGTGAAGTGTTTTGTCCAAAACCAAGCCCCCGTCATCAACATCCGTTGATCATTTCCGCCTATTACTACTCGCAGCACTTACAAGGCTGGACACCGGATCGTAGTCCGGTGTGACGGGGCGTTTTTAGGATTCACGCCTACGACGTGCGACAAACGATTGCCGGCGCGCAGTCGCGCTTGCCAGCCGAAAATGGCTGGAATTGTCTAGCAACAATAGGACTCCTTCTTCCATTTGCAGAGTCCTCAAGTAGCGAAGCGATAAGACAGCAAAGCGGTTGGGGTGAGGGGAACAATGTTAAAATTTGCTACGACAAAACTGGATCACCCGAACAAGTCGGGCGATGACATAGTTGGTGGTAACACCCGTCTATCCGGGTTTACCAGCTATGCATCCGTCACCCCAAAATTCCCGGTAAATTAAGTCCCTGTTCCTTGGCGCAGTCCAAAGCCTCCTCATAACCAGCATCGGCGTGACGCATTACCCCGGTGGCCGGATCGTTCCATAATACCCGTTTTAACCGTTCCGCCGCCGCATCGGTGCCATCGGCCACCACCACCATGCCCGAATGTTGAGAATAGCCAATACCAACGCCGCCGCCATGATGTAGGCTAACCCATGTCGCGCCCGATGCAGTGTTCAGCAAAGCGTTCAACAATGGCCAATCGGCCACCGCGTCGGAGCCATCTTTCATGCTTTCTGTTTCACGGTTCGGGCTGGCCACCGATCCGCTATCCAGATGATCGCGGCCAATCACCACCGGCGCCGATAATTCACCGGTCGCTACCATTTCATTAAATGCCAGACCAAGCAGATCACGTTGCCCCAGACCAACCCAGCAAATACGCGCTGGTAAGCCTTGAAACTGTATCCGTTCACGCGCCATATCCAGCCAGTTATGTAAGTGCTTGTCATCAGGGATCAGCTCTTTGACCTTGGCATCGGTCTTATAAATGTCTTCTGGATCACCGGACAATGCTGCCCAGCGAAACGGGCCTACGCCTCTACAAAACAATGGCCGGATATATTCAGGAACAAACCCCGGAAAATCAAACGCATTGTCCAGACCTTCGTCAAAGGCCATTTGCCGGATATTATTGCCATAATCAAAGGTTGGTATGCCTTGGCCATGAAATGCCAGCATTGCTGCAACTTGCACCCGCATGCTTTTACGCGCCGCACGATCAACACTTTTCGGGTCATTAGTTTTTGCATCTTCCCACTGTTTTAATGACCAACCCAGCGGTAAATAACCGTTGATCGGATCATGGGCGCTGGTTTGATCTGTGACCGCATCTGGCCAAATGCCACGCTCTACCAGTTCCGGAAACACCTTGGCGGCATTGCCTAATAACCCCACCGATACTGGTTTTTCGGATTTGTGAATTATTTCCAAAGCCTCATCAAGATCATTGGTAAATTCGTCAAGATACCCAGAGGCGAGGCGCATTTCGATCCGTGATGGCTGACATTCCACCGCCAACATTGACGCGCCGGCCATGGTTGCCGCCAATGGCTGCGCCCCGCCCATGCCGCCAAGTCCGCCGGTTAAAATCCATTTGCCTGCCATATCGCCGCCAAAGTGCTGGCGCCCCATTTCAACAAAAGTCTCATAGGTTCCTTGGACAATTCCTTGACTGCCAATATAAATCCACGAACCAGCCGTCATCTGCCCATACATCATCAATCCGGCCTGATCCAGTTTATGAAAATGCTCCCAGTCCGACCATTTACCGACCAAATTCGAATTGGCAATCAGCACTCTTGGCGCGTCTTTGTGGGTGCGAAACACCCCCACCGGTTTACCGGATTGCACCAACAAGGTTTGATCGTCTTCCAGTTCACGCAAAGAAGAAACGATTTTATCATAACTTGGCCAATCCCTAGCGGCTCTGCCAATACCGCCATAAACCACCAATTCTTGTGGGTTTTCTGCCACTTCCGGGTCAAGGTTGTTCATCAGCATTCGCAACGGTGCTTCGGTAAGCCAGCTTTTCGCCGATAGCTTATTTCCGGTCGCGGATTTTATAATCCGTGAATTATCAAGACGTTGGTTCATCTGATTATTTCCTTGTGAGTTAGTGCCCAAGCATTAATAGCTTGTAGTAATTTCTCCAAAACATTTTCCAATGCTTTGGCTTTGGCCGGATCATATTCTTGTGGCTTTGCCTCGTGCATATAACAGGATTGCGATATTTCCAACTGTAACACATGCACGTCTTGTTCTGGTCGCCCATAATGACGGGTTATCCAGCCGCCCTTAAATCTACCATCGCTGACAAAAGAAAACCCGGAATTTTGCAACGCCTCATTGGCGGTTTTTGCCAATGCCGGTGAACAAGATAAACCGTTAAATGTACCAAGATTTAGATCCGGCAATTTGCCATCAAACAACCGTGGAACTTGGCTGGTGATAGAATGACAATCAACCATTACACATATCCCGTGCCGTGATTTTATCCGCTTTATCTGTGCCGATAATTGTTGATGATAAGCGGTGAAGTATTGCTTTTTTCTTTGCTCTGTATTTGGCACATTTCCCGGCAGATAAATCTCGTTTCCGGCAAAATCAGTAATTGGACAAAGATCAGTTCCAGCCTGCCCCTGATAAAGAGCAGCACCACTAGGTTCGCGATTCAAATCAATTACATAACGGCTATGAGTAGCTTGCAGCCAAGTTACTTGATCCTTAGCAAACTGGTATAACTTAGGCACGTGCCAATCGGTATCTGGCACTTCTTTGCCACGATCATTTAATTTGCCAGAAATATCATCAGGGACATAGGTTCCAGAATGCGGAAAGTTCAGCAACACCGCTCCGTCATTTTCTTGCAAAATAAACAATGGCTTTGGCATATTAACTCTCACCAATAATTGGCAACAATCCCTGCAATTCAGGCAATGAAGTTAATTCGCCAGACAAAATCATTTTCTGCACACAAGTAATATCCGGAGCCATCAGGCGATCATCGCTTAACATCGGCACTTTGGCTCGGATAGCATTACGTACCGCCTGCAATGGCGCAGAAGAAACAATATGGCTTTCTTTATGCAAATCTAGCGCCTGACATGCTGATAATAATTCTATCGCTACTACATGGGCAGAGTTTTGCGCCATTTTACCAAGCCTTCTAGCGCCATGGGTAGCCATCGACACATGATCTTCCTGATTGGCCGACGTTGGGATACTATCGACCACCGCAGGAAATGCCATTTGTTTGTTTTCTGACACCAAGGCAGCAGCAGTTACTTGTGCGATCATAAAACCGGAATTTATCCCCGGATCAGGGGTCAGAAATGCCGGTAATTCGCTTAATGCCGGATCAACCAGCATTGCGGTGCGTCGTTCGGATATTGATCCGGTCTCGCAAAGAGAAATAGCGATATTCTCGGCAACAAAACCAACTGGCTCGGCATGGAAATTACCGGCGGAAACCGCTTCTGCATCTTCTGGGAAAATCAATGGGTTATCGGTAACGCCATTGGCTTCACGCGCCAATACCGCACCGGCATGGTTCAAGCTATCATAAACCGCGCCCATAACTTGTGGTTGGCAACGCAAGCAATACGGGTCTTGTACTTTGTGACAGTCGATATGACTTTTAGCGATATAGCTTCCTGAGAGTAATTTACGGTAGGAATGCGCGGTTTTTATTTGCCCGATTTGCCCACGAATTTCGTGTACCCTAGCATCAAATGGCGAGTGCGAGCCGCGCATAGCTTCCACCGATAATGCACCAGCCAGCATTGCTGAGTGGAACACCGATCTGGCCTGATATAACCCGTATAAAGCATAAGCGGTTGAAACTTGCGTTCCGTTTAACAAAGCCAGTCCCTCTTTGGCCTGTAAAACTACCGGCTGTAATCCGGCCTTAGATAAGGCTTCGATTGCCAGCAACTTTTCACCAGCATACATTGCTTCGCCTTCGCCGATCATTACCGCCGCCAGATGTGACAATGGCGCTAAATCACCAGAAGCACCTACCGATCCTTGCGACGGAATTACCGGATACACACCCTTGGCCAGCATATCCGATAACAGACGTAATGTTACCGGTTGCACGCCGGAAAACCCGCGCATTAAACTGGCTAGCTTCATCGCCATAATAAGGCGGGTTATTTCTTGGGGTATCGCCTCGCCAACACCGGCGCAATGGGACAAAACAATGCGTTTTTGTAAGTCCTGTAAATCCTCGTCTTTGATCCGGGTATTGGCCAATTTACCAAAGCCGGTATTTACCCCGTACACGGTTTCACCCTTGGCCAGAATATCGGCAATAGTTTGCGCGCTGACCTGCACATTTTGCCAATCCTGATCAGCAAAATTTATTTGCTGTTTTTTGTCTAAAATTTCTTGCCACTGCTCATGGGAAATACTGCCGGGCTGTAGAGTAATATTATTCATAAATTCAAACTCTTTCATTTAGCGGACACGCGCCAAATCCATAACACAATTCAGCAGGACTGCTTATATCCCACGCCACCAAATCTGCGGTAAAACCGGGCGCAATTTGTCCAATTTGTTGCCCAAGCCCTAATGCTTTGGCAGCATTTCGAGTTACACCGGCCAGTGCCTCATCAGGAGTAAGACCAAAAAATGTAACCGCCATAGATAGCATTAATGGCAGGGAAGTGGTCGGCGACGAACCGGGATTGCAATCAGTTGCTATTGCCATTGCCACACCATGTTTACGCAGCAAATTCACTGGTGGTGTTTTGGTTTCTTTCAAGAAATAAAACGCACCGGGTAATAACACAGCAACAGTTCCAGAATCGGCCATGGCTTTGGCACCGGCCTCATCAAGATATTCAAGATGATCACAAGATAAAGCTCCCATTTCTGCCGCCATCTGGCATCCATGAGAATTTGATAATTGCTCGCCATGCAAACGTATCGGCAGACCAAGAGTAACAGATTTTTCAAATACCCGCTTTGTTTGTTCTAGTGAAAAGGCAATGTTTTCACAAAACACGTCTACCGCATCAGCCAATCCAAGAACGGCAATTTCCGGCAACATTTCCTCGACCACCAAATCAATATAAGAGTCGCTTTGCCCTTTAAACTCCGGCGGTAATGCATGAGCACCAAGAAACGAAGTGCTAACCCGCACCCCTTCAATCCGTCCCAGTTCACGGGCGGCGCGAAGCATTTTTATTTCATCTTCAATGGTTAAACCATAGCCGGATTTGATCTCTATTGTGCCAGTACCAAATTGTTGCATTTGTTGTAATCGCGGCAATGATTGGGTGATTAGCTCAGACTCAGTCGCCGATCTGGTGGCCTTAACAGTAGATATAATCCCGCCGCCAGCCTTGGCTATTTGCTCATAACTTGCACCATTAAGCCGTTGCTCAAATTCGACAATTCTGTTTCCCGCATAAATCAAGTGTGTATGACAATCGACAAATGCCGGCAATACCCAGCGACCGGCAAGATCAATTCTCGCTAAATTTTGATACTGAGCCGGTAAGTTCTTGGCCGTTCCAACCCATAAAATATCAGTATTGCTACGAACTATCGCCGCATCTTCCACCAGCCCGAAGCCAGATACACTTTCGCGCATACTGGCCAAATGGCAATTTGTTAGTATCAGTAATTCATTATCAGGATCCATGTTCATAACAGAATGCTTAACTAGCAAATTAGCAAGTATATTTTTAAGTAAAATTACCTCGTGGCAGAGCGCTGTCTTCATGCTAAATGTATCGATCAGTGCTTTATTTTCGATGCCGGAACCCAAGAATACAAAGTAATAGTTATGATGAAAACCGATACTGACACCTTGTTTGCCAAACAAGCTTTGTTGGCCACTGGCTGGGCAAGCAATGTAAGAATTACGTGGAATATTGCCGGAAACATTACCGCCCTAACAACCGGAGAAAATAAAAAATCCGCCGAAGAAAGTGTGGATATTTTGCTGCCCGGTATGAGCAATTTACACTGCCACTCATTTCAACGGGCAATGGCTGGACTGGCCGAGATAAGCCATTCACCTAACGATAGTTTTTGGACGTGGCGTGATTTAATGTATCGATTTGTTGGCAAATTAACACCAAAAGATGTGCAAATAATTGCCAGCTTTACCTATATGGAAATGCTGCAAAGCGGTTTTACTTCAATTGGCGAATTTCACTATTTGCACCAGCAGCCAGATGGCAGCAAATACGATGATCCGGCGGAAATGGCCAATATGGTAATAGCCGGTGCAAAAGAAACAGGCATCGAACTTACAATGCTGCCGGTATTTTACGCCCATTCAGATTTTGGCGGTGCAGTTCCTGATCCGCGTCAAAACAGGTTTGTCCATGACCTTGATAATTTTCAATTATTGATCGATAGTTTGCGCCAACAAAACTCAGAAATAATTATTGGTATCGCTCCGCACTCGTTACGCGCAACTACACCTGAACAATTAACTGAATTGCTAAGCAATAACCCAAACTATCCAGTACATATTCATATTGCCGAGCAAATGGCCGAAGTGCGTGCTTGTGAGCAACATCTAGGCACAAGACCGGTGCAATGGCTATTGGATAATTATCAAATTGATGATCGCTGGTGTCTGGTTCACGCAACGCACATGAACAAAAATGAAATCACGCAAATGGCCAATTCAAGAGCCGTGGCCGGCTTGTGTCCAATAACCGAAGCTAATCTTGGTGATGGAATATTCGCGGGCGTGGATTATGCCAAAGCCAATGGTAAATTTGGCATTGGATCGGATAGCTGTGTTAGAATTGATTTAGCCGACGAGTTGCGAACCCTTGAATATTCGCAGCGCCTACGCGACCAAAAACGCGTGCGACTGGCGCCAACAAAAACCAGTGTCGGCGGGCATTTATACCGACAGGCGGCCAAAGATGGCGCACAGGCATTAGGGCAAAACAACGGCAATATCGCAATCGGGAAAACCGCCAGCTTTGTTGCTCTGGATGCCACAATGCCGTCACTGGCTGGAAGATCAAAAGATGCAATCATTGATGGCTGGGTGTTTGCTTCTCAAAAATCCCCGGTAACCGATGTCTGGGTCTTAGGTAAGCAGGTACTCAAGAACCAGAACCACCAAAAACAACAAGAAATAACCAATGATTATATCAAATGTTTGCGGCGTTTATTGGCTGATGACTAAGCTACGATTTTCAAGAAATATCTGAATTTGGGGTTATCGCAATTGCAGTTTCTTCCAAATACTCCAACAGCAAAAACAACCGCTCCACATCTTCTTTACTCATACCAGCAAGTAAGATTTTTTCTTGCTCGATTGCCAGTGGCGCGATTTCATCATGAATTTTTCTGCCGGTTTTGCTAAGCGATAATATCTGCGCCCGACGGTCTTTCTGATCCGCTTTTCTAGTGAGCAAACCTCGCTTTAACAGACCAGAGACAGCACGACTTACTGTCATTTTATCCATCGCTGCATTAGTGGCTATTTGCTGTGCAGTTAACGAACCAGATGCACCCAACATCGCCACAACCCGCCATTGCCAGATGCTAAGACCAAATCGATCCTGATATAGACTGGCAATTAAATTGCTGACCTGATTGGAAGCAATCGACAATCGATAGGGTAGATAATTGTCGAGTTTCAAACCGTCACTCATGAATACATCTGCCTTTTTACGGTTTTGGAGGTTGATATTTCACTACAGTTTGTTCGATACGACCAAAAATACTGGCGCCTTGCTCGTCGCGCATCTGAATACTGACCTTATCGCCAAACTTCATAAACGGTGTCGATGGTTTACCATTTTCAATAGTTTCAATCATCCGAATTTCCGCAATGCAGGAATAACCGTCACCGCCTTTAGAAATCGGCTTACCTGCACCACCGTCTAATTTATTGGACACAGTTCCCGAACCAATAAGTGTCCCCGCACACAAAGGACGGGTTCTGGCAGCATGGGCAATTATAGTTCCAAAATCAAAAGTCATATCGACACCGGCATTTGCTTGGCCGAACGGTTGATCGTTTAATGTCACCAATACTGGCAAATGCAGTTTTCCACCTCTCCAGGCATCACCCAATTCTTCTGGTGTTACCGCCACTGGCGAAAATACCGAAGAAGGCTTGGATTGAAAAAATCCGAAACCTTTGGCCAGCTCACCCGGAATTAACCCGCGCAAGGAAACATCATTTACCAAAGTAATAAGCACTATTTTTGATGCAGCTAATTCAGGACTAGCGCCCATTGGAACATCATCAACGATTACAGTTATTTCGGCTTCCATATCGATTCCAAAACCTTCGTCTTGCGCCATTTCAATATCATCACGCGGCCCTAAAAAACTATCGGAACCACCTTGATACATTAACGGCTCTGTCCAAAAAGTCGCCGGCATTTCCGCGCCTCTGGCTTTTCTTACCAACTCCACATGATTAACGTAGGCCGATCCATCAGCCCACTGATAAGCACGTGGCAAAGGTGACGCACATTCGCGTTCACGAAACCGCTCCACCGGTACAGCTCCGCTTTCTAAACTTTGTGCCAATGCTGCTAATTGTGGCTCGAGCGCCGTCCAGTCATCAAGTGCAGCTTGTAAAGTCGGAGCAATCCGGCTGGCATCAGTATATCTTGTAAGATCATTTGAGACCACAACCAGTTTACCGTCGCGTCCAGATTTTAACGAAGCAAGTTTCATTTAAGTTTTCCTTTTAAAAACCAGTATAGCCAAGCTACAAATTATATTTTCCCAGATGTTTGTTACAACAGTTTTTTGCACAGTCATATAAGTAGATACAACTATCTTCCATGGTGGATTATCTATTCACATGGCAAGGTTTAATTTCAATCCGTCTCGTGCAGCCAAGCAGCATGGCGAGGTGCTTTTTTCGTTTGGCTCCATTCCTCAAGCATTGCCGGAGCAACCTCGTGTAATTGCGCCATTTGTTCCGGAGTTGCAGTGTTTGCCGCCAGTTCCAGACGATGGCCATTTGGATCAAAGAAATAGATCGATTTGAAAATGCCATGATTAGTCGGGCCTATTACCGCAATTCCATTCGCCTCAACATTTGCTTTAGCCTCTAATAAAGCCTCGATACTTTCCACTTCAAAGGCAATGTGCTGCACCCATTTAGGAGTGTTTTCGTCTCGCCCCATTTTTGGGCTGTTCGGTATTTCAAAGAACGCCAATATATTGCCCATACCGGCATCAAGAAAAACATGCATATACGGATCAGGAGCTTTGGTTGAAGGGACTTCGTCCTCGGCTATTGCCAGCACAAAACCCATGTTTAATACTTTTTGATAAAACTCGACGGTTTCCTTGGCATCATGACAACGATAGGCCACATGATGTATGCGCTTTAATTCAATGCTCATTTTTCTCTCCACTGTCTTGTGATCTCTCTCCACTGTCTTTTTATAATGACCAGATCAGTTATCCTTGATGACACCCCGGCGCACCTGATCCAGCTCAATGGAATCAAACAAGGCTTGAAAATTACCCTCGCCAAAACCTTCATTGCCTTTGCGTTGAATAAATTCAAAAAACACCGGGCCAAGAACGGTTTTAGAGAATATTTGTAATAGTAAGCCCTGCCCCTCGGTTGGCGCACCATCAATAAGAATTTTACGTGATTGTAATTCTGAAACGGCCTCGCCATGACCGGGTAAACGCTCGTCAATAAGCTCGAAATAACTATCCGGTGTGTCCTGTAAATCCAATCCATTGGCCAACAATCCATCAACGGACTTGTAAATGTCATCACTCTCGATAGCGATATGTTGAATACCCTCGCCGTTAAACTCGGTCAAAAACTCTTCGATTTGTGATTTGTCGTCTTTGGACTCATTTAATGGAATACGTATTTTACCACAAGGACTGGTCATTGCCTTGGATATCAAGCCGGTCAATTTACCTTCAATATCAAAATATCTGATTTGCCGAAAACCAAACACATCTTCGTAAAATTTACCCCAGAACTCCATCTGTCCACGTACAACATTATGAGTAAGATGATCTATATAGTGAAATCCCAAGGCATTCTTTTCTTCATCAGCGCCAATAATAGGCGTGAACTCACTGGCAAAAAAGCTTTCAACATTATCCTCGCTTAGCAGATACAATACCGAGCCGCCAATGCCCTCAACTGCCGGCAAACCAGCAGTCCATAGACCATCGGATACAGCAGTTGCGCCTCTGGTGATAGCTTGGCCATGTGCAGAGCTTGCATCATCCATTAAAAAGCACATAGAATTAGCACCGCCCTTATGCAGATCGCGAAAATCTTTGGCCTGTCCGCCAGCTTCACGATTAAGCAGAAAGTTAGCCTGTCCTTGTTTATAACGAATCACATCGCTGGTTTTATGCTTGGAAACAGCAGTAAAACCCATTTGTTCGAACAATAATGCTAATTTGTCCGGCTCATTAGAAGTAAATTCAACGAATCCGAATCCGCGTGTACCCAGAGGGTTCTCAAATAAATCAACCATTTAGTAAGCTTCCTATTGCCAACACCTGATCCTTCAGGTCAAATCATACTTGCATTATGAACGATGATAGTAACAAATGCAACTAATTATAGGTGGTGATATGATTGAACTTTGGAATTATTACCGTAGCGGAACTTCGCACCGTGTGCGCATTGCTCTGAACCTGAAACAAATAGCTTGGCAGTACAAAGAATTAAACCTGCTTGAACAAGACCATAAGTCACAAGAGTATCTGACTATCAATCCACAAGGCTTGGCTCCGGCAATGATTGTGCAGGGGCAAACCCTGACCCAATCGCCGGCCATGCTCGAATATATCGAAGAACGCTGGCCAACTCCGCCACTCTTGCCAACAGATATAACCGAACGAGCAAAAGTACGAGCCATGGCGATGTTAATTGCGTGCGATATTCACCCGCTTAATAATTTGCGAGTGTTAAACGAGGTTAAAAGCTTGACTGATGATGGCGGTTTACCGGCACACTGGATTCATAAATGGATCAGCCTTGGGTTTACCGCCCTTGAAAGCATGTTGGTCAAAGATAAACAGCGCGACCTAAATTATTGCTTTGGCGATGAACCGGGATTGGTTGAGTGCTATTTGATCCCACAGGTTTATTCGGCCAAACGCTTTAATATGGATATGTCATCATTTCCGGCAATTAACCGGATCGATAAAACTTGCGCCAGCTTGCAGGCCTTTATTGACGCACACCCTGACAACCAGCCGGACGCGCCAAAAAGCTAGAACCCTACCTCTATACGCCGATTTTAACCGCCCGCACCCACCAAGCAGGGTGTTTTTCCGATATTTGCTGCTTGGCATCTTCCGCAGCCTCTTTATCGGCAAACCTTACAAAACAACTTGCACCAGAGCCGCACATTTGCGCCGGATAGCTGGAAAAATCGCTCAAAATCTCTAACACCTGCTCAATAACCGGCTCCACCGCAATCGAAGCCTTAGTCAGATCATTATCGCCGGTATATTTGTCGGTTTTTGCTGCCTCGCCCAATTGATCAAACTTGGCAAAAACCTGAGCTGTGGATACTGCAATCCCTGGATTTACCAACAAGGCATCAAATGGCGGATCACCTTTCAGCGGCTGTAAAACCTCGCCGCGTCCACGCATACGGATATAATTCTGTTCGCTAGAACTACCAAGCACACACACCGGAATATCAGAGCCTAATTTTGCACCCACAGCCGCCAGTTGTTCAGGTGAAAGACCGCCGCTCCATAAATGATTCAACCCACGTAAAGTTGCTGCTGCATCAGCGCTACCGCCACCGATGCCGCTGGCGGCAGGTAAGTTTTTGCTCAGGATTATTTGCGCACCTAGGTCATGCAACCCAAGACGCTTGGATAATGCCTTCGCCGCCAATACAACAAGATTATCCGTGCCGGTAGGGATCTGCTGTGCAAACTCCCCTCGTACCTCCAGTTCAATAGCATCAGCTTCTTCAAAATACAGATCATCACCAATATCGGCAAAAGCAACTAAACTGTCGATCGGGTGATAGCCATCGCTTTCAAGTGCAGCAACCAGCAAACTCAAATTAATCTTTGCCGGCGCAAATTCATAAATTGGTGCAGATCGTTTATTCAACCCCTTTATCACTCACCAATTTGGTTTGCGGTAATTCGCGAAGACCATTTTCGATTTTATCTTTGACTTTGTCCAGATCCACTTCCTCGTCCGGCTCGAAACTTAACACCCGTTGCCATTGAAACTTTGCTTCCAGCTTACGGCCAACCTGCCAATAAGCATCACCAAGATGGTCATTGATAGTTGGCTCGCCTGGCTCCAGCTCAACAGCTCGCTCAAGATGAGTTACCGCATCTTGGTAATTACCCAATCGATAATAACCCCAACCCAGAGAATCAACGATATATCCTGCTTCTGGATCTAACTCTATTGCTTTGCGAATTAACTCAAATCCCTCTTCTATGTTTTCACCAACATCAACAAAAGTATAACCGAGATAGTTCAAAACATCAGCTTGATCAGGATTTATCTTCAGGCTTTTACGAAAGTCCGGCACTGCTTCTTTCCAACGCTCCGTGCGCTCAAGAGATATGGCTCTAGCAAAATAAATTTGCCAATCGTCAGCATCAACCTCCGATTCAATCAACTCATTGTAAATTGCCAAGGCCGCTTCGAACTGCCGGTCAGACTGCAAAGCCACTGCCAAAGCGCGTTTGTTTTTCTTAATCGGGTTTACCGCGACCAATTGCTGTAAAATAGACAAGCCTTCTTCCACTCGACCCATGCGGAACAAAGTATTGGCATTGTCCAGTTGTGTTGGCATATACCAAGGCTGGTCTTGGTTAACTTTTGCATACATAAGCAACGCGTCTTCACTACGATTTTGTAATTCATATAACCGCGCCAGTAAATTTTGGCCGGCATCATGTTCCGGATCAAGGTATAACGCTATCTCAAGATATATAATCGAAAGAAAATACACCCCCCTTTCTGCCATTGCCTGAGCTGGCCCCAACAATGCCTCGGCAGCACCTTGTTGCGGAGTTGCAAACCTTTGCGCAATACGCTCTTCGGCATTAAGGCGCTCTAAAAGAAAACTAGCCTCAATGTCATTTCCATTGGTTCTTAGGCGATCATTTAACAGCTCTATCGCAACATCTCTTTTGCCATTTTCGATTTTAGCCAAACTGCGAACATAAGTAATTCGCGACACCATTACTGCGCTATCCATGGCCTTTTCAAACGCCTGGTCAGCGTCATCAAAACGCCCAGCAGCATTAAGTATCATAGCCCTTTGCAACCATGTTAAATCACCAAGTAATGGAGTTTTTGAAACCTTGTCTAACTCTGCTAAAGCCAGATCGGTTTTACCACCCCCATACAAAGCCCAGCTTTGCAACAGACCACCAGCGATTTGATTTAACGGGCCAAGATTTACTTGATCCAGACGCTCTGCTGCGACTAGGTATTTTCCAGTTTTGATTTCATCACTTGCCGCAATCAATACTGCCAAACGATCATTTTTATCAGTTTCCAGAATTACCCTGGCTAGTTTCGCAGCGGTTTTTATGTCGCTTGCCATAACTGCGCTTAGCATTACCCGCTGTCGCAATTCCGTATTTTCCTGATCTTTATCCAGAGCCAGTTTGTAGTACTTAGCCGCATTTTTAACATCAGATTCCGAGCTGGCATAACGAGCCAGCAAATAATCTCCATAAGGCGAACTTGATTGCTGCATAGTTGCGCAAGCTGATGTCAAAAAAACCAGACCCGTCAATAACAAAACAACGTTAAAGTGGCTGTAAAACCGTAAATTCATCACAACAATCCTTACCTTACATATTCGGATAATTCGGGCCGCCACCGCCCTCGGGGCAAACCCAAGTTATATTCTGGCTAGGGTCTTTGATGTCACAGGTTTTGCAATGAACACAGTTTTGCGCATTGATCTGGAACCGTACTTCACCACTGGTTTCGTCAGTAATAAATTCGTAAACTCCTGCCGGACAAAACCTTTGAGACGGGCCGGCAAATTCCGGCAAATTCACCGACACCGGAATTTGCGAATCAGCAAGTTGTAAATGCACCGGTTGATCTTCTTCATGATTTGTTGCCGAAAAAGATACCGAGGTTAACTTATCGAACGTCAAAACCCCATCCGGTTTTGGATAAATAATTGGTTTGTGTTTACTTGCGTGCTCAGTGCTCATAGCATCGTTTTTACCATGCTTCAGTGTGCCAAAAATAGACAATCCGCCGAACAATACATTTGTCCACAAATCCATGCCAGAAAGCATTATACCCCCGAACAGCGTTCCGAACTTTGACCATAATGGCTTGGCATTTCGTACTTTCTTTAATTCCTTACCAACCACACTATTGCGCCAGCCAGCGTCATAATCAACAAGCTCATCACCGCTACGCCCAGCAATAATTGCGGCAAATGCTGCATCAGCCGCCTGCATGCCAGTGCGCATAGCATTGTGCGATCCTTTGATTCGAGGAACATTCATAAATCCGGCAGCGCAACCGATTAACGCTCCGCCCGGGAAACTTAGCTTTGGCACCGATTGATATCCGCCCTCGGTTAATGCCCGCGCCCCATAGGAAATACGCTTGCCGCCCTCTAGTGTTTCTCTGATTGCATCATGAGTTTTAAGACGTTGGAACTCGTCAAACGGCGATAAATACGGATTTTTATAATTCAGATGAACCACCATGCCGATAGCAACCAGATTATCGTCAAAATGATACATAAATGAGCCGCCACCGGTATCGTTCTTAAGCGGCCAGCCAAAGCTATGTTGTGCCAATCCCGGTTGATGCTTGGCCGGATCAATCTGCCACAACTCCTTAATACCAAGCCCATATTTTTGCGGTTCACAGTTTGCATCAAGACCAAATTTTGCAATTACTTGTTTGGATAACGAACCGCGTGCGCCCTCGCCCAGCAACACATATTTACCTAATAACTCCATTCCCGGTTCAAACTCCGGCTTTTCACTACCATCAGCCGCACGACCAAATACCCCGGCAACCACGCCGCGCACTGCGCCATCTTCGGTATACAGGACTTCGGATGCTGCCATTCCGGGATATATCTCAACGCCTAATCCTTCTGCCTGTTCAGCCAACCACCTGCAAATACTGCCCAGCGAGGCAATATAATTCCCGTGATTATGAATCATTGATGGCATCACAAAACCCGGCAAAGTAATTTGCCCGTGTTCGGTTAAATACAAAAACTTGTCCTTAGTAACCGGCGTAGTTAAAGGCGCACCTTTATCTTGCCAGTCCGGGATCAAATCATTTAAAGCCTCTGGATCAATTACTGCGCCGGACAAAATATGCGCTCCGACTTCAGAGCCTTTTTCCAAAACCACCACCGACAATTCCTTGCCTGCCTTAGCTGCTTGTTGTTTCAAACGAATAGCTGCCGACAAACCAGCCGGCCCGGCACCAACAATCACAACATCGAATTCCATTGCTTCGCGGCTCATTTTATATCTTCCTACTGATTGACCAAATTCATTTAATGTTATCCTAAAGTACAAAAACCAAACGGGGAACCGGCTTTATACTTTTGCCTTTGTCTTTCTTGATTATCTTCAATATGCTATACTCAGCATCTCATAACAGGGTGATTTAAAGTGCAAGACGAAGCAATAAATGCATATAGGAGCTTGAATGCTTGGTGGAGCGAGGCCGGCGTTGATGTTGAATCATTGCCAAAACTTGCAAAAACCCAAAACCGCGAAACTGGCAAATCCGACAAACCCATCAAACAACCATCGCCCTCCCTGCCGCCAGCAAACCAAATATCAACAAGCAAACCAACTACCCATCGCCTGAAAGAAGCAGTAAAACTAGCAAGCGATGCAAACGATCTTGAGCAATTATATTCAACAATTCGCAACTTTGACGCTGGTACTTTGTCCCATTTTGCCACTCAAGCAGTTATCGCCCGTGGCAATCCAAAATCCGATGTGATGTTGATCGGCGAAGCGCCCGGCATCGAAGAAGATGAAGCTGGCAAGCCGTTCATTGGCCCATCAGGGCAGTTTCTTGACAAAATGTTTGCCAGTATCGAACTAGACGAAAAAAACTTATATATTACCAATAGTGTGTTCTGGCGGCCAAAAGGCAACCGCAAACCAACCGATGAAGAAATGAAAATGTGTCTGCCGTTCGTCCACAGGCATATCGCACTAATTGCCCCGAAAATTCTTGTTACTACTGGCGCAAACTCGAGCAAAAACCTACTTGGCGTTGACACCGGAATCACAAGATTACGTGGCAAATGGGGACAATACACAATTAAAAACCCTGATGGCTCCGATAGCAAAACCACAATTCCTGTCTTGCCAATGTTTCATCCGGCATTTGTGTTACGAAAACCGGCAACCAAGAAAGACTGCTGGCACGATTTGCTTTCCTTGCAAGAAACATTGGAGAGCTTCAAATAATCCGGTAATTTAACTTCCCAGAGACGGCTTTTCTCAGGTTTAGTCCATTACCTCTTGGTTACTATAATAACTTGCGTATCTGTATCTGCCGCCACGAAATTCAAACTCTCACCACGAATTAGATCGCCTTCGGTTACCTGTTGATCATTTATTTTGCCGCTACCAGTGCTGACATATAACAAAAACTCGCCAGTTTTCGATACAGATTGCCCAGCCAACAACATACCAACTTCTATATGAGTTGAACTATCCAATGTTATATCTTGATCTTTCGAGCCTCCGTAAATGCAAGTAATTTTCCCCGGCTCCAGATCATAAAACTTGTAACTTGCCGGCTCGCCCGGAATTGGCGGCACCGCCCATAATTGTAACATTCTGTTTTGTGTAGCATCAGGGTTTATTTCGTTATGCGAAAAGCCTTCACCGCCAGCTCGCTGTGCCTGAGCCTGTCCAGCGGCCATCGACTGCCCATGTTCCAATGATCCTTCATGCTTGATCCGCCCGGCTACAAGCACCGAGATCACGTCAATTTCTTTATGATTGTGCATTGTTGTCTCGCCATTTGGCAAAAACCGCGCATCAGCCAGATAAACAAAACTACCAAGCCCGTCCCAAGTATCAGAGCCGCCGCCAACACGGCTATCAACCACAAGACGATGTTCTTTCAATCTGGCAAATCCACCAAGTGGCAGATCATCTCTTCGCAATATCTGCAAACTCATTGCAGTTTTCCTTTTCTAACAACTGTCACTTCTAGACTCTCAAGAATTCAGCCATTGAGCAAGTAAATCCACCAATTGTTAAGTTAATGTATTATTTTATATCCATAAAGTAAATAATATTTGACATAAAGAAAATTATACCATACCTCTACTTTCAGAAAACAAGGAGACAAAATGCCCAATAAAGAAAATAAAATAAGTTTATCAAATCGAGAACGAAGTATTTTTGGACATATGGTTTTTGAAACCGGAATCACTGTTTATTATTTGTGGCACGCAATAAAACTACCAGCCGATACTTTGCTCAACTCCAGCGAATGGGTAGGTCTGGTGATTAGTTTAATTCCGATTGGTATTATTGGCGGAATTATTATCGGTGCTATTGTAATGGGAACCAAATCCAGAACCACAACCGCCGATGAACGGGATCGTGGCATTGAAAGCAAAGCAGATGGTATTGCTTATCGTATGATGATTGCAGCTATTGCGCTTTATCTAGGCTTGATTGGTTTTACTTATGGCATTCAACCGGACTTAGTACCTGATACCTTTGCGGAACAATGGCTAACATTTGCTATCACTCCACTTAGCGTCCTAAATGCCTTGGTTATCATTATGTTTGTTGCCGAAACCAGCAAATATATCAGCCAACTTTGGTTTTACCGGCGGGGTTATTAAGCATGGCCAAAACCCGCATCACTAATCAAATCCGCACCCTTAGGTTTTTTGCTGATGAAATGAGTCAAGCTGTACTGGCCGAGAAAGTCTGCGTTACAAGACAAACGATTATGGCAATCGAGGCCGCGAAATATTCACCGACATTAGAGTTAGCCTTTAAGATCGCCGCCGTGTTTGGCAAAGAACTTGGCGAGGTATTTACATATCCAGACAAGGCAGAGAAATGACCACGCTAATTTGCGGAGTTGATGAAGCAGGACGCGGGCCCGGTGCCGGGCCAGTAGTAGCTGCGGCGGTGATCTTGCCAGCAGAGTTCGACATATCAGGCCTTGATGACAGTAAGAAGCTAACCGCGGCAAAACGCGATGCCTTGTTTGATAGAATCATTAGCCAAACCCAATGGAGCATTGGCATGGCCGAGCCAGAAGAAATTGACCGAATCAATATCCTGCACGCGACAATGTCGGCCATGCAACGGGCGATTTTGCACTTGCCTTGTACGCCAGATCGCGCACTTATTGACGGCAATCGGGTGCCGCCACATCTGCCATGTCCGGCAACAGCAATCATTGGTGGCGACGCGTTGGAGCCATCCATTTCTGCGGCTAGTATTATCGCCAAAGTCACTCGTGACCGGATAATGGTAGTAATGGACAAAAGCTTTCCGGTTTACGGGTTTGCGAGGCACAAGGGTTATCTTACCAAAACCCATAAACAGGCTTTGCAGGAATTTGGCCCCTGCCCGATCCACAGGTTCAGCTATGCACCGGTGCGTGCGGCAATTGCCTAGAACTATGTATTTACTGCATCGGTGTCTGGCATCTTCCAAGTTTCTGAGAGGCCGGCAATTTCCCACTCCAGAAAATCATCATCGCTCATTAGTTCGGAAATGTAGGTGTCGGCTCTGGCATTACGATCTATACCATAACTAACAAACCGGCTGGCATAGGGTGTGGAAAAAGCATCGGCGATTGACCAATCATTAAACAAATAAGGCCCGTCATGCTTGCCCAATAATTCCAGCCAAATATCTTGCATTCTTGCTGCGTCTTGCACGGCAGATTTTGGCAACTTGCTTCTGGTGCGCCGCCGTAAATTCATTGGCGCTTCGCTTCGAAGATTTACAAAATCATCTTGCATTTGTTTGCAAAATTCTCTGGCGATTTGTTTATCTTTTGCATCTTTTGGCCACAAATTCGGAACGCCTTTCGCCGCCCACTCGGATATAGCCAAACTGTCGGGGATCATTTCACCATGAACTTGCAAAACCGGCACAGTTCCGGCACTTGATAGCTTAAACAATTTTGCTTTAAATCCGGGAACATCAAGTAAAATCAGCTTTTCCTCAAATGGCAATTCAGACTTTTTTAGCACCAGCCATGGCCGCATCGACCACGATGAATAATTCTTATTTCCGATATAAAGTTTTAACATATTTCACTCTGCTAATGACGTGATTTACAGAAGTATCACAAATATCATTTTTGCAAGTGTCGCAATAAAAATCATCCCAAGATGCGCAACATTCTGACTTTTATAGTCTTGAAAAGACTGCGATTGGGGCGAGTTGTTATGCCTCGCCCCGCGCAGACCCCTCGTGTTTAGAGGGGTACTGCAACAGGGTCTTTGTAAATTATTGAAACAACAACGAAAAAGACCCTTTGCAATTACATAAAAGCGAGACTTTAATAGTATATTTCATTTAATTTGTCCAGTTTTATCTTCAAAATTTGCTATTATTTCCCTTTAATAGCAAGATCGCGAGCCTTTATTAGCGCTATCATCCAATTGCCAAATAAGGCACGGACTTTGGCGCGTCGATCAATATGCCAATTTGTGTTGTTTGCATATTTTTCCCGCACAGGTTGGCTCCAACGTCGAATTACCAATGGCGGAGTGTGATCTGCCCCATTTTCTTTTTCAGATTGATTTACAGGAAACACCCAATCATAATTTTGTTTGTGTAGCACCCCTTGAATTTTCGAGAAAATGTCATTGATTTGCTGCTTTGAATCATCAATATGGGATTTACTAAATGCAGCAAAGGTGCGTTCAAAAACCGTTTGGGCATTCAAAAAGTCATCATTTTCGCGCACACTCCAAAACAGGCCATTGTGGGCGATAGCATTGCGAATCCCTTGCAAATCAACAAAAGTACCATGCTCCTTGACATGCGCTTCGGCCTGCTTTTTCGCTCTGCCATTTTGCTGTAATTCCTTAGCCCATTTTTTGTCTGCTGCGGTCAGTCGCCAAAATGCCAGATCCAGAATATTATTGATTTGTAATCCAACCATGTGAGTTACCACAATATCACGATCAAAATGAATGCCACCGGATAGCTCTTTTCCCTCTCGGTCTTTTTGTAAGTTTAATTCTCTTGTTATGCGTTTTAGTTGTGACTTTCCCATGAAATAATACAGGATTTTGAAATTGTGATAACGGTTACGCGGCCAAACACCTTCGGGATAAAGTTCAGTATATTTTTTCATCCATGCTGTTTTGGAATATTCTCGCGCTTTACGCTCTGACTTGGCTTTGCGCTGTTCTGCTGGTGACAAATGGGCAACTTTTCGTCTTGTGCCAAATTGCGCCTTAGTGGCTAATGCTCGATCTTTACGAGCTTTTGAGAAAACTTGTTGCGCCTCTTTTTCCACTGTGCCTATTACATAACCCTTTTTGCGAATTTGCCGCCGCCGCGCTCGACTAACATCGCCACAAAAATGTTGGTGCATTTTAGCCGGCAATAACAAGCCCAATATGTTCAAAACTTCACCGTCATCAGGGCGGTTTTGCTGTTTATGTTTACGCTGCCAGTCTTTTAGATAATTTCGTTTAATGCGCAAAATATCAATACCATCGCAGAATGCCTGCAATGTCAGCGGAATAGCATGTTCATGACTTAGTTTGCGTTTGAACGAACTTTGAAAATTTTCCGGCATCGCCAATAATAACTCGACAAAACCAACATTGTAACAATCAAGAAAACGCGCTCGGCTGGTATTTGCTTGCCGACAATCCTTTGGCGGCACCAAATTTCGCAATAAATTTTCGTCTAAACCTTTGACTTTTTTGCCGGCCCGCCGAGCTTTTTCTTTTAGCCCTTCATCATATTCAGTAATAAAAGCATATAAATATTTCTTTTTACTGGATTCTGTAAACACATGCCAAAATATTGATGCCAGATAAGTATTGGCCGATTGTAAGTAAAACATATATGCGGCTCGAAACTCGTCATCATGTTCCAGTGCTAATAGGTCAATTTTCTTTGTCGATAATTCCATATTCACTAATTTACACAATTCGGCAAATATTTGATACATTAATTTGGTTGATTATTTCACTCCGCTTTTTTGTGGTCTTGTTTCATTCTTCGCGCCAACACCATGAACCATAACAAGCCGATCAGTGTCACTAAAGCTGCGGCGATAAATGGTGCGCCCGGCAAATAGATAATAGCGGTTTCTGCGGAGAAATACCCAAATAATCCCAAGAACAACACCGGACCAATGATTGCGCCGATGGCTGCGATCGAGGCCAAGGCTCCTTGTAGTTCGCCTTGTTCGTCTTCTGCGGTTCGGTTCGACATAATTCCGTTCAACGTAGGACCAATAATCGACGAGAAAAACGACAAAGTAATGATTACATAGATCTGCCAAACTGATGTGACAAATGCGTAACCAAGGAATGCCAACGTCAACACAATCAATCCAATTTTTGCCGAAAATATTTCACCATATTTGGCCACTGACCATCTGGTAACGAACGCTTGGCTAAGCCCAAACACTATCCCGACAAACCCCAATGACAGGCCGACATCAAGGCTCGACATTTGTAATTTTTCCATGCCGTAAAACGACCAAACCGACGGGTAAACCTGATGGCCAATACCAAAGAACAACATCACAATTGCTAAGCCCATAACCACCGGACGTTCGGCCAAATGCTTAAACGCTCCGAACGGGTTGGCACGTTTCCACTCGAACTTGCGGCGCTTTTCCTTAGGCAAGGTTTCTGGCAAAACGAAATACCCAAACACTACATTGACCAAGGCCACCAAAGCTGCGGCATAAAACGGCGCGCGCACGCCGACAAACTCGCCCAAAAACCCGCCTAAAACCGGACCAATTATAAAGCCAACACCAAATGCCGCACCAATAAGCCCAAAATTTGCCGCGCGGTTTTCCGGAGCAGAAATATCGGCAATAAACGCATTGGCGGTGGAATATGTAGCACTGAATATGCCGACCAAAAGCCGGCCAATAAACAACCAGATAATCGTTGGCGCAAAGGCCATCAGCAGATAATTTATTCCAAAACCGGCTAATGAAATCAACAATATAGGTCGCCGGCCAAACCGGTCACTTAAATTACCGACCAATGGCGAGAACAAGAACTGCATCACAGCAAATGCCAGCATCAAACCAAGTGCGTAATAGCCAGCCTCGGCAAGGTTCTTACCGGTCAATTCGCGGATTAAATCCGGCAAAACCGGCATGATAATCCCAAAACCAATCATATCGATCAGCACCAGAATGAACACGAAAGTAATGGCACGTTTATTTTTTGCCGACTTTGATTTACTCATACTTGGATTACCACCGAGAATTACTTTCTGATATGTGCAGTACGTGTAAAACTTCCGCACGGTCAACTAGCAAAATGCCTGATTAGTCTTTGCTCGATTCTGAAGTAGGCAGAATGATATTGTTACTACTTGCATCGACACTTCCACGATAGGGAAAGCCATTTTGCCGTATATTTTTTAATTCTTGCAAGAATTGTTGATCGCTAAGTTTACCATCAAACAACTTCACCAGATAAGTAATATCACCTTGTTGCGCAAATAATGCAGGCTGCGTAATTTTTGGATCAAAGCCAATCCTCATAGAGAAGATCAACTTGGTTTCATCAGTAATAGGTAATGGAGCTGAAAAGTGACTTATTAGGTCATATTCAAGTGGTGTCCATACCACATCCCGACTAGTCTTATCTCCGATAGCAGCTAACAAACAACCTGCCCCCTTTGCCTGATTAAGTAATTTTGCTTCTTCGATAAAGTCTTTTGCTGCTTCTTTTTCATCGGCATTACCCTTAGCGTGTTTCTCCAATGCGAACAAAGAAACGCCCACCAAAGCATTAGTGGCTTCTGAACCAAACCTATCATCTTCTTCTTTTATTTCAATAACTTCAGCAATATTGTCCGAAACTGCCGTGCATTGTTTCACCCACATATCAGCGACATTAGCAGAAAATAATGCTGGAACCACTTCCTGACGCACCTCTTCTAATGTCAAAGGCAACGCCCAAGAAATTCTGACCTTATAGATCCAATCACCATATACAGTCTGCCAATAGCCGGTTCGGTGCAATCCTTCCTCAACATTAGAGCCTTCCGCAACTCCCTCCCATACCGCTATACTTTCGCCGCCTACGGATAATGTATAAGACCCCTCATGATACCATTTTGGATTATTATAGGCTCTGTCTATGGAATCTTTGGTGCTCGCGACTGCCGCTTGCATGTCAACCTGACCGGAATTACCATATCTAGTCATAAAAACGTCAACTTTTCCAATTACTGGAAGGGAGTATTTACAGCTTACATTCGACCCAATGGAATTATAAGACGTAACGTCATCAAACTGCATATCTGCTATATTTTGCGGGCACTTAAAACCAGTAAACTGATGAATTGCCGTTCGATCTTCATCAAAAACAATACCAGCCTTTGGTTGATTTCGCTCAAGATCACCAAGCAATCCGGCCATCTCCTTAGCTTCATCCCAACGATCCAAATTCACAAAAGCTTTACGCTTCATTTTTAGCAGATAAACTTTCCTTTCACTCTCTATCGGAGAATTCATCTCTGAAGACGTCAAAATTATATCGGCGTGTTTTATCACTAATTCCCATTTTTTAAGGTTTTCATAGGCCATGACAAAGCCCAGGTGGGTTGCGTTGATTTGGCGATCGCTGGCTGATTGCTCCAAGGCTTGTTTTAATAAGATAATAGCTTGTTCATTGTCGTCATTTTGAGTTGCCTTATATGCTTGCGCGTTAAGTTCATCCCAACTAACCGCTTGCGCCTGAACCAAAGTTGGCAATGAAAGAAAAACCAAGCAAACAAACAACCGAATTATCATGATAATATCTTTCAATTTAACAGCAACGGACACTATGTTTATAGCTAATTACAACAAAAACAACATCGGCAACAATTCCGGCTTTCATCTTTTGGATTTATCGTTATTCTTTACCCATGTTTTTGAATTTTTTCACCGAATTACGAAGTGCCAAAGTACCGGTGTCTTTGCGCGAATATCTGACGCTGATGGAGGCGTTGGACAAGGGTGTAATTGATCGCAAAGTCGAGGATTTTTATTTTCTGTCGCGGGCGGCATTGGTCAAAGACGAGCGTAATCTCGACAAGTTCGATCAAGTTTTCGGTCACGTTTTCAAAGGCTTGGAAAGTGTTAGCGACATAGTGGACGAAGCACAAATTCCCGAAGACTGGTTACGCAAACTTGCCGAAAAATTCCTAACCGATGAAGAAAAGGCCGAGATCGAGGCCATGGGCGGTTGGGACAAATTGATGGAAACTTTGGCCAAACGCCTAAAAGAGCAAGAAAAACGCCATCAAGGCGGCAATAAGATGATCGGCACCGCCGGCACATCGCCATTTGGGGCTTATGGTTACAACCCCGAAGGGGTTCGCATTGGCCAAGACAAAGGCCGCCATGGTCGGGCGGTCAAGGTTTGGGATAAACGTGAGTTCAAGAACCTTGATGGTGATCGCGAACTTGGAACCCGCAATATCAAGATGGCTTTGCGAAAGTTACGCAAACTTGCCCGCGATGGCACCCCGGACGAGCTGGATTTAAGCGGCACCATCAACGCCACCGCCCGCCAAGGCTGGTTGGATATTTTAATGCGCCCCGAACGACGCAACACTATCAAAGTTGCGTTGTTTTTAGACGTTGGTGGCTCGATGGATCCGTTTATCGAAACTTGCGAAGAGCTGTTTTCGGCGGCCAGATCGGAGTTCAAACGCCTTGATAGTTTTTACTTTCATAACTGCCTGTATGAAGCGGTATGGAAAGACAATTTGCGCCGAAGATCCGAAGTGATCCCGACTTGGGACTTGCTTCATAAACACCCCGCCGACACCAAAATTATATTTGTCGGCGATGCTTCGATGAGTCCTTATGAGATCACCGTTCCCGGCGGCTCGGTCGAACATTACAACGAAGAAGCCGGAGCCGAATGGTTGCGTAGAGTAGTCGAGATTTACGATGATGTTATCTGGCTGAACCCGACACCGGAAAAATACTGGGATTACACCCCGAGCATTGCCATGATCGGTGAAATTATCGGAGAAAACAAAATGTTCCCATTGACCTTGGACGGCTTGGAAAACGCCATGCGCGAATTAGGGCGGTAAGCTAATTTTGCCTAAAAACATCATTTTCCCGCCAAAATAAAAAAGCCGTGGCTTATTTTCGAATTTCCTCGCAGGATAAATCTTAAAACTCTCATCAGAAAATAAATCTTGCTGTGATAATAGTTTATAATAACCATAACCAAAACCCACGTTTTGTTGTGATTATCACGTTTCACATTGTCAAACAACCGCAAACAGGTGGTTTATGACCTACTGCAACACCATTATAGCAAGAGCAGGGAAAGGGCGCGCGTCTGAAACTTATCCCCGATGGTTGATTGCTCCTAAGG
>JAESTZ010000072.1 GCA_016763315.1 Robiginitomaculum sp.
AAATTTCGACGCATTCAGGCGGCAAAATGGCCGCGCCCTTGCGGGTTTGAAATATACGGCAATCTGCGGCGCAAAGCCTCCTTGCATAGGGGTAAACCTTTGCTACGATTGCTTTGCTGGCATCTTACCCTTATCTTTCAAACAGAATTACTCATAATTAATAGGCCCTGCCCCTAAATGGTCAAAACAACCGGACTTGTTAGTGGACCGCTAATTGCCTTGATATTCTTGTCGCTTGGATCACCTGAAGGTGTACCGGTTCTGGCGTGGCGCACTGCGGCTATTGCCATTTGCATGGCTATTTGGTGGGGTACAGAGGCTTTGCCACCATTTGTTACTGCTTTGGTGCCGCTGGTAATGTTTCCATTATTGGGGATTATGAATTTTTCTGAAGTCGCCGCGCCATTTGCTCACCCGTTGATATTCTTGTTTCTGGGCGGTTTTTTGCTGGCGCTGGCTGTTGAGAAATGGAATTTGCACCAGCGCATAGCCTTGTTTATTTTATTGCTAATGGGAGTAAGAGCCAAAGCCTTGGTGTTTGGCTTTATGTTGGCCACTGCTTTATTATCTATGTTGATGACCAATACCGCAACCACATTGATGATGCTGCCAATTGCAGTTTCTATATTATCAGTGGTTTTTGTTGGCGGTGGCGAAGTAATAAGCGCTCAAAATAAAGCCAATTTCAAAATTTTATTACCGTTATCAGTGGCTTATGGTGCGACCATTGGTGGAATGGCTACATTAATAGGCACCCCGCCAAATGCGTTTTTAGCGGCCTACTTACTGGAACAACATGGGATTGAAATTAGTTTTGCCCGTTGGCTGATGGTCGGTTTGCCGTTGACAATGATCCTGTTGCCTTTGTCATGGTTTGTTCTGACTAGATTTGTATTGCCGGTAAATTTTTCTGCCGGGCAGGCGGCAAGGCAACATTTCAGGCAGATGCAACAAGGGTTAGGACGAATTTCAAAACCGGAATTACGGGTAGGAGTATTGTTCTTAATCGTGGCCTTTGCTTGGGCATTTCGTACACCGTTAATAGCTTTCACTGGGTTTGATTTTCTTACTGATAGTGCAATCGCAATTTTTGGTGCGATATTATTGTTCATTATACCATCTGGTTTGGCTCGGCACGAGAAATTGGCTGATGTTAAATTACTGCCGAAAGTTCCATTTGATGTGTTATTATTATTTGGTGGTGGTCTTGCGCTTGCCAAAGCAATATCCAGCAGCGGATTAGCAAGCGAGCTTGGTGATTTATTGTTAGGTGTCGGAGCAATCAACGGTGTTCTTCTGGTATTGGCAGCAACCGCCATGGTGGTGTTTTTAACCGAATTGACCAGCAATCTAGCAACTACTGCCAGTTTTTTACCAATTGTAAGTGCAGTTGGAATTGATGCCGGATTATCACCATTATTGCTGGCGGTTCCGGTAGCACTTGCGGCCAGTTGTGCCTTTATGATGCCGATTGCCACGCCGCCTAATGCTATTTGTTACGGCTCCGGTTTGGTGACATTACAACAAATGGCAAAGGCCGGCTTTTGGCTAAACCTCATCAGCATAGTTCTATTGTCGTTAATTGCCGTATTTTGGGTACCGATTGTGTTTGGATAATGGATTGCCGAAAAGTAGTTTTTGACTAAACTAACAAAAAAACAAATAGGGAGTGGATAAGATGTTTTTCAAACTGGTCGAGGGGTTTATTGGTGCAGCAACTGCGCAAAATGGTGCATTACCGGTTTCAAGAAAAGAAATAGATGGCATAGAATATTCGGTATTCGACGCTGTTCCTCCCTCTTTGGCCGCTATGTTCGAAATGATGCGAGCGCATGGTGAGCTACCGTTTATTGTTGAAAATGGAACCAGTTACAGTTTTGCAGAAGTTCATTCGCGTTCTGTTGCTTTGTCGCATGCTTTGCTGGAGCAAGGGGTGAAAAAGGGCGATAGGGTGGCGATTTTTATGCGCAACCGGGTCGAGTGGGTGATAAGTTTTATTGCCTCTAGCATGACCGGAGCAATAGTAACGCCGCTTAACTCATGGTGGGGTGCTGTCGAGTTGGAGTTTGCCTTAAAAGATAGCGGCGCAAGTGTTTTAATCGCTGATGATCGTCGTGCCAAAGCAGTTGATGCAATGGACAATCCGCCATCGGATTTGATCAAAATTCTCTATTCCGGCAATTATGATGATAAGTCCAATTGGCTGGATTTTACCGCTCTGGAAACAGGATCAACGGCCACTACAGCACCGGATATTGAAATTTTTCCCGAAGATGATGCTTGTTTAATGTACACTTCTGGCTCTACTGGTTACCCAAAAGGGGCACTATCAAGCAATCGCGCGGTAATATCGGCGGTATTTGGCTATGCTATGTTGGGCATGGCGATGAAGTTTTATAAAAATGGCGGTAAAATTATCGAAGACCCGGCAGCCCCGCAATTATCTATTTTATTACCAATTCCGTTATTTCATGTCACCGGCTGCATGGTGATTTTCCTGGTATCAGTTGTTGCAGCGCGTAAACTTGTCTTGATGCGAAAATGGGATGTAACAGATGCCATGTCATTGATAGAACAAGAAAAAATTATGACATTGACCGGCGTGCCAACGATGACTGCCGATCTGGTAAACGCTCCTAACCGTGGTGATTTTGATTTATCAAGCTTAACCGACCTTAGTGCTGGTGGTGCGGCTCGTCCGGCTGACCATGTTGATGACATAAAAGAAACATTTGGAGCCGGAGCACCATTGGCCGGTTATGGTCTAACCGAAACCAATGGCATAGGTGCGTTTATTGCCGGTGATGATTATCTTGCGCATCCGTCAAGTATCGGCAAAGCGATCAAGCCAATAGTCGAGTTGGAAATACGCGATCCGGCAACTGGTAAGTTACTTGCTAATGGTGAGCGCGGCGAAATATGCATAAAATCGGTTTGTAATATCAAAAATTATTGGAACCAACCTGAGGCCACAGCAGAGGCCTTTGTTGATGGCTGGTTGCGTACTGGTGATGTCGGTGTAATTGATGACGAAGGATTGCTTTATATCGTTGATCGGATCAAAGATATTATCATTCGCGGCGGCGAGAACATTGCCACCCTAGAAGTGGAAAGTGCGATATGTTCGCTGGACGAGGTATTGGAGTGTTCGGTGTTTGGTTTGCCAGATGCACGCCTTGGCGAACAAGTGGTTGCGGTCATCTGCCTTGCACCGGGGACTACACTTAATGAACAAGAACTGCGTGAGGCACTAAAGGACACATTGGCCAGTTATAAAATTCCAACTAAAGTAGTTTTTCAAAGCGAACGCTTACCTCGCATTGCCACTGGCAAAATTGCCAAGAAAGATTTACGAGCGGCAATGCTCTAGTAAACTGGAGAACGATATGAACCGTAGAGCTTTAATGTTAAGTGGGGCTGGTTTGACTCTGGCTACACTAATTGGCTGCACGAAAAATGTATCTGGTTCTGGAGCGGAAGCACGATTGATAGAATTAGGGATTGTTCTGCCAGATGCTCCGGCTCCGGTGGCGACTTATGTTCCCTTTCGCCGGGTTGGTAATTTACTGTGGGTGGCCGGACAAGGACCCGCATTTGGCAGTGAATTTGGACAAGGCAAACTTGGCTTAGACCTAACTGTCGAGCAAGGGCAGATTGCGGCGCGTAATACTGCTCTTAATATTCTGGCGCAGGTTCGTGTCGCACTTGGTTCCTTGGATAAGGTGCAGCAATGTGTAAAATTAGGTGGTTTTATCAATTGCACTGATGATTTTACTGATCAACCAAAGGTGATGAATGGCGCGTCAGATTTGATGGTGGAAGTGTTTGGCGATGCTGGTAAAGCGGCAAGGTTTGCGGTTGGCTCAAATGTATTACCGTTTAATATATCGGTAGAAATCGAATCTGTTTGGGAAGTAATGTGATGGAAAAAAAGATAGCCAACGTTGTTTTGGTGGATCACCCACTGATTAAGCATAAGTTGACTTTAATGCGGCGCAAAGAAAAAAGCACTGCCGAGTTTCGAGCGTTATTGTCAGAAATAGCCATGCTGCTTGGTTATGAAGCAATGAAAGACTTACGTACCGAATTGCGCGAAATTGAAACACCCATGACTAAAACCATGCAACCGGTTCTGGCTGGCAAGAAACTGTGTTTTGTTTCTATTTTACGAGCTGGCGATGGTTTACTTGGGGCGATGTTGGATCTGGTTCCTTCAGCGCGGGTTGGTCATGTGGGAATGTATCGTGATGAGAAAACTTTACGCCCGGTAGAGTATTTGGTGAAATTGCCCAATGATTTATCACAACGCCGGGTGATTGCGCTTGACCCGATGTTGGCCACCGGAAACTCATCGATTGCAGCTATTACCCGTATTAAGCAGGCGGGAGCAAAACATATAAGTTTTGTTTGTTTGTTGGCTGCGCCAGAAGGTATCAAAAATCTTAACGCCGCTCATCCGGATGTACCGATTATTACCGCCGCTATTGATGATGGCTTGAATGAAAACGGGTTTATTGTACCAGGTCTTGGTGATGCCGGAGACCGGTTGTTTGGAACAAAATAGCAGGCCTACGGTTTAATTTAATCGCTTTGTTCATTCTGGTTTATAGCGTTTACCAATGCTTGCAGATCCGCTTGAGCCCGTCTGGTGGCTTCAGCCAAACGAGCCTGAGTTTCGGGGTCAATATCAAAACTGCCGTCTTCATTGCGGGTAATTCCACTGCCTCTACTGGTGCGAGCTTCAGCAGTAGTAGTTTGCGAGTCGACTGGAAGTCCGGCGATAACTCTGGCTTTGGTTTCCAGTAGGCCGGTAACCCGTGTCCCGTCTTTTTTTAGTTGCTCGGTTTGCTCGGCTGTTGGTGGAGTCGGTAATCTACGAGCCGCCTGAATAGTGCGTGGCGTTGGCGATTGCCCTATTTCTCCTGATAGAACAATCAGTCTGACAATGTATTGGCTACCATCAGCGGCTGTTGCTGTTTCGGTGGCATAGTCAGCGCCACGTAAAATGCGTGCCAGAACTTCTTTGAGTGTACCATTCCAATTGCCGGTAATTTGCGGGTCGGTGATTAACTTATTAGTCCCGGAAATTTTTATTCCGGCATGTTTCCCCAAAGTTTCCAATACGCTGGTAATTGGCTCAGCATTGGCCTTTACGTGCCATTCGTTATCTTGCTTTGCAACCGAAACATCGGCTATTGCCGAAGTGACGGATAATGTCAGAGCTAAAGAAACGGCGGTAATAAATTTGATCATTGAAAACCTCTAAAATACGAAAGCGGCAGGATTATGGTGTGGTATCGGTGCGAACAGCAACCGATGTTGAACCCTTGATCGACGCGCCATCTCTAAATCTGCCAAAAATCCGGGTGTTGGCAAAATCAGCAGTAATACTTGCTGTTTCTGTTACAAACACTCCAAAGGTCGCAGTGCCGCCAGCGCCAATGGTTGTTACAACATTGGCCGATGGTGGTGCCAGACAAGCACCGGTAGCCGGTACGGTTTCGCAAACATTTACAGTTGCCGGTACGCTGCCATTGCTGGTTTCGCCTGTAAATGTAACTGTGCCAGCAGCACCCACATTACTAACGGCTACGACAAACGCTCCGGAACCACCCGGTGCAGTTTCGACGATACCCGGTGTTGCAACTGCGGTTCCGGCAACTGCCACAATATCAGGTGTGGTTCCATCAACGGCCGAGAAAAACAAAGTGTTTAATCCGTTTGTGCTTTCGGCGCTGGAGCGATTGGAGCAGAAAAAATCAATAGGTATATCTGCTTCGGTAAACTCGCCGCCGGGAGTGATCGAGAATAAAAAGCTTTGTGCTGCACCGTCGGCAATATCAACAGGTGTATTGATTGTGCCAGATAACACATTAGCAGCAGTTGTGGTTTGGTAACTAAACTGGGCGGCTGTCGCGCCGGGTAGTGCCAGGCCACAAGAGGTTGCAGCCCCACTGCCGGCAGGATTAATCACGGTAGCAAAAGCTGTTGCCAGTCCGGTGCCGGACGCATCGCCGATAGAGCGTGATGATGGTAGAATAGAAGATACTACTCTTGTTGCTCTGGCTCTGAAGTCTTGCATGGTAAAGCCACCATCGCGAATGGATCTAGCAGCATCGGAACCGGCGGTGCCGCAAGCCTCGGCCGGATCTGCGCTGTTCGGGTCTTTGCAATTTGTCAAAGACGGGTTTGAGAAAATGCCAAGTCTGGCTTCGCTCGCTCCTGAAGAAGTGCCCATGATGGTTCTGAATTTGCTAGGGACAGTATAACCATGGGAAAAAGAGAACACCCCATTGCCCGGTGTGTTGGCAGTGTCGTGCTGAGTTCCCATATTGTGGCCAATTTCATGCGCCAATGTATAGGTAGAGCAAAACGAGAATGATCCTACCGCTGGTGCATCAATGTCCTTGTCGTCACTGACTGTATTGTAGGAAAACGCGCTAGACCCGACGAGGTTTCCATGATCAACGCCCAGGACAAATCCGGTACCACAAGAAGAATGAGTAGATGCTTGAAACCGGCGAATATAGGTTACAACGTCGATACCTTTGGATGTACGAATGGCCTCAATACCGGAAAAATCACCATCTGCATTATTTAGATTTAATCTTAAATCTCCTAGTGTGTCACCATTGTTTTTACCGCCAAGGGTGCCGGTTCTTTCTTCTATATGCACTAAATTAGCCCTGACATTGGTTAAACTGTCGACCAGCGCGGTGTCGTAGAGGCTCACCAGAAACTGCAATCTTGCTGCCAATCCCAAGCCCCAGCGATCGATCATGCTGTCATGAAAGAAAATACCGACATCAATGGTGCCAACAGAGCCAACTACTGCTGGCTTTGAGATTTCTTTTGATGTCTTGGTAGCTTTGATTAAGGCGGCTGGAGGTATAATCCCGTCATTTTCCAGTTCAAGCTCGACACGGTTTGGATCATTACCCTTGTAAATCACATGACCAAGACGACCCTGGCGTGGTTCAATTAAGTATTGCTCATTGTCATAGAATATTTCCCCAAACACAAATCCAGCTACTTCGGTAAGTAATACCCGCCCCTTTTTGTCGCCGGTACCAATTTCTCCGATCCAGCTTTGTCCACCCAGTTTATGACCTTCAATTCTGGTTAAAGTCGCATCTATGTTCTGCCCGTTAGGTAAAGTGATATTAGTTTTACCGCCGGGTGCCATTTTAAATGAAGATAGATCAAATGTAATATTTAACCGGTTTTCAATGGACACTTGCTGTTTATCTGTGTCCCAAAAATCATTTGCAAAGGAGGCTGTGGCTGTCATTGATCCTATAAGTAGAGCTGCGCTTACAATTAACGGTTTAGAGAAAAAAGAATATGGCATTGATGCTTTCCTATGCAAATTGCACCGTATACTTATCAGTATAGAATGTGCGTCTATGTAAATACGAACCGAGAATTGGTTTGTAATGCGTTGCACGCTACCACATTTTTCTTATTTTACCATAGAAAATGATCTTTATTCTACTTTATGTTGATTACTATAATGGAAAAAGGCCGCTAGCTTTCGGGGTTAGGGTAATAAGCACCGGAGAGTCAGATGAAGTTCCAAGCGCCAAAAATCTAAATACATCAGTGACATGTATATTGGAAAAAGTCTCGTCAAGTTGAAACCCTTGCCCTAAGAATGTATCGGCAAAAACACAGCCGGTAACGGTCATTGAAACCCCAAACAGGTTTTTATTGTTTCCGTTTTCTGTGAGGCTGCCACTTGCGTTACAGGTTTCGCCGGGTTCAGGAGTAACAATTCCACTAAAAGTGCCGTCATTGGCAAAATTAACGCTACCAATATTACTAACTACGCCATTTTCGTCTTCTTCGATAACGTCATAATTTCCGGTCAGATCAGCGAAGGTTACTGTACGATCGTAAACCGGACTATAAGTGGCCTTAAATGCTGCCGGCCGTTGTAAAGTGACTGCCGGCTCTGCGGTTTTGTCTTTGGAGGCCGCAGGAGGAGGAGGGGTAAAGGTAACGCTACCGAATATGAATGAATTTGGTTGCCACGTTCCATTTCCCCGATAACGGTTTTCTATCATTGAGCCATCCATAGCATTTAAGTCTTCTTCGAAATTTCTAAACTCTACGGCCATTGTTGGATCGGGAGTGATTGTCTCATCTGCGGCAATAGATCCAAATTGAAATACGTCCCCGGCCTCAGTTCCGAATATCAGAGCTGACCATTCACCTTCAACAGATATTACCACCACACCTTCATTACGAATGACTTCTCCGGTGCTGGTAGTGCTGTCAAAAACTGCATTCCAAATACCATCTGGTGTATTGACGGCTCCGCCGGGTAGCGGGCCTGGCGAGGTAACTGCATGGCTGGTGGCACCATATACCAGTCCGGAGTTGGCTGGTGGTGATGACGCTGGTTTGGAAAGACCTTTTTCAGCAGTTGGAGATGGAGTGGTATCTTGATAAAAGCGAATGAATTGTCTGGCAATATCGGCGTATAGCGGCACACCGGCTCCCAGGGTGGAGTTGACAAAAATATTAAATGTCGAGGCTGAAGCACCAACATTGGTAGAAACGGATTTGGCATAAGGGGCAAGGCATATTGCTGTTGCCGGGTTGGTTTCACAAATAAATGCGTCCAGCGCCAGATCGTATTCGCCAAAATCCGGAACCACAATAACTCCACTGGTGGCAGCGCCGATGTTTAAAGCGGCCACAGCCATAATTTCTCCTGCTCCCAGAGAGGGAATTCTGATCACTGCATCGGCGGAAGGTGATGTGCCTATAGTGATAATATCAGGAACGGCAGAAGTAGCATTCAACAATAAAAGAGTGTTTACGCCGCTAAAGGTCGGAGCTGTTACGTTGCCGGTATTGCAGGAAAAATTAAACTGAATTTCCTGATTAAACGGGCTGGATCCGGCGATACTTACGACAAAGGCCTGATTTGCGCCGGCAGCAATGTCTATCGGTGTGTTAGGGGCGGCGGCGGGCGTCACGTTGTCGGATTGATAAGCGCGATAAGAAACGCTTAACCCAACCGGATTAGGGCCGCCATTATTGGTGTCATCTTTTGCTCCAATACTACAGCTAGTTGCCGCGCCAGCGCCAGAATTGGCAATAGTGGCAAATATTGTAATTTGCGCGCCAACGGTCGTGGTTCTGCTGCTTGGTAAAACCGACGCATTGATTGCCGGGTTGCTTGCGGCCATTGCTGTGAATGGCGTTATGAATAGAAGAACCGCGCTAGCAATTAAAGATGTGGTTTTAATTATAAAGTTTTTCATTTGTTTCCCCAACACATTTCATTCAGTAACCTGAAATATCTTGAATACATCTTGATACTGAACATATCAAAGTAATTTAGCTTTTATTAACCATAACACATAAATGATCAAAGGTTAAATTACAAACTGTTGCAGATTGTCGCACCGGCAATGGTAAGAATTATTTTGTTTTAGCCTTACTTTCACACAATTTATGCGTTATTAGTGATCAACGGATTAGCAGTTTGGATGCGTTAAAGGTTTATGGGATTTAGGAGTGTGCAGTAATGCAAAGAGTTTTTTGTAGCATTTTATTGAGTTTTGCTATGGCTTTAATCGGCAATAGCGCGCTCGCAGATAATAATAAAATTGATTTGGGTGATGGAAAAATCTCTGAAAAAGCTTTGTCCGGAGCAAGAGTTCGCGTGCAGGTTGATTTTATAATTCCAGCTGCAGAGATACCCGAAGGTGCAGATGGCTTTGAAATTCGGCGAGGAATGGTCAAAGGTGTTCGTGTTTCTTTGCTGGAACAGGTGTTTGGTGCAGAATTGATAAACCCTAATACTACAACCAATAAAACATTACCCGGTGGGCCACGGCTTGTTCGTAAACTGGACAATGTTCCTTCAATGGCCATGGAGCTAACCCTTAGCGAAATGGAGCAATTGGCGGCTAACCCAAATGTCAAACACATATATCGCGATGCTATATCCCGCGTTAACTTGGCAGAATCAACCGTTTTGGTTGGTGCGCCCGTTGTCTGGAGCGCGGGCTCAAACGGATCAGGTGTTGCTGTGGCAGTACTTGATTCAGGGTCTTCGCATCAGCACACCATGATGAATGGGCGGGTGACCGGTTCAGCTTGTTTTTCTTCTTCGGGTGTTACTGGAACCGGTGGAAGTACGTCATCATTTTGTCCTGATGGTAGCGAGTCCGAGATAAGCCCAAGTGCTGGCGAAAATTGTCCGGTAAATGATCCGGCAACAACAGACATCACCGAAGGCGTAAGCGGGTGTTCTCATGGTACCCACGTGGCCTCAACCGCAATGGGCGGGACAATGAATTTGCAAAGCGGGGTCACCCTAAATGGCGTAGCAACTGGTGCTAATTTAGTTGCGATTCAGGTTTTTTCCCGATTTAATGATGCCGCTGATTGTGATCCTGATGGTACGCCTCCGGATCCGGCTTCTGCTCCATGTATAAGGTCATTTACCTCCGATCAGCGAGCAGAGCTTGATTATGTCATCAATAATGCTGCTAGCTTGAACATTGCCGCCGCCAACATGTCATTGGGCGGCGGGCCGGAAGTTACTAATGCCTCTATCTGTGATAATCAGTTTTCAAATGCTCTTACTAAAGCCTTGATTGATCAGTTAAGAACTTTGGGGGTGGCAACTGTAATTGCTTCTGGTAATGACGGATTTAGTACAGGTGTTACTGCACCTGGTTGCATTTCAACCGCAATTACTGTTGGATCAACAACCAAGGCTGATAGTGTTTCCGGATTTTCTAATTCGTCGGAATTGGTAGACCTTCTGGCGCCGGGGTCATCGATCCTTGCTGCTTATCCGCTTGTTGGTGGTACATCATATGCATCTAATTCCAGTGGCACTTCTATGGCAGCACCGCATGTTGCCGGTGCGTTTGCTTTGCTACGTTCCGCAAATCCGGGAGCAAGCGTTCAGGAAATTGAAGATGCCCTAAAAGCAACAGGTACTCCGATAAATGATGGACGTGTCAACTCCATTGTTAAACCTCGTATTCGGGTTGATTTAGCTAATGATCTATTGGCTTCCGGTGGAACCGGACTTGGAGATGTTGCTTTAACTCCAATTGCCGGGTTTTTAGCTAGTGGAGATCTGGGTGATCCGGGTAATTTTACTACCAGAGTGTATACTCTAACCAATAGTGGCACGACAGTCGCTAACTTTACTGTTGCTGGTGACAAGAATTGGCTTGGGTTTAGTGTGACTTCAGGCGCTATTCCTGCAAATGGCGGAACCGCAACGGTAACAGTTTCAGTTGTTACTGCCAATGTGACTTCGGGGCAGACAGATTCAGGGCTTATTACTTTTACTGTTGGCGAAAGCTCAACAACCCGTGGTGCTTCGTTGAGCGTGGCCTCTCCATTGTTAAACGATGATTTTGCCGACGCTTTTCCTTTAACTGGCATCACCGTTGCCACATCTGGCAGCAGTGTTGGTGCAACTTTTGAAACTGGTGAGGTTGAGCATAATATCGAATTTAACGATACTGGCGGCTCTTCTGTCTGGTTTGTATGGACAGCTCCTTTAAGTGATAATTTTACTGTCTCCACTGAAGGAAGCAATTTTGACAGTGTCATGTCGGTTTATACTGGAACCGGTGTAACAGCATTAAACTTTATTACCGGTAATGACGACGCACCTGGAACGCCTGCTGGTGGATTTGCATTAGCATCTTTTAATGCTGTGGCTGGAACAACCTACCATATTGTGATTGATGGTTTTAATGGTGCTTTTGGCCTGTTTGGCCTGGCACTAAACCCAACCAGTGCTCCGGGAATAGATAATTTCGCCAGCGCCAGTGCAATTAGCACGGCATCTGGTAGCAGCAGTACTAATTCGGTAAATGCAAGTGCCGAAACCGGCGAGCCAAGCCATTCTGGACAAACGGCTACCAAGTCGGTTTGGTTTAACTGGACGGCTCCTTCGGATGGCGATTTTACTTTCCATACTGATGGTTCTTCATTTGATACAGTATTGGCAATCTATACCGGAACTGCGGTTAATGCTTTGACTGAGGTCGGAGCCAATGACAACCAGGGTGCAGCAAGTGCTTCCAAAATAACCGCCACCCCTGGCTCAAGTCAGGTTACATTTACTGCAACCAATGCAACTTCTTATAAAATTGCGGTTGACGGTGTGTCCGGTGCCAGTGGTTTGGTCAAATTAAGCTGGTTCTCCAATGCAGTTGCACAACCCAATTTGGTAACCGCCGTATTGCCTAATGCTCGTTCAGTACTTGTTGGCCAAACCGCCACCGCCTTTATGACTGTTATCAATGCTGGAGGTGACGGAACAAATTGCCAGTTGTCTTTACCAAGTGGCAATTTTGTAGGTGGGTTTACCTATCAGGCTACTGATGCGGTTAACCAGACAATTGGATCACCGAATACACCGGTCAGCATTGTTGGTAGTAACGGTGTGCAAAACTTTGTGTTTGGAGTAACTCCTTCTGCAGAGTTTTCCGAAGAAGTGCTTACTCCGCTGGCAAGCTGTAATGAAGGAACATCTTCTTCAGTTACCACCGGAGTAAATACATTTACTCTCTCATCAGCACCGATTCAGCCAGCAGACACGTTGACAATAGGTGCAACAATTTCCGGAAACGGGGTCATTGAAATGCAAAGTGCCTCTGGTAATGGATTTGTGGTAGTTTCAACCGCAGCCATTGGCGCGAATGCTAGTTTGACATTCTCGGTTAATGATGGTGGCGCTGGTTTACCGATTGTAACGTCAGTTTGCGAAACAGATCCGGTAACGGCTGTTTGTTTGGCTGCGCCCGCAAACAGTGTAGCCTTTGATTCAGTTAACGGTGAAACCAGAACCTTCGCGGCCTTCATTTCGGCTACCGGAGATATTCCCTTTGCTCCGGGGTCATCTCGTCTGTTCGTAACATTTGATGATGCTGGTGGTGTGTCACGTGGCGGTTCGTCAGTTGCGGTGCGAACAGACTTTGTTCCACCAGCTGAAGTACCAAGTGTTGTTGCCGGATTGGAATAACTTAAGGGCAATACTGAAAAATACAATTACAACATAGCCGGCTTAATTAACCGGTTATGTTTTATTTGTGTAAGGTGAAAGTTATTGTTCGCCAACTGGTATCTGCCAGCTTTCGCCATTTTTGCTTATTGTCACAAACTTTGGGTCAAGTTTATCAACTTGCCAACCATCAATTTCATCTCCAACCAGCACTCTGACTATTTCGCGGCGGCTTTTTTTAATCAGTACTGAACCACCATCAGGCCTAATGGCCACCCCGACAATTATGAATTCTGGTGGCTGGCTGTTTTGCGACGCTTTGCTTTGGATTGAATTTATCCGCGTTGTTGCAATTGCGGTTGACTTGCGTGTTTGTGTGAAAAGCGGGCGCTGCCAAATTTCATTAAACTCAGTTATAGGAGGCAATAGAGCGGTGATTGCCGGCAATGGCTTTGTGGTGCCCGGTTCTGCTCTTGCCGAATTTGAACGTTCGGCGACAATAGTGTCATTGTCGGTAAATATTACTCGTTCGGCAGCAACTCCTGCTAATAATATAGCAAGAATAAGGATCAGTATTTTTAACCTCGGTGTCATTGTTCGCCTCTTTTGCTCATGCGGGCCAATAACATTAAATCAAGATCAAGCTGATTTGTGCTTCCTTTGCTGATGCGCACTCTTTCGATAATCAAAGCCGGGTTTTGGCTTTCTAATTGATAAATAAATTTTGCGATTGCTTTAATTTCTCCCGATACCTGAGCTGTTGCGCGCACTTCTTCTATGGCGTTATTGTCGGGGGGTTGAATCTCCACTCTGGTTAAAGAAACATCTGCTGATCTGGAAGTTGCTCGTAGTCGTGCTTGCAGGCTGGCTCCGGCGGCTCCATGTGATCCAGCAATAATCACCCATTGTTCTGGATTTATCTTAATAATGCCAGTCGGTTGAGTTTGTAGTTGGTAAATATTTTGGGAGACTGTTTGTAGTTTTACTATTGCAATTGTCATCTGCCATAGAGAAAACAGCAGGACAATCACTGCCAGAGCAGTTGCAAGAAATCGAGTTGAAGCAGGTATGCTCATGATGGATTATCTTTTGCCGAAATATTGGCTTGAAGGTCAAAACTCTCGCTTCCGTCATCTTCTTGCACAGAAGCGGCGGCAAGGCGGACCTGCGAAATTGCCGGGCTTGTTTCTAATGCATTGACCAAGGCCGCCGCATTAATTGCTTTGCCGGATAACCGCAACTGGTCTTTATCGATAGTCATAGATTGCGTCCAAGCACTGTCTGGTAATGCCAAGGTAACGGCATTCCAGACTTTGGAAATCGATATTCGTTTTTGCCAGTCTGTTTGTTGCGCCATGGCACTGCTCAATCCGGCTGGTTGGCTTAAAGCCTGATATTGTTTTAATTGGGGTTCTAATTTTGCTGTTGTCCATAAATTGAGCGCAAAAGCAATAATTAGTAATCCGGCGCAGCTGATAGCCCAAACCTGTGTAGGTCTGAAGCCTATATCGGCATTTTTTCCGGTGATTAGGTTTATTGTGGGATCAGCTAATGGCTGGCGGGGATCGCAGATATCAATAGCTGATAACCGCAATCCTGCTTCATTTGCTTTGTCCAGAAATTGTTTGATTCTGGTTTTGCTGCTTAAGGCAACGCTAACTGAAAAGTCACCATTTTGGGTAGGTGTGGTTGATTGTATGGCAAAGGCAGTATCTTCTGGAGCAATTGGAGAAAGTGTATCCAGAGTTAAAGATATAGCACTAATAGGGTCAGATGAGGCGGCAGTAGGTAAGTGTAAATTGCGGATCTGGCCGTCTTTAGCGCTTAGACGTAGGCAATTGCGTCCTTTTATATCCTTTGGTGATATCTGCTGCGGTATATTTTGTGAGTCGTTCTCGTTTAACAGCGCAAACCCATCATTCAAACTGCCCTGTATGATGTTCCACTTTGGTGAAAAGAATTGTCCCAATAGTGGTATCTTGGCAATTTGCTGATCGAAGGCTCTACTAAACCTTGTTATTTCGCGTACTACTTGTTTTAAAGTACTCATGGTTCAATGTTCTCATCAAACAAATATTCACTACTACCGTAGTTTATCACTTGCCGTCCGTATAGGTCATAATGCCCGGTTGTCGGGTTTAAGCGAACTTGTAATCGTTCCGCACGATGCGTGCCGGTGTTTGTGCTAACTTCAACAAAGGCGTGATAAATAATAACGTCAGCCTGTTGTCCGGAATTATTTGTTTTAGGCTTTGAAGCAAGGTTGTTGTCAGCTTTTGGAGCTAATGTTTGTCCGTTTTCCCTGTTGTTCATTATCTGTGATAGTTCCGAAGGGGCAAGGTCAAGTACTTCCAGAATAGCCAATGGGGTAAATTGCGGATCAGGACTGGCTAGCTTTGTACTAATACTGAACAAGGGTGATATGGCGGCAAATATCTGCCGGTTAATCCCGGATACTCGTCCTAATTCTGCAATATGAACAAATGGCCGGTTGGCTGGTGGTGGTAAGTTCTGATTGGCATAACTACGTGCTTCTGCTCCAAAGTGTCTTGGGTCGCTGTCGGCATCACGCCAATCTAATATTGCATCGGCTAATGATTTTGTATCTGTATCAAATGGTGCAAATTGCTTAATTATTTTTTCGAGCAGTTCACGATTGGCGGTATTTAAGCCAACCAGCCCGCGATCATCAACAAGACGGACTTTGTAAGACATATCTTCCAGATCAAAGTTTAGCGCTCGGCCATCAGCGATTGTGCCATTTTCTTCGCCAAGCAGAAATATTGACCGAGCAATGGCGGTGTTTATACCGGCGCGCATTTTTGAGTTATCTAAGTCGGTGCGGGCTATTTTTGCTTCCATGCGCGCATTTAAAACAGCAATTGTCGCCAGCATTGAAGTAACGATCAAAATGCTGATCACCGCCAATAATATATAACCGCTTTTCGAGTTGGCTTTGAAATATGTTTTAACCTTCATCTGATGACGCTTCTTCTTCTGGTTTAGTGTCGCTAGACTGGGTTGTCGGGCTGGAAATGACTTTTGGTACGGAGATAACTATTGCAGGCCAACCATCAATGTTAAAAGCAATTTTCCGTGGCATTGTTTGTGGTAAATCCCATTGTTTTTGCCAAGCAGCATCTCCTAAAAAGCTGAATTCCGGTTTTGTAGAATTATTGAATATGACTAAAGGTTGCGTTGAAATCTCTGTTCCGAATTGATCAAGTCGGATCAATGGCTGGCGATAAAATATTACCTGCCAATTTTCTTCCGATGCTTTGGTTATTTGTAATGACTGCTCATATAACCCCGGACTGGCCGGATAAACAGTTTCGGCGACAATGAATTTAATCTCGTTTTGTGTGCCGGAAAACAACACTTGTAGCCCATCTTTGGTTTCTATTTGCAAAGGCTCAATTCGGATCAGCCTTTCTTGTATGAACCGGAATAAACTACCGGTTTTTTCATTGTTTTCCTGTAAAACCCGTAAATGGTGCGACCATTTGGATAGGCCGCTTAACCCCTGCACTAAAATCACTAGTACCAGCGCGCCAATTATCATTGCCACCAATAGCTCGACCAGTGTCAAGCCTGTATTATGCCTAGCTCTGTTCATAAATTTTGCCGTAAGGTTTCGCTAACCAGAACGACTTGCCTTCCCGAAGCGCCCGAGGTGACAATTCGGATACGGATTAGCTCTATGCCTTGGCTGTTTCTGGCGATCGGTTCAGCAGTTAATGTCCAGGCAATGCCATTTAGTATTCCGCTTGAGTTTTGAGTTTCAGGGTTAATTTTTGCAAATATACTGTGTGCCACCATTCTGGTTTGTTGCAATTCAATAGTAGCCGCTTGTATTTTGGCGGCTCCAGTGATGCTTTGAAACATTAATGCGATACCAGAGGCTGCCAGAACCAGAGACACTATTGCTTCAAGCAAAGTAAAGCCGTGTTCATTTGACCGTTTCAAGACGCACCTCCGAATTAGCCCAGATTACAGAAATTACATAAGCGGTGTTTGCTGATGCAATAGTTATTTCACCACCGGTAGAGGTTCCGTCAGGGAAAAAACGTATCCCGGCTAAGTTGTTACCAGACTCAGGCTCGGCGGTGATCGTATTAATATCTATATTCGCGGGTAATTTGATTTTTTCTACGTCACTTAACCAAGCGGTTTTGGTTGTTGTATTAAGCAAAACCACCTGTGAAACACCTGTTTGTAGCGCCTTGATACGCCCCTTTTTATATAGGGCGGTTAATTGTACCGAGCTGTTTTTAACGCTCCTTGCAGGGCTGTTAGTTATCAAGCGCGGCGCAATTACAGCAGTAGCCAAGGCAATTATTACCATCACCACGACTAATTCCATCAAGGTATAGCCGGATTGCTTTTTGTTATCAGCTTCCAGAAATGTGATCGCGGTCTTGGCCATCGCCGCCTTCTTTATTATCAGCACCAAGTGATTTGATGGTGAATTGAGAGCTGTTCAGCAACCGGTAAATATACGGGTTTTTCCATGGGTCATCAGGCAATCGACCTTCAGTGAGGTATGGGCCGTTCCAGTTTTGCACATTACCGGGGGCTGATACCAAAGCACTTAACCCCTCTGCAGAAGTTGGGTATCGCCCGGTATCAAGATAGAAAAACTCTACTGCCGCAGACAGATTTTTTACTTGTACAGAGGCAGCACTTGCTTTGGCTGTGCCAACTTGCCCAATAAACCTCGGGGCGACAAGACCAACGATTACAACAATAATAAGCATTACCACGACTAATTCCATCAGCGTATATCCGGCTTGCTTAGATGATGGAATTTTCTGGTCGTCTTTGCTAGTTTTCATATCAATACTCAATTTGGTTGATGCTGATCATTGCCAGCATTATCGATAATATTATAGCACCAATTACCAAACCGACAAAGCCAATCAATAGCGGTTCGGCAATTTTCATTATCTGTTTGGTGTTTCGTTGTAATTGTTCTTCATACATTTGCGCTAATCTTTTTGCTGCCGGTGCAAGGTCTCCGGTTTCTTCGCCAATTCGCAATATCTCACTTGCTAAAGGGGGCAAAACTGCTGCTTTGCTTATTTGCTCAGGCAAGGATCTACCGCGCCTAACCTCTTCTAGGGCGTTTTGTAATTGTTGGCGGGCAAACAAATCGGTTAAACTGGCACTGGCCAGACGAAATGCCGGGGCAGCCGAAAGGCCATTTTGTAATAGAACTGCTAAAATACGGCAGAATTTTGCCGCTAATAATGACTGAACTATTTTTCTTGATACTGATGAGTTATGTAAAATCCGATATAAAGTAAAGCCTGAATTTGGACGGCGTAACCACCATCTAATAATAAGAAAAACCACAATAACACCAACAATCATTCCCGGCCCCCATAGAACAAGGTTGTGTGAAGTGGCAAAGACAAGTTCTGTAAAAGCCGGTGGAGTGGTCTGCATATCGACAAAAATTTGTTCAAATATTGGTACAATGAATACCAAAATACCAATCACCGCCAAAGTAGAAAAAACTAACAAAATAACCGGGTACAATAAAGATCCACGCATTTCTGCTTCAAATTTTTCTTGTCTCTCGCGCCAGTCAGCCATATCAGCCAAGGCTTCTGGCAATGAGCTTGATGCCTCACCGGCTTCGGCAATTTGCGCAAAAGGCGGCGGGAAAAAATCCGGTAGCTTTGCAAATGCCTGACTAAGGGAATTACCCGCTCGTATGTCTTTCAATAAATCAGCAGCAATAGTGCCGGTCAGTGATTTGTCGGAAAATTTTGCCAAACTAGCCAACGCCTTTTCTACCGGTAAGCCAGCAGCTATTAGTGTGGAAATTTCTCTTATTAGTCTGGTTGCAGCGGTACTGGCGCCGCGGATCTTTTTTTGCCGAGGTTTGCTGCCTGCGCGAATAGACAAGGGAGTAAACCCGCGTGCACGAATTTGTTTGGCGGCTGATATTTCATCATCAGCAGTAATTGACAATTCTTCTATTGATCCATCGGCTTTTGCCGCGCGAATTTGCCAGTGTTTCATCAGTCCACCTTGATTTTCTCGCCTAATACCCGCCATAATTCTTGGCTATCAGTAATACCGGATTTTAGTTTTTCTTTTGCGTTATCTGCCAAAGAGTTAAACCCTGCTTTGCTGGCAGCCATAGCAAAATCGGCAGCAGCGGCGCCGGGTTGGATCAGGTTGAGAATATCGCCTTGCATGTCAATCATCTCAAACAAGCCTGATCGTCCACGATACCCGCTACCGGAACAGTTTTGGCAATCAGCATCTTTGCCATGACATTGTGTGCAAAGCAGGCGCACCAGTCTTTGGGCGATAACCAGTTTTATGGTTGAGCGTAGCAAGGACGGATCAACACCCATATCAACCAGACGAGCAGGAGCTGCAGCCGCAGTATTGGCGTGTAAGGTTGCCAAAACCAGATGGCCGGTAAGCGCGGCATTAACTGCAATTTCGGCGGTCTCGGTATCACGAAGCTCGCCGACGACGATAACATCAGGGTCGTGTCGTAAAACAGAGCGCAATACGCTGGCAAAAGTAAGGCCAATGGCGGAATTAACAGCGATCTGGGTAACCCCGTCGATCTGGTATTCTACCGGGTCTTCAATTGATATAACTTTTCTGCCCGGCTGGTTTAATTGGCTGACCGCTCCGGCTAAAGTGGTGGTTTTACCGCCACCAGTTGGCCCAACCACTAAAATCAATCCATAAGGTTGCGCCAAATGCTTGTCGAGTAATTTGCGATGATTTTTCGCTAATCCCAATTCATTTAGCGAAACTTCTGAATTGCGATCTTCAAGCAGCCTGATCACTACGCTTTCGCCGTGAACATTTGGCGAAGTAGCTATCCGTAAATCAAGCTGTTTGCCGTCAATGTTTAATCTCGCGCGGCCATCTTGCGGCCTTCTTCGCTCGGCAATATCCAGACCGGCAATAATTTTGACCCGTGATACCATTAATTTAGCCATATTGATTGCCGGCGCTTTTAGCTCCTGTAAAACTCCATCAATGCGTAGTCTAATTTGTAAATAATCACGAAACGGTTCAATATGAATATCCGAGGCACGCAATTTTGCGGCTTCGCTGATCATTTCATTGACCAATCGGACTACCGGCGCTTCGGACGCAAGATCGCGTAAATGCTCGGCATCGGCATCAGAGGTAAATCTCTGACTTTCATCTTCTGCTAATTGCCCGGTTTCACCAAAAAATTGTGATAATGCAGCTTCAATATCGGCTAATGGCGCGACCACAGGAATGATATCCATCGATATGGTCATAGCAATACCATCAATGGTTTCTTGATCTTGCGGATCAGCCAATGCCAAAAGCAAACCTTCATCGCTAATAGCAACTGGACAAACCTGATTTGCTCGCAAAAATGCTTGTGGCAATTGCCCGTCAAGGGGATCTGTTGTTACAAAATCATCTAGTGAAACCAACGAGACTCCATGTGATTGTGCCAAAATCTTTGCCAGTTCCTGATCACTTAAAAGTCCCAAGCGGCGAACAATATTCGATGGTGTTTCACCGGTTTGCTGGGCGCCAGACAAAACCCTGCTAATATCAGCTGGTTTTAGTCCTGAGTTTTCCAGCCACGCAGGGCAGTTTTCCTGAATATTGTTGTTGTTGATCATATAAACCGCCCACGCATAATTTCTTCCAAATGGTCATTGATCAGTTCGGTATCGTAATCTGAGATTTCTTCGAGTAATTGTTGCCATTTATACAAGCTAGGTAAGCCCATTGGGTTACCCTGCAAGACTTCGCGTTTGATAAATGGATATCCGGATAAAAGAAGTTGATCCCAGAAAAAATGCGAAGCATTTAGTGGCGCGCTGTTTTCCGCATGTTCAAAAATTTGCGTAAGTACATTTCGGTGCGCGGGTGAAAGAGATTTGTCTTCCAATATACTAGCATTACCTACTTTTTTAATAAAGCGGGCTAATTGATCACGGTAACGATAAAGAGATCTGGTTCGTAACCCGGCTTTCCTGGCCTCCATGCTTAAGCCTATTTCATGCTTGCGTATCACCCATGATTTTGAATGTACGTGGACGTAATTTTGCCAACGTTTGGTAAAAAATTGATGGCGTATGGCGTTTTTGTGAAACAATAAGAAATAGCTTTGTAAATGATACCGCGTATCCCAGCTATCGGTTAAAGCCCAAATGTCGGCTTGTTCGGCAGGCATTTTTTTGAACAATTCTTTTAGGCCAAATACCGGCCCGTAAACACTGTCATTGCATATTAACAGGCTATCCAACTGGTTAAGGTCACCTAATGATTTAATGCCATCGGCATAGGCGCCAAAATCATAGCCTTTATTCCGCCGCCATAAGATACTGCTTACCAACCCATCAAGCTTTTTACGTTCGGATTTAGGAAACTTTGGCGAATTGGTGACAAAAACTATCCGTCGCCCAGCTTTGGCCAATTCGACTAAGTAATGCAAAACAAAATCATGAATTATACCATTTGGGTCAAAATGGACAAAAACAGCTACATCTTTACTGTTACTTTTCTGCGTACCGTTCCAGCTTTGGCGGACATAGGATTTCTTACCGAACAACCGTGCCCAATAGTATTTGACGTATTGCACCACATAATCTGAACGCTCATGTTCACCAGCAAACAGCATGTAAATTTTACGCAACATAGCGCGAAGCTTTTTCATTTAGCTGGCCTCTCCTATCTGTATCGCATCGCTAAGTTCGTCTTTTCGTTCGAACAGTAAAGATGTTGTAACAGGGTTGTTTTCATCACCAAATAATTCCAACGCAACTTGTTTCGCGCCTTTGGTATCACCAAATCTAGCCATGGCCAGCGCTTGATGAAAATTAGCCTGATCGCGCAAAGAGCCTTCTTCGGCCATCTCTGCCGTTAAGGAAAAATATTTTGCAGCCCTTTTGGGGTTGTTTTTATGGTTTAGCCAATACATGGCCATAGCATAGAGAGCTTGTGGGTCATTGTCGTCATCTGGTAATAAATGAAATAATTTTTCTATGTTTTTATAATTACCCTCACCTGAGTAATTTATTACGAGTTCACGAACTTGCGCCTGCGCAATATCAAGCGCTTTTCCTGCCTCCTTGACGATTGTGCCATCAGTTCCGGCTTTGGCTTTTTGTAGCCAGAAACAAGCTAGCTCAGGGGATTGCCGGCGATTTAGATCATCTAATCCCACAGCAAATTGCAGGCTTTGCTGCTCATAACCGTTTGCCAATCCCTCAATTTGTTTGCGCCATAACTCCAGTAATTCTGGTGATGTTGCTGCCGATAGAAATACTTTTATCTGGGTGTTCTCAACTAATAAGGCCATATCTTTATCCGGTTGATTGACTACTAGTTTTACTGCGCGTTTAAAAAGTTTGTCAGCAAGTTCCGGTTTTGATGCTGCCGAAATTTCTGTTAATGCTAATAATACGCCAAGGTCAGCTAACTTTGCTGCTCTTGCCAGTAATCCATTGATGACTAATTTTTGCTGTGCTGCGAGTTGTTTTTTACCACCATCAGTCAATAAAGCCGCACCAAAAACCACTGCATGGTCGCCCCAAATATCAAATAACCCTACCCAAGGCTCTGTGGCAGGAGCCTTGCTCAAAGCTTTTTCCAGCCATAATAAGCCGGTTTTGCGGTCAAAGGCATCATTAAGAGCCAACATTGCCAAGCCAACTGCTGCCGAGCGATCTCTGTCGGCGGTAATTTTTTGGTCAATCAGGTGTTGTGAAATTGAACTTGCTAACGGTCTGGCAATTTCCCATTTTCCAGTATTGGCCGCCTCTGAGAACACATCAAGCTCGGCATTAAAATAAGCGGTTTTGCATTGTTCTGGAACGCCTCTTTCTTTTGCAACTTGCAAACGCTGGTAAGCGTCGATTGCGTTGGCTCTTGCGCCAAGTCCAATGCTAAGCGCGTCGGCTAATCCAGCCAATATCCGGCTTTCCAGATCGACCACATTTACTTTGAGCAAGGCGTTTTGCAGCGCAACTTCACAGCGCACGGCAGCATTAAAATAATCAATTGCTTTTGCCTGATCATTTAAGTGGTTTAATGCCAGAACACCGGCATGGTATAAAACCGCAGTTTGATTAAGAGGTATTTCAAAGGAAAATTCTTCAAAATCCAGTTTATCTGGATCCGGAAATAGCAGGGCAACAGGGTCTAGCAAGTTGATCTGGTAGGTTTTTTGCCAATGACGAGCTAATTGTTCTAGGTTGTGTTGTGCTTCTTTATAGTTGGATGCGTTGACTTGCTCTTTGATCAAACGTCCGCAAAACCCAGTGAAAAGCTGATCGCTGGCTTGAAATTTTTCTGTTTGCTGTTCTAGGTATTGCCGATAAATAGATAACCCAGAGTCTGTTCTATCCGTAAAATCCAGCGCAGAGTTGGAGCCATAGGCAATTAATGTGTCGCCAGTGCTTAATACTTTTATATGCTCAAATCCGGCGCGCTCTAGGGTCGCGTGTAATCCGGCTTTAGAGAACAATATTAGATGCGATCCGGGGGAAACCAATGGTAGTAAACTATCCAAGGGGCGATCCTTTTTCGCTGCACTAATGTCCGGTGTGGTAAGTATTAGCACACCATTTTTTTTCAATGAGTAGATAATTGGTTGTAGAAATCCATCAGGATCGACCACGTGTTCAATTACCTCTGACGAATAAATCACGTCCACCGGTTTGGTTTCAAGCGCTGTGTTTTGGTCAAGATAAATTGGCAATATTTTTAAGCCCAGATCTTTTGCCCCCACCCTTGCCAGTGAAGAAGGATCGCAACCACTGGCTGCCCAGCCAAGCGCTTCTCTTGCAAAATGCAATGCAAAGCCATACCCGCTCCCGACTTCCAGTAAGGATTTCTTTTTACCGTTATTTAACGGCAATAATGGCTCGATCATCGAAAGTAAACCGGCGCCTTGTTCAAGGTAATATTTTAATGCCGCAGTTTCACGAATCCGCTCTCCTTTTTTTGCTTCTTTACCTTCATACGCCGGAGGTTTGAGGTTTGGAAAATGGCCGGTTTGGCAGTTCGGGCATTCAAATAACGCAAAGCGATGGAATTTATGTGCCGGGCTGGAGGTATCAAGCCGTGAGGTCATAGTGGACGTAGTTAGACAGGCAGGGCAGGTTAGCTCACGATCGCGGGTTTTATGCCAACGTAGCCAACCTTTACGTTGGGCAAAAATATCAATTCCCTGCAACACTGGTTTCATAGCACTGAACGGCCTCTTTAATGATTCCACTATAAAGCGCCTTTCCCTCTTGCAAGACTAGCCCCTTTTCACAAAGATCACGTAATACCGGCAAAGCGTGTGATACAAAAATGAACGATCTGCCTTGTGCTTTGGCGGCATAAAAGAAATCAAAACATTTTAGCTGAAACCGCATGTCACCAGCGGCCAACGCCTCATCTATTAACAATAAATCTGTTGGTGCCATAGCTGCCATGGCAAAACCAAGCCGGGCAAATTGTCCGGACGAGTACCACCTTGCCGGTTCTGACAGTTTATTGCCAAGTTCACAAAAACTGGCAGTGCGCTCATAATATTCTTGCCGCTCGGATTTGGCGACACCAAGCAATCTGGCGGCCAGCCGCATATTATCCCAACCTGATAGATCGGGATGGGCGCCAGAGCCAACTTCCAGAAGCGCACCAATGCGCCCCCTTATTATTGCCTCTCCAGAAGTCGGATCAACTATTCCGGCTAAGATTTTAAGTAAAGTGCTTTTGCCTGAACCGTTGCGCCCGATAATTCCCAAAGCTTCGCCGCGTTCAAGATTGAATGAAATATCGCTTAATGCTTCACGGATTTTGGCTGGTTCACCGCCTAGTTTTTGATATAGAGGCCTACCGCCGCCAAGTGCGTTTAACAAAAAACTTTTGCTTAAATTATTTGCTTCAACTAGTGGCTTATCACAGGGCATCAGCAGCACGCCCTTCAAGTCTAAAGAAAAGCCATAGACCAAAAGCCAAACAAACTAAGCTACTAGCTGTTGATATGCCTAACGGGATCATGTCTGGTGCCGCACCGTTTAGCAAAGTCCAGCGCAGACCATCAAGAATTCCTGAAAAAGGGTTTATTGCATACCAGTACTGAAACTTCTCTGGAATTAAACTGGACGGGTAAATTACTGGCGAAGCAAACATTAGTATTTGCAAACCCAATGGCACCATTTGTCGTAAATCACGCCAAGCACCACATAGGCCGCCAAGAGCGGCAGCCAAGCCGGTGGTGGTAAATAACGCTAAAACCATAAATGCTGGAGCTAGAAGTATTTGCATACCGATTTTCACACCGAACAGCCAGCCAATGAGAACTGCAACAAATAAAGCAATAATTACATCTATTGCTGCGCCGGCAATATTTGCCAAAACCGGAGCTAACCTTGGTAAGGAGGTCTGACGTAACAATGGTGCGGCAGCGTCAAACACTGACGCGCTTTCTGATAAGGCTCTTTGTACTCCTTGCCATAAAGCTACACCAACAAATACAAAGGCTGGATAGGGAATGTCGCCTGAGGGAACCCTTACTAATGCGCCAAAGAATATTGCAAATAAGCCTGCTAGAGCCAATGGCTGGATCAACATCCAGATTAAACCTATTATCGGCTTTTCAAACCTAGCCTTGAATTGGCGTGACACTAATGCTTGCACCGCCTCGCGATTTTGCCATAGGCGCAACAGGCGTCCTTTTGGGTTAGCTTGGCGGTGGTGAATGATTTCGGTCATAAAAATATTTTGCCTTATGCTCGCATTTACAGCAAGCCAATACTTGTGCCCTTGATCAACCAAAGCAAATAAATTGCCATAGCCAGCGCCGGCCCAAAACTAATCATTGCGTCTGCTTTGGCTCTTTTTCGTGAGTAAATGCTCGTAGTAATTATGCCAAGAAGGGCAATTACGCACCCTAACAGTATGATCCAGTTAAGAGCCAGCGGGCCAAGCCATGCACCGCCGGCAGCAAGTAGTTTTGCATCACCTAAGCCTAGTCCCTCACGACCCCGTAACCTTAAATAGAGTTTTGCAATAATAAAAAATACGCCATAGCCGATAATGGTTGCAAGAATTGCATATAATAGACCTTGGCCACCGCCCTGCCAAAATGACACCAGCAAACCGGTTATTATCAAGATGAAGTTCATTTCGTCTGGCAACAATCTGGTTCGCAAATCCACCAGTGCGCCAAATAGTAATACCCAACCAAGAAAGACCGATACCAGCACCAAGCTACCAGAAAACACCCAGACCGCGAAAACAGCAATCAAAGTAGCAAAAATTTCTGCCAACAAATGATTGATGCCAATAGCTGTAGAGCAAAATCTGCATTTCCCACCAAGCACAAGAAAACTGGCTATCGGGATTAAATCGCGAACCTGTAGTCGTTTTTGGCAATGCGAGCAGTTTGAGCGGCTTTGTAAGACTTTGTTCCAGTTGGGCCAGCTATTGGCGCTGGCACTGATAAAGCTACCAATAAATGGACTGGCAATCAGTAGAAACAGCTGGGTTCCGGACACTTTTATTCTCCGGCGGTTTGATCCCGATTTGCTTCGCGTTCGATCAAGGTCATACGGCTTTTAATTTCATCGATAATGCTGTTCATATCTTTATCAACATTAAGAACTCTTGGGGTAATGAACACAATTAATTCAGTACGTTTGCTGGCAATATTATGTCCGCCAAACAAGTATTTCACGATCGGAGTTCGTGAAAGTCCTGGGAGGCCTGAGACAGAGTTTTGTTTCTCATCAGAAATCAGTCCGCCTAGTAATATGGTTTGTCCTGATCTGGCAGCAACGGTGCTTTCCAATACCCGCTTTGAAATGGTTGGGGTTAGCTCGCCAGTTGAAGCGGTTGCCGAGACGTTGGACACTTCTTGGCGTATTTCCATAGTCACCAGACCGGTGGAAGAAATACGCGGTGTTACCTTTAAAATGACACCGGTGTCACGAAATTCTATTGAATTTACTTGTGGTGCATTGGGGCTGATAACATCTTGAGCTTGTCTGGTAATTACCGGTACTTGATCACCAACTTGCAAAAACGCAGGTTTATTGTCTATGGCCATGATATGCGGTGAAGAAACAATTTTTAAGTCAGTAATATTGTCAAGAATATCCAGAGCAAACCGGGCATCTGTTCCCTGATCAAGAATAAAATTAAACCCGGGAAACACTCCATTAGCATCAAGGTTGCCGCCGGTGGAAAACCCGCCACGTCCGCTATCTGCAATGTTTCCAAGCCCTCTGGTGGTAAAGAAGTATTGGACACCATAACGCAAAGTATCATTTAAGGTGACTTCGGCTATCACCATATCGATCAGCACTTGCGCCGGCGGGTGATCAATTTCCCGCAAAGTTTGAGCGACCAGTTTTTGTCCTTGCTGGGTAGCTAAGACCACTAATGTATTATTTATCGGGTCACCGATAATTCGCGGAGCCGCAACTTTATTGCCGCCTAAAGACACACTGCCATTATTGCTTCTATTTGTATTCCTGCTGGTATTAGTTCGCCTGGAACTAGAATTGCTAACCTGATTCAGATCTGGAGAAATGCTTGAAGAACGTGATGAAATAGCACCGCCAAACAGTTGGTTTAACAGATCGGCAGTTTCTAAAGCCTTACCGTTTTCTATCTTATAGGTGCGCAAAGTAACATCAGATGGCCCGCCCATATCTAGCCGCTTGATCCACAACCGGGTCTTGGCCAGCATTTCATTACTTGGTGTGATCACCATTATGGCATTGATACGTTCCATCGCTTGCAAACGTATCGCGCCTTCAAGGCCGCCTCCTGTTCCGGTTTGCAACAATAGTTCCAATTCGATAATTAGATCAGCGGCACTGGCATTTTTAAGCGGGAAAATTCCGGTGGACATACCAGCCATCCAATCGACATCAAAGGCTTTAACGGCGCTTACAGCGTTCTCTCGTTGCTGCGAATTTCCTGATACCAGTAATAAATTTCTTGCTAAATCCGGCTTTAGAGAACCGGCGCGGGTAATAGTGTTCTCTAGCAAGGACACCATGTTGGTTGCCGAAACATGCTTTAATGGAATTAAGGTTACTCCAAACCCCGGTTTGTTGGCGCCAAGAAACTGCGTTTGTCCGCCAGCATAAATTTCTCCTGCAGGCGCTATACGCCAGCTGTCGCCACTTTTTACTAAAGCCGCAGAATTCATCGACAATACGGTTTCTAGCAATGACAATAAAGCGTTACGGTCAACAGGAGCGCCGGTGGCGGCCGTGACTTTACCCTGCACCCGTGGATCAAGAATAAATGGTTGGTCAAGCAGGTCTCCCAATATGGTTTGCACTACCTCTTGCAGATCGGCTTCGGAAAAGTTGACATTAAACCCGCCATTGCCGGATTTAGATGCCTGATAAACCACAGAGCCAATACGTGGGCCAGTTGCTGTAAACATCTGATCTTCAGTTGCGGAACTATCAACGTCTATTTGTTCCGGTTGCTCATTTGTATCGTTCGTCACCGGTTTTGGATCAGTACGGGCAAAAATTTGTGCAAATGGGTTTCCAGTATCTATTGCTTGCCCATCTTGCATGGTCTCACAACTTCCTAGAAAAAGAGCAATAGCGATAACAGCCCATTTTGAGTGATTTTTTGCAGTAATTATGCCCGTAAAGGTATTTTGTTTGTTGTTTCTCAAAACTGGTGTCTCCGTTGATCGGTCTGTTTATCAGATGCTTGGCCTTTACCCAATAGTGATTCGCAAGGTTGAGCGGTTTAAATGGCGTTTTGGCGTTAATAAGTCTTTGCTCTATGGTTTTCTGAATGGCTGCAATGTTCTTCTCGGCGCTAAGCGTTCAAACCGTTGCTTGTGATTAGCGCCTGTTTCCGTTTTTTATTTTTCTGGTGTTTAATAACAATTAAACTAGGCGGTTTAGGCGTAACTAGCGGAATATAAGGCTGTTTTTAAGATTCTGGTGTTCCTTGAAACTCTTGCAAGAGTGGTGGAGTAAAGCGGGCGACCATAAAAAATGAAAATGACTGTAAGTTGCCGGTAACATTAAACATCCGATTTTAGCAAAGATTCTTTTTTAATGTCACATATCTGTAACATTGTATTGTTTGAACAAAAGTTTTATAATCCGCAGTGCGGGTGAATTCTTGACATAGTCAGGTTCCCGTATGAACGGGTGGCGCGGGGTGCGCACTAACACCTATATTGTTTTTCTTTGAGGGGGATCTTCATGATCAGCTTGAGACAACTCGCAGGCGGCGTTGCCGTTGCTGCAATTACGATGACCATCGCCGGTGGGGCGATGGCACAACAAACAACATCATCATTAAGCGGCAGTGTCGTTGATGGTAACGACGCAGCGGTTGCCGGTGCTAGTGTTACTATCATTCACACACCAACCGGAGCAGCCAAGCGTCTTACGACTAATGCGTCTGGCCGGTTTTTTGATGCTGGCATGCGGGTTGGTGGTCCTTACACCATTGCCATTACCGCTCCTGGAATGCAGCCAGAGATAATCGAAGACGTATTTATGCGTTTGGGACAAGTTGAGAGCTTGAAAGCTGTTTTGACTGCAGAAGGAGCATCTCGCGATGAGATCGTCGTTACTGGCTCTCGTCCGCAAAACGCGATTACCATCACAAATGGTATGGGCTCAATTTTCTCATCAAAAGATCTGGCAAATCAACCATCGATTTCCCGTGATGTTTCCGGTGCGGTAATGCGTGACCCATTTGTTACGGTTAGTTCTGATCTTGGTGAAAGAGCAACAGCATCTGGTACTTTTGCTATTGCCGGCTCTGATCCACGGTTAAACGGCTTTGTTATTGACGGAATGGCACAGGGTAATGATTTTGGATTGGACAGCGGTCTATTCCCGACATTGCGTCAACCTATTTCTATTGACACTATCGAGTCTGTTTCCGTTTCTGCCTCTGATTATTCAGTGCTGGCCACTGGTTTTCAGGGCGGTCTGGTAAACATTGTCACCAAATCCGGTACTAACGACCTAACCGGTGGCGCGTATTATTACTATCGTGATGCCAGCATGGTCGGTGGCCGCGCATTCGGCAGGAATGTAAACACATCTGCGTTTAGTGAAAAGGAATATGGTCTTTTTGCTGGCGGTGCGTTGGTGAAAGACAAGTTGTTCTTCTTTGGTAACTATGAAAAATTCACCAATACCAACCCACAAATCTTTGATTTCGGTGGTGTTGATCCGGAAATTTTCAATATTATTCGTGGCATCACGCAATCGGTTTACGGTTATGACCCGGGTATAAAGGGTAATACTGCTGTTACTGAGGGTTCTGAAAAGTATCTTGGTAAAATTGATTGGAATATCAGTGAAAACCATAGAGCGACTATAAAGTATCAGCGCTCTGATGATGTGATCCTGTCCAATGTCGGAACATTTAACTTTCCAACCAATTATTATGAGCTGACAAGTGTTCAAGACGTTTATACGGCTGAGTTACATTCAGATTGGTCAGAAAACTTCTCGACCATTATGCGCGTGTCACGTAAAGATCTAGTTCGTGGTCAAAACGCATTGGGCGATACATCTGCAACCGGTGTTGGTTTCGGTACTTTCTTGATCGAGATTGATGCCAATGATCCATATTTCACGGCCAATGGTCTTGATGGTAATGCCTTGCTTGGCACTAACCAGATTGAGTTTGAACTTGGTCCTGATGTATTTCGTCATGCCAATGCCTTTAGCGACACTAGAGATCAGGTATTTTTCCAAGGTGATTATTTTACCGGAAACCATGCTGTAACCTTTGGTGGGGTTTGGGATAGATATGAGTTAACCAATTTGTTCGGTGCGTTTTCTGCCGGTGAGTTTAACTTTAGTAGCTTGCAGGCTCTAGAAAATCAGGACGCATTTGTAGTTTATTCCAATACTCAGTCGAATAATGCACTCGATGGCTTGGTAAATTGGGGCTATGATAAGTGGGCGGTATTCTTACAAGATGAGTGGGCGATCTCGCCTGACCTGACTGTTAACTACGGCTTCCGTTATGAGCGCTTTAACCAAAGTGATCGTCCGCCTGCACCGGAAATGGTTTCCAATGCGGCTGGTACTGCATTGTCAACGTTCCAAAGTGTGTATGGTTTCTCTGGTACTGATAATCTTGACGGTCTTGGTGTGTTCATGCCTCGGGTCGGGTTTAGCTTTGACAAAAATGATCGTTTGACTATCTCTGGTGGTCTTGGTCGTTTTGCTGGTTCCAATCCAGAAGTGTGGATTTCAAATAACTTTACTCCATTGCAACTGTTCACTGTTGGCTTTGATACCAATGTTACCGGTTCTGCAGTTCCAACCTCCTTGCTAAACAGCGTTGGTGCTGGTGTGCAACCGGGTGGAGCAGTGCAAAACGTGGATATTATTGATCCTAACTTCAAAATTCCATCAACATGGCGTGCCAGTTTGAAAGCAGATTATAATCTTGATCTGTCTAATTTTGGTATGGGTGATGATTATTTTGTTCAAACTGGTATCTTGTACAGTAGAGCGGATAGCCCAATTACTTGGCGCAATTTGGCATTTGATCGTGCCGATCTACAGCAGTTTACTGGTGTTGCACCGGACGGACGGGTTATTTACCCTGATCTAGGTGACATTCCTGTCCCGACCGACCCAAGAAATACTGATGGCGACCCTGGAACCAATGGTTCAGAAGTTGGTCTTCCTGATGCGTTCTTAATCACCAATGGTAAAGGCGGAACGTCTTTGTCACTGGTAGCTGGTGTTAGCAAAAACTATGATAATGGTTTTGGTTTCAACATGAACTATACTTTCACCGATGCCGAAGATCTGCTTGAGTTTAGTAGCTCACGGGCAATTTCTTCTTGGCGTGGTATTGTTGGTACGGATCGTAACACTCCGACACTTGGTCGTTCTTCAAATGAAATCGAACATAAGTTCGGCATGAGTTTTTCTTATGAAAAAGAAGTATGGGAAGACCTTACTTCTCGTTTGGATGTGTTTGGTCTGATCCAGTCCGGCCGTCCATTCTCATATGGTTATAATGTTGGTAGTAGAAACCCATTATTTGGTCGTGCTAACGGTGGTAGCCCACGTGATGGTGCTGATCTGCTATATATTCCGACCATGTCAAATGGCGCATTTAATGATGCAAGAGTTACTTTTGCATCGGCAGGTGACGAAGCTGACTTCCTGGCGTTCGTAAATGAAAATGGTCTGGCTAAATATGCCGGTTCAATTTTACCGCGTAACTCCGGTACTGGTCCATGGAACAGCCGTTGGGACTTGCGTTTCCAGCAAGAGCTTCCAGGCGGGTTTGGTCAGGGTTATTTGGCCGGCAATCGCTTCAAGTTTATTTTGGACGTACAAAACTTCCTGAACTTGCTTGATAGCAATTGGGGACAACAGTCTGCTGGACCGCGTTTTGGTCGGGTTAGCGCTGTTGGTGCCGACTTGGTTCACGTAGCCAGCGGGGAAATCCTTTCTGACAACGAACCTGGTGAGTTCTGTAAAGTGGCAACCGATTGTGTGTATCGCTATCGTAATGTCACTAGCTCGGTTGAGCGTCAGTTGAACTTCCAGTCTCTGTACCGTGTACGGGTTGGTATTCGTTACGAATTCTAATCGTAAGGTTAAAAACTACTTTCAAAGGGCGGCTCAAACGAGCCGCCCTTTTTTATTGATATGTATTGGAAATTTCCCTCTCATAATGCAGCAAAATCACTTGCTCTTGATCGTTAAGCAGTCACAATGCTTGTCCGAATCGCCAACGTGTCGCAATAATAAATGACCATGGTGGAAGTGAGTGTTTACACTTGATAATCCGTAATTGGGAATTGGTGATATGGGCAAAGACAAGGCGACAGAGCCAGCATTAGTAGTGCAAGATACCAGTGTTAAATTTGGTGATTTTACCGCGCTTTACAATATTGACCTTGAAGTCAAGCCAGGCGAGATGGTGGCATTGATAGGCGCTTCGGGTTCTGGCAAATCCACACTTTTACGCACTATTGATGGTTTGCAGGTGGCTGCCAAAGGTTCTGGTCGGATTTTGGTGTTTGGCCGCAAAGTACAACGTGACGGTCGTTTGGCCAAGGGGCTCTATTATCGCCGTCGTGACATCGGCATGATCTTTCAATCATTTAACCTTGTTGGTCGCCTTAGCCTTTTTTCAAATGTTTTGATCGGCGTTTTGGGTCGCATACCAACGTGGCGTGGAGTTCTTGGTCTATACCCTGCCGAAGACCGCCAGCGGGCAATGGACGCACTGGAACGAGTGGGCGTGGCCGAATTTGCAGGCCGGCGGGCATCAAAACTGTCCGGTGGGCAAAAACAGCGCGGCGCAATAGCCAGAGCATTGGCGCAAAGAGCAAAAATGATTTTAGCCGACGAGCCTATTGCCTCGCTAGATCCGGTATCCGCGCGTCATGTGATGGAGCAGTTACAAGAACTAAACGAGCGTGATGGCATCACCATCGTTGTTTCTTTGCATCAGGTGGATTTTGCTATTCGTTATTGTCAGCGGGTGGTGGCACTAAAAGATGGCAGGGTCATTTATGACGGCTCGGCCAAAGACATGACAAAAGATGATATGATCGCGGTTTATGGCGACGAATACGAAGATGCTTTTTGGTCAATGGAGGCCGTGTAAATGAAAAATTCTGTATTGTCGCTCAAATTAGGCGCGTTGCTGCTGCTCGCGCTCGCAATAATTAGTATTCCGTCATCGGCACAAGAAGAACCGCCGGTTACCGAATTTAACTTTGGCATTATTACCACCGAAAGCTCGGATAATTTATCGACACTTTGGACGCCGTTTCTAAAAGACATGGGGGAAATGACCGGTCTTAAAATTAATGCGTTTTTTGCCGCTGATTATTCCGGAATTATCGAAGCCATGCGTTTTGGCGAAGTCGAGGCGGCGTGGTTTTCCAATAAGTCTGGTCTTGAGGCAATCCGGCGCTCAAATGGTGAGGTGTTTGCTAAAGCAACATACCCTGATGGTGCGCCTGGTTATAAGTCGGTGTTACTGGTGCCAGTCGATAGCCCGTATCACAAACTAGAAGATATTTTGAAGTGCGATAAAACCATCAATTTCGGCATGGGTGATCCAAACTCCACGTCCGGTACTTTAATGCCGATGGCTTATATTTTCGCCCCGAACGGTATTATTCCATCTGAGTGCTTCAAGAACGTGCGCAATGCCACCCATGAAGCCAATGGCATGGCGGTGGCTAATAATTTGCTTGATGTAGCAACCAATAATACTACCAACTTAAAGCGATTAGGTCGTACACAACCGCATATTCTAGAACGAATTCGGGTTATATGGGAATCACCTCTTATTCAGACTGATCCGATTATCTGGCGCAAAGATGTACCATTAGAGGTCAAACAAAAGTTATTCTACTTCTTTATGACTTATGGTCGTCGGGCGGAAAACCCGACTGAATTACAACGTCAGCGTGAAATATTGGGTGAATTGGATTTTGGCACATTCCTTCCGGCCAATGATCGTCATCTTGATCCGATAATTCGTTTGGAAATTATTCGTGATATGGCGATGGCAAGAAACGATTACGATTTAACTGATGAGGAACGTGCGGATTCTTTGAAAGTCTTAGAAGAAAAGTTACAAAAAATGCAGGCCGTCGATGATTCTTCTTTCATCGTGCCAAAGGGCATACCGGATTATGAAGGGCAGGGTTCCCGTGGACCGCAAGGTTTAAACATTCCATGGTCGCGAATTATCTTCACCCTTAGTGTTGGAATTATTGCTTTCGGGTTTTTCTTATGGTCATCGGCGACCAGAGGCGCAGGGCCGAAAGCTCCGATCAAGGATCGTTTGTTTGATGCTAGTGTCTGGGCAATATTCATCTCGGCACTGGTTTGGGCATTTGTTGCCGCCGAAATATTCAAAGCACCGTTATTGTACGATAATCGTGACAGAATGGGTGAATATGCCGGCGGTTTCTTAAAAATCGATTTCAAAGATGGCGGGCTTTATTTGCACCAAATGTCGATCACTATTCAAATTGCTTTGTGGGGAACTTTCCTTTCTGTTATTGCCGCTATTCCGCTTGGCTTATTATCGGCGCACAATGTTGCCCCGTCGTGGGTTGTGTTTCCAGTTCGCCGGTTGATGGACGCATTTCGTTCAATAAACGAGTTGGTGATCGGCACTATGTTTGTGGTCACTGTCGGCCTTGGCCCTTTCGCCGGGGTGCTGGCATTAGCGGTGCACACAACTGGCGTGTTATCAAAGTTGTTTTCCGAAGCGGTAGAAGCAATGGATCCTGGTCCGGTAGAAGGGGTGCGGGCTACTGGCGCCAAGTCCATTCATGAAGTTGTCTGGGGGGTGATCCCACAAGTGGCTCCTTTATGGACTTCTTATGCGTTGTATCGTTTTGAATCCAATACCAGATCGGCAACTATCTTGGGTCTTATTGGTGCTGGCGGTATTGGACAATTATTGTTCGAGCAAATCCGTTCATTTCAATACGGCAAAACCGCTGCAATTTTGTTGATCATCATCATTGCTGTAACGCTGGTAGACTTCCTTAGCCAGGTATTACGTAAACGCTTGATGTAATTTTGCGGTTTGGAGTGCATTAACCAAACAGCTACGCACTCCTGCGCAAGACAAAAGCCATCGACAATAAATTGCTTTGGCTTTGTTATTGATGTCCGTTGTTTTGCAGTTTTCAAGTAGATGCCGGTTTTAAGACAACCAGAACTTCGGGGTGAATAAAACCAGTACTGTAAAGATTTCCAATCGCCCGACAATCATTCCAGCCGCCATCATCCATTTAGCGGTATCGGGCAAGGAGGCAAAATTCCCCTCTGCTCCGACTACTGATCCAAGACCGGGTCCGACATTGGCAATAGAGGTCGCCGCCGATGAAATGGCGGTGATTGTATCAAGTCCTGTTAAAGACAAGCCAACTGCCAAAACTGCATAACAGGTAAAAAATGCAAATATAAAACCCAAGACCGAGTATAAGGCCGACGCGGGTAAGGCTCGACCATTATAGGTCATAGTGTCTACTTCGTGCGGAAAGGTCATGCGCCCGATATAAGAGCGTAAACCTTCAAACGCCACTTGAAACCTGAACACCTTGATCGAGCATGATGTAGAGCCAGCGCAGCCACCAATAAACATCAGCAAGAAGAAAAACCCGGCACTTGCCGGCCCCCAGGCCTCAACATTACCCAAAGCATAACCGGTGCCGGTAAGGATTGAAATGACATTAAAGGTTGCTGCGCGCAAAGGGTGTACATCAAGTGATGGTTGTTGAACTAAAATATAGATCAACATCAACATTACCAGAATAATAATTCCGCTCAAAAATGCGCGAACCTGCACGTCACGAAAAACTGCCATTGGATTGCCGTTTGCTGCCAGTATATAAAGTCCAAACGGCAATGCTCCGGCTATCATAAAGACGCTAGCTGCCATATCGGCGCCAACCGGAGCATAGGTAGCAAAACTAGCATCGGAATTGGAAAAACCACCAGTGGCGATGGTCGTCATTGCATGACACATGGCATCAAATGCACTCATGCCCAACATCCAATAGACGATACCGCAAATAATGGTCAAAGCTAAATAAACAAATGAAATACCAACGGCAATTCCACCGGCTCTGGGCAGGAATTTACCCATCGGGTCAAACCATTCGCTGGAAAACAACTGCATGCCACCGACTTTAAGCATCGGTAAAACCGCCAAAGCAGTTACAATAATACCAATGCCGCCAATCCATTGCAGTAATGCCCGCCACAGTAATATTCCCGGGTTCATATCATCAAGGCCGGACATTACGGTTGATCCGGTAGTGGTAAGTCCGGACATAGCTTCAAATATTGCATCACTAAATGAAAGCGGCACAGGTTTAAGTAAAAACGGTAGTGCCGCGAAAATGCACAATACTACCCAACTAATCGTCGTTAAGAAGAACGCACCGCGTATCGAAAGCCTGACTTGCCCGCCTTTGGCACCGATCAGCATAATGATACCAAAGAAAATACTAATCACCGCAGAGATAGCAAAACTGCGCCAGCTTTCATGGCCACCGCTAAGGTCGGCAAACAGTGGTGCCAACATAAAAACGCCTAAAAAAGTAACCAGCGAGCCAATGATAAGAACGACAGGTCGCAAATCAGTCATAATTTAGTTTACTTTCGCCCGGTCATGGGGGCTGTCTAATGAAAATAATGGAATAGCTATTTTATAAACAATGCCGTTATCATCCCTTACCTCATAGGTTCCGCCCATGATCCCCGATGGGGTTAGTAAGGGGGTGCCTGATGTATAGCAAAAAGTGCTTCCTGGTTCGATTACTGGTTGTTTGCCGATTACACCTTCGCCATGCACCTCTTGCATTTGACCGGCAGCGTCAACAATCTTCCAATAACGCCGCATGATTTGTACTGCATTAGGGCTGCCATTAGCTATTTCCACGGTGTATGCCCATAAAAACCGGCCTTGGGAAGGATCAGAATCCGCATCCATAAATTCCGGTGTAACCCGCACAGATATATCATTAGTTGTTTGTTCGTATGACATGGGGTTAGTTCAGCCTATTTGAAAGGGACAAGCAAGTACTTGCCAGCAATAGAGGAATCATCACAGCGTTTTATTTACTCTAAAGTGGTGTTTTGAGGATTAAATGGATTTAACTGGCAAAATTTTACCAGATACAGCGATAAAAGAATTGTTTGCTGATAATGCAATTACTAGCGAACAGCAATTAGACAATGACCAGATACAGCCGGCATCTATTGATTTGCGTCTGGGCAGTTGTGCCTATCGGTTGCGAGCGAGTTTTCTGCCCGGTTCTGAAAACTCAGTAGCAGATATGTTGCAACCACCATTAGTGATGCATAAAATTGATCTGACCAAAGGCGCGGTTTTGGAAACAGGCTGTATATATCTGGTGCCATTATTGGAAGCCTTGCGGTTACCGCCAAATATATCAGGACGGGCAAATCCAAAAAGCTCCACTGGACGTATCGACGTTTTTACTAGAGTTATCTGTGATAATGGAATTAGCTTTGACACCGTAAAAGCTGGTTATAATGGGCCTTTGTGGATTGAAATTTGTCCGCGCACGTTTTCAATTTTGGCACGTACCGGTGATCGTTTGGCGCAGTTACGGTTACGAGCGCAACAGGCTATCAAAGAAAAAGATCAACAAACATTAACTGTGTCAATTTCACTACCCAAAACTGGTTTGGCTGGTTATCGGGCTAAACGACATTCCGGCGTGCTTGATTTGTCAGGCATTGCTAGCCACAGCCAAGCAGATTACTGGGAGCCGTTAACCACAAGGCAAGGCAGTTTAATTCTTGATCCCGGCGAGTTTTATATTCTCGCCTCCAAAGAAGATATTGTAATACCTGCAAACATGGCTGCGGAGATGGCACCAACAGCCACTGATATTGGCGAATTTCGGGTGCATTATGCTGGGTTTTTTGATCCGGGATTTGGCGCGACTGGAGTAGCATCAAAAGCAGTGCTGGAAATCAGAGGCCGTGATGTGCCGTTTTTGCTTACCGACGGCCAAGACATTGCCCGTTTGGTGTTCGAGCCAATGCAAAGCCAGCCAGAAACCCTTTATGGCAGTAATACCAGTCATTATCAGGGGCAGGGCTTAAAGCTAAGCAAGCTGTTTAAGCCGTAAGTTTTAATGTCCGCCGCGAACTAAACGCCCCGGTCTTGCATTGGTGATTTTGTCATTATCTATGATCTGTTCACCAGAGACAAATGTTGCCTTATAGCCTGTTACCGGTTGCAATAATCGTTGCCCGCCAGCAGGTAAATCATTGACCATAAATGGTACTTTTAGCGATAAATTATCGTAATCTATGACATTAATGTCGGCTTTTAGTCCGACTTTAAGCCGCCCACGATCAGCAAAGCCTAAATAATCTGCACCATCTGCTGTTAGCATTTGTATGGCTCTGGGCAGGGCAATTGTTTTACCATTGCGACCGCCATTTTCGTGTTTCTTCGTCCAGTGGGTCAGCAGGTAAGTCGGAAATGAAGCGTCGCAAATATAACCCACATGCGCCCCGCCATCGGTAAGACCGGGTAAAAAATAAGGGTTATTCATCATGGTATATACAGCATCATAATTCATATCCGTGTAATTATAGGCCGGAAAATATATCAATGCTTTGCCATCGTCTTTTAAGGTCTCGTCATAAATTTTATCCCAAACGCTAACTCCGGCATCTCTGGCTTTTTGGGCAATAGAGTTTTCTTGTGACTGCTCATAATCAACTTCACCATCACCGTTGGGATCAAGCTGGAAAAGCTTTTCGGCGACAAATTCCATTCCGGCAATTAACAGGTCAGCCATAGGCGGAATAGACGAGCCGGGCCCGGCCATTTGCACCGGAGTTTCGGCCAGCATTTTCTTTTTCATTTCCGGATCACGTAATTTTTCCACTCGTGTTTCCAGCGGCATACCAGCCATGGCAATATAACTTGGAAACGCCATCAAAGGGTGAAATGTTGATTGTAACCCTAAAAACACGCCGATGGCTCTTGGCGCGGCTTGTAAGTATAATTCTACACCATCTTTTTGTAAGTCTTCGGTGCGTTTTGCTATTCGCCTCCAATGATCAGGAACCAGATCGCGCTGCATCCATGTCATCGAGGATTTATGGCCGGGTGCGGCCTTAAAAAATTTCTCCAAGATATCGAATTCGGCATCGAACTGATCGCCGTCACGTTCTTGGTTAAAATCGTTTACCGCATGCAACACACCATGACCAAGGCCATTAAGTGCGGTTGCAATACCGGCTAATTCATCAGGGTGGGCTTCGGAAGCCGGCGTCCAGTCGCCATCGGCACTCTTGTGAAAGTCTGAACGTCCAGTGGAAAACCCTATTGCCCCAGCTTGCATTGCTTCGCGGGTAAGAGTTTTCATTTCTTCAATATCATCTTTGGTGGCTAGCTCTTCGGCAATTGCCCTTTCCCCCATAACAAACACCCGTAGCGGGTCATGGGGAACCATCATCGCAAAGTCCAAAGTGTGCGGAATTTTATCAATAGCTTCCATATACTCAGGAAAACTTTCCCAATCCCAAGTGATCCCTTCGGAGAGAGCTGAGCCGGGAATATCTTCGACACCTTCCATTAAGCGTATAAGTTTTTCATGATCTTTAGTGCGGCACGGAGCAAAACCAACGCCGCAATTTCCAGTGACAATAGTTGTAACGCCATGATTTACCGATGGCATAAGCTCTTCGTCCCAAGATATTTGCCCGTCATAATGGGTGTGCAGGTCAACAAACCCGGGGGTGACGATTGTTCCTGTAGCATCAATGGTTTTGGTAGCGTCACCGGAACATTCACCGATCTCGACTATTACCCCGTCTTTTACCGCAATATTGGCTTGAAATGCGGCTGAACCGGTGCCGTCAACAATGGTTCCGCCAAATATTTTAAGATCATATTGCATTTGTTAAGCCTCGCTTTTTGTCCGCTGTTCGAAATATGAACACCATACACCCTCCGGCAACAATATGCCATAGTCCCCACATGCCTACAATTGCCGCAGCACCACCAAGGCCTGAAATATGAGTGAGCAAAATCACCAACCCAAGACCGGAATTTTGAATGCCGACTTCGAAGGTCAAAGCGCGTCTGGTCGGGATATCGGCTTTGGTGACAAGGCCGGTTCCATAACCCAAAGCAAAAGCCGATGCATTATGGATTATAACTAATGGAAATATTATAAGGCCAAAATCAAAAACTACTTGGCGATAGGTGTAAAACCCGCCAATTATGATCAATAACAATACGACAATACCAAAAATGGATAATGGTTTTTGCAAGCGTTTAGCCAGTTTAGGTTTCTTCCAGACCAGTAATGCTCCAAGACAAAGTGGCAAAGCGAGTATCAATAATGTCTGGGTTAAAAATTTTATCGAATTAAAATCGCTACCGACCAGTATTTCACGGGTCGGAGCGTACATGGACAACCAAAATAAAATTGAAACAGGAGTGATAAATGCTGCCGCCAAAGATGATGTGGCGGTCATTGAAACCGATAATGCGATATTGGCTCGTCCAAACATCGCCAGCAAATTGGAGATATTACCGCCCGGGCAACAAGACACTATTATCATGCCCAAAGCCAAGGATGGTGCCGGTTTTAGTAATATTACCAAACCCAGTGTTAGCAATGGCAAGCCAATTATTTGCGCCAATACGCCAGCCAGATAATGTTTCGGATCACTGCGAAAAAACTCGAAATGCGAACGCCGCAAACCAAGAGCCACAGCAAACATCATTATTGCAAGGATTATAGTAAGCAAAAGCGAAGATCCGGAGTTTAAGCCGATCTGTATTTTGTCCAACTCGCTTATGTCCATAATTCTTCCAAACAGCTGTTTTAGCCTTGCTTAGTTTTGCGAGCTTTAAGCCATTGTAGACTAAGAATGATAAATACTAAAGCTATGGCCACTAATGGCGCGTATATTCGTACTTTTTCGCCGCCAACTTCACCAAGGTAATGAAACAGTACGAAGGCGATTAAACAATACAGCGCTCCGGAAACAATGATCCAGAAAGAAAACTGCCCAAACGGCGCTTTGAAAAACCCCGAAGCCAGATAAACCGGTATTCTGGTTCCGGGAATAAACCGCGTTGCCATCAAGGTAAGTCCCAACGAGCCTAATACCTTGTCACGAACTTTGGCAACATTTCGATGGTTGGCAATCCAGTCGGCTTTTTTATGGGATCTGCCTAGGCGACCTGCCCAGTATTTCCATAGATCGCTAAAGGTAAGCCCGATCATAATACTGATGAATAATAATACCGGATCGGCCAGCCCCAAAGACGAGGCAGAGGCAGCAACAATTACTGCGGCATCTTCTTGAATGAATGGGCCCAAAGCCACTGCAACAAATATTCCCCACGGATAAGCAGCAAATAGATCGTTCAAAAATTCCATTAGAAACTAACCTGTACAATATACTAAAGCTAAAAGAACCTATCGCTTGGAGAGTGGATATGAAACCTATAAAATGGTCAATGATCAAACTAGGTTTTGTGGTGGCTTCTCTTATTAGTTTTCATTACCGGCACCTACCTCATAAAGAGGGAGGACAAAAATCATTAAGAGCAATGCGTGACTTCCCTATGCACTGTCATCACACGATTTATTCGGGTGATTCAGTTTTCCACCATTTGCCTCTGGATCAATCGCAAGGCTGGATACCGGCCTGCGCCGGTATGACGGAGTTTTGCTATTTCACTGTGAGACAAAAGAATATTTCCTCCACCGCTCGCGGGGCCAGAGTTTTTGTCCTCCACCGCTCGCGGGGGAGGTGTCGGCGAAGCCGAC
>JAESTZ010000009.1 GCA_016763315.1 Robiginitomaculum sp.
AAGCCGACGGAGGGGGGACTTATAAGGGGCATGACAAGTGCAAACAAGGGGTCAATGGCGTGATAATCGCACACCTTAATTAGCAATCATTGCCAAAGAGGTTACCTGCACCAAGGGTTAATTGGCAAAGATTTAGCACTTAATTGCACTTGTTCACCCTTGAACAGCGGGCATAAGTTTCAACCATGCCCGCAACAGACCTGCTTGTTATAATGGTGTTGCAGATGGTTATAACAGGTCATTTTGCGGTTCTTTGACAATGTGAATATACGTTGAACTCAATTAAACATGGGTTTTAGTGATGGTTGTTAAGGATATTCATCACAACAAGTATTACTTTTTCTAAGCCTTCTTAAGATTTATCCACCGGGGAAAATATGAAAAATTGCCAATAGGTTTTATTTCATGGTCTTTGCTAATGTTTTTCATTGACTTCTTTGCCGGTTGCAGGTTTCCCAGTAATAACAAACTTACATCAGCAGGAGAGCCAAATGGCCGATACCCCAAAAAAAATTGTACTGGCTTATTCCGGCGGGCTTGATACTTCGATTATCTTAAAATGGCTGCAAATGGAATTAGGCGCGGAAGTGGTGGTATTTACTGCTGACCTAGGCCAAGGCGAAGAACTAGAGCCGGCACGTCAGAAAGCTGTTGACCTTGGAGTAAAAGAAATTTTCGTCGAAGACCTCCGCGAAGAATTTGTCCGCGATTATGTGTTTCCGATGTTTAGAGCCAATACGGTTTATGAGGGGCGTTATTTGCTCGGCACGGCTATTGCTAGGCCGTTAATCGCTAAACGGCAAATTGAAATAGCCCGACTTACCGGTGCTGATGCTGTTTGTCATGGAGCTACCGGCAAGGGCAATGATCAAATACGCTTCGAGTTGGCTTATCTGGCATTGGATCCGGAGATTAAAATCGTTGCTCCGTGGCGGCAATGGGAGTTTGGCTCGCGTACAGACCTGATTGCCTATGCCGAACAACAAGGAATTGCCGTTCCTGAGGATAAGCGCGGCGAAGCACCGTTTTCGGTCGATGCAAATTTACTGCATACTTCGTCCGAGGGCAAAGCCTTGGAAGACCCGGCGATCGAGGCACCGGAATTTGTCTATCAACGCACGGTGCGCCCCGAAGATGCCCCTGACACGCCAGAGATCATTGCTATCGGCTTTGAAAAGGGCGATCCGGTAAGCATTGACGGTAAAGAATTATCACCGGCTACATTGCTGACCCGCTTGAACGAGCTTGGCGGCAAGCACGGTATTGGCCGACTGGACTTGCTGGAAAACCGCTTTATTGGCATGAAATCACGGGGTATTTATGAAACTCCGGGCGGAACCATTCTACTATCCGCCCATCGCGGGATCGAAGAAATAACTTTGGACGGCGGTGCGGCTCACCTAAAAGACGAGCTTATGCCCCGTTATGCCGAGCTGATTTATAATGGGTTCTGGTTCTCGCCGGAACGCGAAATGCTACAAGCGGCGATCGATGCTTCGCAAGCCATGGTAAATGGTGAAGTACGGGTGAAATTGTACAAAGGTCTTGCTAGTATTATTGGTCGTACTTCGCCGAATTCATTATATTCGCTAGAGCATGTGACCTTTGAAGACGACGTGGTTTATGATCAAAAAGATGCCGACGGGTTCATTGAACTAACCGCCTTGCGGCTTCGGTTGCTGGCTGGTCGCGATCGTAGTGCCGGTAAGAATAGCTAGCGCTATAGGCTGGCTACAATAACCCACGAACCATAACATAACCCATACCACCAATTCCGATCAGGCTAACGCCAAAACAGATCGAGCGTAAGAGTTTGATATTGAACCAATAACAAAAAAGATAGGCACTTCTGGCACCAGCATAAACCCAGGAAAAATAAGCAAGCCATTTGGCATCGGCGCCGCTTAAAATTCCGATAAGGGCAAAAATGATAAAGATCGCAATGCTTTCATTCATGTTGCCCAATGCTCGATTGGATCGGAACAAAAAGTTGGAATGGTCTTCTTTTGCCAATACTCCGGGAGTCTTTTTGGCGATAACTCCAGCGACATCGGCAACTAGCAAACTTAAAAACAACACAAATCCTGTGACCGCTACTGCCAGACCTGTTGAGTGATATATTGCAATATTTTCCATCAGCGTTCCCCCTTGGCTATTAGATTGCCTAAAACTTAAATTAAACCGTATTTTTAGTATGCTTTATCTTCTGGATCCATCAACTTAACCAAAAACCGGTACCCACTTTTTGGGTTGATGGAGTATATGCAAAAAATCTTTAGTGCTTCTACTTTCCCTCACAAGCCTTGCTTGCTTTGTCGGTAAGGCTATCCACGCGCATGCCAATGTCGAAAATCTCTGTCGGAGTTAAACCGGCTTTTAACAGGGCGGCAAATGCCTGCTCAAGGCTTTCTCTGTTCTCCGGTGCAACCAGTGTTGCCAACGCCTTTATTTCTCGCTTGGAGGAGTTTTTTTCAATAAACTTGGCATAACAGACGCATTCAGATCGTGGCTCGCCCTCGGCAATACAAGCATTGGTCAGTTGCTCAACAGGGGCGGGGGCTATGATTAAGCTAGCAGCAAGAAGAAAACTCATTTAATTATACCCAATAAGGAAAATCACGAACCATGATAAATACACATGAACGTGATATGAACAATATTTTATGTTATTTGTATGTTGGTTAAAACCTGCCTATAGTTAATTATTGGTCACATTATTTTGGAGATTACCCATGCGCTCCCCACTTTATCTAGCTTTAGCCGGTGTTTTGGTTTTAGGAGCTTGCGCTACCGCAACCCCATACCAATCCGCAGAAAATAATTATCGCGGCTTTAGCGAGCAACAAATTGAAAAAGACCGCTTTCGAGTAAGCTTTTCCGGTAATTCAGTTACCGACCTTAGTACGGTCGAGAACTATTTGTTATATCGTGCTGCCGAATTAACCACCCAGCGTGGGTTTGATTATTTTATCATCGCCGAGCGGGATGTAGATAAAAAACAACGAGTGGTTGGAAATTCCTATTATGGCGTTGGCGACGGTCATTTTGGCTGGAATTATTATAGTCCCGGACACGGCTGGGGTTATAGCGCTGGTTATGGTCATGGATTTGGCGGAAGATACGGGTTTGGCGGCGGTTATTACGGTGGCGGATTTGGTAATGGCTTTGATATGCGTCAGATCACCAGTTATGAAGCATATGCAGAAATTGTCATGGGGTTGGGTAAAAAACCTGATGATAATGAGCGGGCTTATGATGCCGCCGAAGTTATGCGTAATTTGGCAGGGGAAATTAAACGCCCACAGCAATAGCCTGGTATTTATTGTAGGATTTATCATTGCAATAAATCCATGAAGTTAGGAAATAGCGATTCAGAACACTGGGTCGCTTTTTTCTTGTTTTTGCCTGTAATTTGACAAAATACATAGTAAGGTGCTGACTAAGCCCATGTGTTAAGAGGATCAGTCATGGAACAGCAAAGTTTACCAGCAACCAAATTTACCGGCCCCGGACAGTATCTTTTATGGATGTTCAGCTTCGTTGTGGTGGTCGGAACCTTGGGGTATTTGTTACAAGATCAGATACGTGAGGCATTTGAAGCTAATATTGCGATCAACGGATTGATCGCCTTGGTGTTTGTTGTTGCGGTGCTTTATTGCTTTCGTCAGGTGCTAAGTGTTTCGCCAGCGGTAAGATGGGTGCGTAAACTAACTCGTTCGCGTAATTTTAATGACATGCCTTCCCCGCCAGGATTGATTGCGCCAATGGCGGTGTTGTTAGCGGAAAACCCGGGTAATATTCGCCTATCATCTGGTTCCAGCAATTCGATAATGGATGCGGTCAGTGCCAGAATGGACGAGGCTGGACAGATCACCCGTTATCTTGGCCGGTTACTTATTTTTCTTGGTCTACTTGGTACATTTTGGGGGTTATTGCAAACAGTTAGCTCTGTGGGTGATGCGGTAAGCGCATTGTCAAATGCCAGTGGTACCGAAGAAGATATGCGTAAACTTATGGCGGCATTGCAAGAGCCGATCAAAGGCATGGGAACGGCGTTTTCCTCGTCACTGTTTGGTCTTTCAGGCTCTTTGGTTATTGGCTTTCTTGATCTGCAAGCCGGACAAGCGCAGAACCGGTTCTTTCAAGAGGTTGAAGACTGGATACATTCCATATCACGGGTGTCCACAGCTATTGGTGCTGATCCCGGCTCGCCAGCTTATGTATCTGTATTGCTGGAGCAATCCGCAGAAAACATCATCGCGCTGGAGCGAACTTTGCGCAAATCCGAAGAACGCAGAAATGATGGAATTGATCTGGTGCGCGAAGAAATACAATTGCTGACTAGAACTATTGTCTCTTTGTCTAAAAATGGCAAAAAGTAATGGCTCGCATCAGAAGATCACGCGAAGGTAATGAGGACTATTGGCCGGGCTTTGTCGATGCTTTGGCTACTTTATTGCTGGTGGTGGTGTTTCTTTTAGCATTGTTTATTGCTGCGCAATTTACCCTTGGCCGGGCTTTGTCATCAAAAGACGCAGCCCTTGATAGTGTTAGAGCGCGACTTTCGGCGTTGGCGGAAATGCTGGCTTTGGAAAAGGCCAAAGGTGAGCAAGCAAATGAGCAAATTTCTCGTCTGTTAGTGACATTAGAAGAAGCAAAACAAGAGGCAAATGAACAAAGCCTGTTAATCACCGGATTGCAAACCCAAATCGCCGACGGTTTGAGTGCCATTGGAGTAACCGAGCAAAAGTTATCAGAGGAACAAGAACTATCGAAACAAGCCCGCGATGAAGTAGCCGCTTTAACGGCGCAACTGGCGGCATTAAATACACAATTGGCTAGTTTAAACCAAGCATTAGAGGCGGCAGAAGCCAAAGATGTTGAACAACAGGTACAGATCGTAAACCTTGGCAAACGGTTAAATGCAGCTCTGGCGCGCCAAGTCTCTGAGCTGGCTAAATACAAGTCTGATTTTTTTGCTAAAATGCTGGAAATTATGGGCGAACGGGAAGGCGTACGAATTGAGGGCGATCGGTTTGTGTTTGAAAGTGATGTATTATTTGCTAGTGGCTCGGCTGATTTAAACTCGGC
>JAESTZ010000073.1 GCA_016763315.1 Robiginitomaculum sp.
TTGGACACTGAGCTGGAGGTTGTTGAAGGCATGCAGTTTGACCGTGGTTATCTGTCACCATATTTCATCACTGATGCTGATAAAATGTTGACCACACAAGAAAACCCGCTGATCCTTCTTCACGAAAGCAAATTGTCTAATTTGCAAGCCATGTTGCCGATCCTTGAGAGCGTTGTGCAATCTTCACGTCCTTTGCTTATCATTGCTGAAGACATTGAAGGCGAAGCCTTGGCTACTCTAGTGGTCAACAAGCTTCGCGGTGGTCTTAAAATCGCAGCTGTTAAAGCTCCTGGTTTTGGTGATCGTCGTAAAGCCATGTTAGAAGATATTGCTGTTCTAACTGGTGCGGTTGTTATTTCTGAAGATCTTGGCATTAAACTTGAAAATGTGACGTTGGACATGCTTGGTACTGCTAAAAACGTAGTGATCACCAAAGATGATACAACTATTGTTGACGGTGCTGGCGCCAAGAAAGATATTGAGGGTCGGGTTTCACAAATCCGTCGTCAAGTCGAAGACACAACTTCTGACTATGATCGTGAAAAACTTCAAGAGCGTCTGGCTAAATTGTCCGGCGGTGTTGCGGTGATCAAAGTTGGCGGTGCTACCGAGATGGAAGTTAAAGAACGCAAAGATCGTGTCGAAGACGCGCTAAACGCAACCCGTGCAGCCGTTGAAGAGGGCATTGTCCCCGGCGGTGGTTCTGCATTGCTTCGTGCCTCCAAGTTCATCAACATTGAAGGCGAAAATGATGACCAAGCTGCTGGCATTGCGATTGTTCGCAAAGCCCTAGAAGCTCCGGTTCGTCAAATCGCTGAAAACGCTGGTGCTGAAGGCTCGATTGTTGTTGGACGTATTTTGGACAGCAAAAAAGCCGCCTTTGGCTTTGATGCTCAAAAAGAAGAGTATGTTGACATGGTCGAAGCCGGTATCATTGATCCGGTTAAAGTGGTTCGTTCTGCTTTGCAAAATGCAGCCTCTGTTGCTGGCCTGATCATCACTACCGAAGCAGCGATTGCTGATGCTCCAGCCAAAGACGGCGCCGGTGGCGGCATGCCTGACATGGGCGGAATGGGCGGCATGGGTGGAATGGGCGGCATGATGTAAGGCACTCGTGCCACATCTGTCGTTCCGGTCTTCCGGTTCGTAACATCTAATTAGAAGGGCGGCTCTGTGATGGGGTCGCCCTTTTTTGTGTTGCCTGATAAGCAACATATCGTTGACAAGGTAGACGTTGTCTGATAGGCTACATTTATGATTAAGAGTTTTGCCGACAAGCGAACTAAGCAGATATTTGACGGCCAATTGGTCAAAAAAATCGACGCGTCCCTGCAAAAGAAAGTTTTACGCCGGTTACGGTATATTGATGCAGCAGAAAGAATAGAAGATTTACGAATTCCGCCATCGAATAAGTTGGAGAAAAAGCAAGGTGATTTGCAGGATCATTTTGCCATTTGGGTAAATCGGCAATGGCGGATCACTTTTAGATGGATTGATGGTTTTGCCCATGATGTGCAGCTAATTGACTATCACTAACAGGAGTAATGAGATGATTGATATTGAACACCCCGGCATAATGCTAAAAGAGGATTTCCTAGACGATTTGGGAATTAAGCCCGGCGCATTTGCCAAGGCCATTGGCGTTGATCGTGCCGCAATCAAGAAAATCATCGACGGCAAGCGGGCAATCTCTGCTGACATGGCGCTACGCTTTAGCTTGTTCTTTGGCATGAGCAACGGGTTTTGGCTAAACCTACAAAAAGACTATGAACTTCGTATCGCCAAACGTGATCGCCTTGCTGAATTGCAAAAAACTGTTCAACCAATGGCGGGTGTTTGAGGTGGAACCAATGTCTCAGATTATTACAGCAATAATAGCCGTTGGGGGCACGCTCTTAGGTGTACTTATAACCCATTTATTTATGGAACGCTCGATTGATAAAAAGTACAAGCTTGAAAACCTCACGCAACAAAACGAACGGCTTAGAAATCGCGGAGAAGAACTGTATATTCTGGTTTCAAAGTGGAAGAGGCTATTCTTAGCAGCACATATAACACTGCCTTTAGTAATGCAGGGCGAAATATCCTATAATGATTATTCGGATGACCTCAATTCTATTGAAGATACAGAGAGTGACCCCCATCGTATGCAACTGATAATTCATGCATATTTTCCTACGCTAAAGAAACAGTATGAGAAAATTGGCTCAGCACTAAAGGCTAGTAATAAAATTATTGATGAACACGAACATGCTTGCAAACAAAAAAAAGATGGGCAAGAATTCATCAAACCATTTAACGAAGCACAAATAAAATTACATCAAGAATGTGAAGTGCTAAAAGAAGAAATCATTAAACAATTATTGGCCATAGACCGTTAGCGGTATTTCATTTTCTAAATATTCTAATTGCTTTGTTTTGCACCTACTTACCCCTCAACCCCGCCTTCTCCCAATGGGAGAAGGAGCCACGTTACTGATGTAGTTAGTTGTTCCCAGTCCTCAATACCGTTCTCACAGGAAGAAGGGCAAATTCAATATTTTGGTATGTTGTTGAAAAATACGAGAAGAACTCCTTCTCCCACAGGGAGAAGGAGACACGCGCTTACTTACTCCGCCTGTTGGTTTTCACGAACTACAGCGTCCAGAAACCTGACACCCCAACCGGCATGGCCTTTTGGTGTTGTTGGTCTGGCTTTTTTCAGCCAGTCCACACCGGCAATATCCAAATGCACCCATTTACGATCTTCATCGATAAATGTGCCGATTACGGCTGCGCCAATACTGGCACCAGGGTTACCACCAGAGCCTTTAATATCAGCAATATCAGATTTAATGGCCTTGTAATGGTTCTTGTTTAGCGGCAATGGCCAGACGTCTTCACCGGCGGCTTTACCAATGCGCATCATATCGACCGCCAAATCCCAATCTCTAGTGATAACCACCGCATAATCTTCGCCCATAGCCCGTGCCGCAGAGCCGGTAAGCGTTGCAATATCGATCAGTAGACGCGGATCGTATTCTTCTTGCGCATAGGTAACTGCATCAGAGAGCACAAGGCGACCCTCGGCATCGGTTGATATGACTTCTATGGTTTTACCGCTCATGGTTTTTAGCACATCACCGGGACGGATCGCATCGCCTGATGGCATGTTTTCGGCCATAGCCATGACACCGACCAGATTGACTTTGTCACCGCGTTTGGCAACAGCATAAAGCGTGCCTGCCACCGCTGCGGCACCGGAAAGATCAGACTTCATTTGCCACTGACCGCTGTTTGGTTTTAGGCTAATGCCGCCAGTATCAAAAGTAATTCCTTTGCCAACCAATGCAATTGGTGCTTCATCGCTTGCGCCGCTCATATAGGTAACAATCACAAGGCGCGGATCATGAATTGAGCCTTGCCCAACGCCAAGAAGCGCACCCATGTTTTTTCGTTTCATCTGCGCAACGCCCATGATCTCGACCTTGACGTTATCAATGCCCTTAAACAGCTTGCGCACCCCTTGGGCATAATTTTCAGGGTAGATAGATTTACCCGGTTCTGTTCCCATATCACGGGCAAAGTTTACGCCGGTTGCAAGATGTCTTAGGTCATTTTCAAACAAATCTTTAGCAGCCTCAAACCCTTCTGTATGAAAACTAATTGTGCGGGTTTGGTTTTTGTCATCATCATCGGTTTTCGTTTTGTATTTATCAAAGCTGTACGAGCCAAGCGCATAACCAAAAGCAAGTTGCGCCGCGCTTTGTTCGACCGCCGTGTTAAGGCCATCGCCAACAACACTAATTGAATGATGATTGCTGTTAGCTTGAGCGACATAGCCGCCAAGATCGCGAAGTTGGCGCACCGACAACTCATCTTCTCCGGTGCCGACGACGATAATAGACTTGAACGGAGCCAAGCCATACAGGTGCAGCTTCTTACCAAACTTGCCCTCAAATTCTGCGTCTTTTAATGCGGTTTCTAACCGGCCTTTCGTTTTGGCGTTGATGTTTGTTACAGCTTTACTTAGCTCACCATCTTTGCCAACGAATATGGCGATATGCTCGGCACTGGTGGCGACATCTGCAAATTCAAACTGGGTGCTGTTTGTTTGTGCATAAGCCGAATATGCCAACAGACATGATAAAATAAACCCAAAACCTATTTTAGATATAACCAGCCGCATGAAGAACTCCAAATTCTATATTATCGAAGCCAAAGAGAATATCTTATTGGCAGCAATTCCATAGCTTTAATATATTAACTCCTATTCACATTATCGCTGTCATTAGAACAGAAGCTTTGCAGTAGTTTTCTCAGCGAAAAAATTGGCCATTTATCTGTTTTAGCAATCCCTTGAGCCTGTGCCAGCTCAGCACTCGCCGGCAATTATCGCAATTACCACATGGCTTGGGCAGAGTTTCGCTAAAGTGCCGCAATAACACTTGCCGGCGACATTTTCGAGAGCGACAAAACTTGATAATATCACCCAGTTTTTGTTGTTGTGATTGCTGGTGTGTTGCTTTTGCCTCGCTGTTTTTCACCCAATACTGGCTAAGAGAGATATCATTGATCGAATAATGCAGCCAAGCTTCTGCCGGTTTTCCGTCACGTCCAGCCCGACCGGTCTCCTGATAATAATTCTCGATAGATTTTGGCAGGTATAAATGCGCCACAAAACGCACATTTGGCTTATCAACGCCTAAGCCAAAGGCAATGGTCGCAACCATAATCAAATTATCTTCGCGCATGAACCATTGCTGGTTTTGTTGGCGGTAGCTGGCATCTAGTCCGGCGTGGTATGGCAGTGATAACCGTCCTTTTGAGCTTAACCAATCAACAGTTTCTTCGACCTGTTTTCGGCTTCGGCAATAAATAATACCACTGCTATTCGGGTGGTTTTGTTGCAAGTATTGCCAAAGTTGATCCAACTGCTTGCCGCTTTTGCCAATGGTATAAGAAATGTTTGGTCGGTCAAAACTGCTAATGAATTGTGGCGCATTAGTTAACTGTAACTGCTCTGCTATTTCCTTGCGAGTGCACTGATCGGCAGTGGCGCTTACCGCTATTCTTGGGGTTTGCGGGTAACGCTCGTACAATACAGATAATTGCCGGTACTCTTTTCTAAAATCATGCCCCCACTCAGAAATGCAATGCGCCTCGTCAATGGCAAATAGTGCCAACTTTGCCTGATCCAACAGCTCGAAAGTTTCCGGCATAACCAACCGCTCTGGCGAGATATAAAGTAAATCTAACTCGCCAGCCAGTAATTGCTCTATAACCTCTTTTTGCTCGAAACTTGATTGGGTGGAATTTAGAAAAGCCGCACGGACACCTAATTTTTGTAAGGCGCTTACCTGATCCTGCATCAGGGAGATAAGCGGCGATATGACAATGCCAACACCGTCCAGCACCATGGCTGGTATTTGATAACACAATGATTTACCGCCAGCAGTTGGCATAATCACCAAAGTGTTTTTGCCGGCCAAAAGAGTTTCGATTACTTCAAGTTGGTTTAGACGAAATTTATCATAGCCAAATGTTTCGGATAATATCCGTTGTGCTGAACTCATGTTTGTAGCTTAAGAATAAAATAACAAGTAGGGAAGCTCTAGAGCATCTTCGGTTTAGCTTGAACCGAAAAATAACTCTATCTCTTTGTTTTGTCGCATTTGCCAGAAGCATCGGGTGAAAAAGTGTATGCGGTTTTTCACTTAACCGATGCGACAACTAAAATTGCCGCAAAACCGTATCCACTTTTGCTGAAAATGCTCTAGCCGCCCGTCTTCAGTTAAAAAAAGAGCCAGCGACATACGCGCTGGCTCTTGTTCAAGGTCGGTCGATGAGGGACGTTTCCTCCCCGAAAACGCCGAATAAAACGATCGCTCGTTTCATCTGCGCGCATATTTGTCTTTGTTGACCATGGAGTCAAGTTAACAAGTCGTGGCAATTTGACAATATGATATCATTATGATATCAATTAAAATCATAAATAAAAAAGGATACAATAAA
>JAESTZ010000074.1 GCA_016763315.1 Robiginitomaculum sp.
AATCTCTCCTGAGGGAACGATCCCTGATTGAGACCGTGGTCTCTTTCACATTGTGCCCACCTGTAAACTTGGGTCATCAGGGCATTTAATGCCCCAACGATGTATGTGGAGCCGCCAACATGGTGTTGTTTAAAACCAACGATAAATCTGATCTTCGTTCTAAGATGAAGCGTAAAAGAGGAACCTTAGCCTCTTTATATCCGCGATCCAGCTCGCAAGTTGCTGCCCGGTTTCCAGCTGAACTGGTTGCTAGGGGTGGTTTAACTATTGCTGGTTACGCACCAAAGGGTAGCGAAATAAACTGTATACCGTTAATGGAAAAGCTAAAGGCAAGAGGTGCAAAAATGTGCTTGCCGGTGGTTACCGAAAAAGATGGCGTTTTGATTTTTAGATCATGGGAACCGGGGCAAGAACTGGTACGCGGCGCCCATGACATAGAAGAGCCAGCGGAAGACGCGGCTATTTTAGTGCCGGATATGTTGTTAGTGCCATTGCTTGCTTTTAATCCCAAAGGGTTTCGGTTGGGTTATGGCGGTGGTTATTACGACCGCACACTGGCAAAACTTCGCGCCGAAAATGAACATTTGGTGGCGGTAGGGCTTGGTTATGAAGCACAAGGCATATCGCGGCTTCCGGTAGAACGACACGACGAAAAAATGGACTGGATCATTACCGAAACCCAAGCGCACTCGATAACCAGAAAAACACCTTAAAGCCGCCCTTGTTGTGAGATCTTTATTCCTTGGTGATATTGTCGGACGATCCGGACGCGATGCAGTTAGCAATTATTTGCCTGCGTTGATCAAGGACTTACAACTTGATTTTGTAATGGCAAATGGCGAAAATGCTGCCGGCGGTTTTGGGATAACCGAAAAAACTGCACGTATTTTGTTTAACAACGGGGTAGATGTCATAACTCTTGGCAATCATGCTTTTGATCAACCGGAAGCTATTGGCATGGTGGCGCGAGAGCCTGCAATTTTGCGCCCAGCAAATTATCCGCCCAGCGCAGGCGTGCCGGGTAAGGGTACTTATTTGCACACAACTCCAAATGATCAGAGGGTTCTGGTTATTACAGTAATGGGCAGGGTTTATATGGATGCTCTTGATGATCCGTTTGCTGTAGTTGGCAAAGAGCTTGCTGCCTGTGAACTTGGCCGTGATGTTGATCTTATCATGGTTGAAATTCACGGGGAAGCCAGCTCGGAAAAAGGTGCGATGGGGCATTTCTGTGATGGTCAAGCATCAGTGGTTTTTGGAACGCACACCCTTATTCCAACCGCTGACGAGCGTATACTTGCCGGTGGCACTGCTTTTATGACTGATCTGGGAATGTGTGGTGATTATGATAGTGTCATTGGTATGGACAAAGAAGAGCCGCTACGACGTTTTACCACCAGACTACGTGGCTCGCGCTTTAAACCGGCTTTGGGCGACGGCACATTAAGCGGGCTGTTTGTTGTCACCAACGATCAGACAGGTTTAGCAATTTCGTGCGAACCGGTCAGAATAGGTGGTTGCTTAAACAATAAAGATCCTAGGAATTAAATAGATGAGCAAGACGATTAACAGGTTTATTACTCTTGTCATCGCGCTTGGCATTGCCTCTTGCACCAGCTCAGAACCGATGAAGTTAAATCATGACTATCCAGCCCCGCCTAGTATTAAACGTCTAACCGAAGCCGGAGCATGTCCCGGCGGAGAGGCATTGTCGGCGGTTAGCCTACCTTTGCCAAAATTTCCTTGGCGGGCAAAGCGTCAATCGCGCCAAGGCTGGGTGGTTGTTTCATTAGATGTGAACACTGATGGTACAACCAGTAATGTGTTCATCCGTAAATCAGTCCCAAGGTCAGTATTTGATAGAACATCAATCAAGGCGGTCGAGAATTGGCGCTTCGCTCCTCCGGGGGCAAAACCATTATCCAATTGTCTAGTGTTTATCAGCTACCGCCTTGGCAAAGTCACCATCGGTCAATGAATATTAAGTTCAAACAGGTCTAGATTTTTCTAACGAACACCGCAAATATGTAAGCAGATTAAGAACGTATTAACGCCTGTAAGGTGATTTTGTAGCTGTGACGATCACCGCAAGCGCAGCCCATCACGAAAGAAGCAGGTAAGCTCCATGAGCCAATACGCACAAGCAGCATCAATAATAGTAAGCTTGGGAGCAGTTTCACTAGCTATAGCGGTGGCTCTTTGGGCGTTTCGGCTAACTGCCGGGGCGCGGGCTGTAAATCTTAAATGGCGTGAAAAATCTGAGAAACTTGAACAAAAACTAAGCCGTTCCAATTCGATTTTCGCTGCTCACCCCGGGTTGGTTCTAGTCTGGGATGCCGATGACGCGCAAGACGATACATGGGGTAACCCAAACTTATTTGGATCTGCTGTGGCTTTAGGAGCCATGTTAAAGTTTGCTGAACATACCAGCAGCGACGACCCTGCCAAAGGCATACTAGACGGGCTTGCCGATTATGAAGCCAGAAACAGCACAAAAGAGAGCACCACTTTACGACAAGTATTGTCTGAATTGCGAAAAAACGGCACCGCTTTTTCGCTAACCATTATTGGCCCGACCGGAAGATTTCTTGAAGCCGATGGCCGCGCCGCCGGTTCGCAACTGGTGCTATGGCTTACCGACAGCACCATTAAGGGACTGGAAGAGTCCGGTGCTAGAGGCCGCCTAGAAGAAGTGCGCAATATACTCTCTGAAGATCCGGTGGCATTTATTGATATGCTAGGCAAAGCTCCGTTTCCTGTCTGGAGAATGTCATCTGGCGGCAAACTTATTTGGGCAAATAATTGTTACATTACTATGGTCGAGGCGAAAAATCTTGATGCAGCAATAAAACAGCAATTAATGTTAAGCACTGATTGCGAAGAAATGGCCAAAGCAACACTTAACGAAAACGATGCCAAAAGCGGTGTCTATCAAGTAGTAAATGATGGTGAATTGCGACATTTCGAGATTGGCATGTGGCCAGTCTCCGGCGGCCTTACCTGTGTAGCAAGAGATGTTAGCGAGCAGGTATCGTTAATTGAGAAAATGACCAGACAATCCCGGGCTTTTGATGAAACCCTTGATCATTTGGCTGATGCCGTGGCAATATTTTCTTCCGGTCAAAAACTAATATTTCATAACAAAGCTTTTAGAAAATTATTTGAACTTGATGAACACTGGCTTGATGAAAGACCGGAACATGGCATGTTGCTTGATCATTTACGTGATCGACGTCGAATACCGGAACAAGCAAATTATCAAGAATGGAAACAAGAGGAACTGGATCGATATAGCTTTGCGCCAGATCAAGAAGCAGTTGACCAATTATGGTCTTTACCTGATGAAAGAACATTGCGTGTAGCAACTTTACGACACCCAATGGGCGGGTTGTTGTATATTTTTGAAGATATTAGCGACCAGCTTACCTTACAAACCAAGTTCAACACCTTGATCAACGTCCAGCGAGCGACATTAGATAAATTATCTGAGGCTGTTGTTGTTTTTGGCTCTGATGGTGGTCTGCGCCTACATAATGAAGCTTTTGTAGCTCTTTGGCAGTTAAATGAAAGTGAATTAGCTGCTGGTGAGCCGTTCATGGAAATTGCTAAAAAATGTCAAGCTCTGCACCATGACCAAAGTTATTGGAATGAAATGCAGGCTACAATTACTGATATGAGTCCGGAAATACGCGGACATAAGGAATCAGAAATTAAACGTGCTGATGGTAAAATACTTACTTGGGTATCTTGGCCGCTTCCTGATGGTGCAACTGTAGTTGCCTGGCTGGACATTACAGCCAGTAAGCTGGTTGAAAAATCCTTGCGCGAGAAAAATGAAGCCATGGAAACAGTGGTTAGTCTAAAGGCCGATTTTGTTTCCCATGTTTCCTATCAGTTACGTGACCCGTTAAATACCATTGTCGGTTATGCTGACATGCTACACCAAAACATGGCGGGAAAACTCTCCAAACAACAAGCCGGCCCGGTTGAAAGTATTTTGTCGGCAGGTAATCAGCTGACTGCGGTTTTTAAAAATATTCTTGATATTGCTGCCATTGATGCCGGAACCTTGGAGCTAGAGCTAGATGATGTTGATATTCGTCAACTTATTGAAGAAACAGTGCAATTGATACAAACCCACGCTGAGCTAACGAAAACTAAAATCATTATTGAGTGTCCCCGTGATCTGAAAAAAATCCGTGCCGATGAAGCAAGATTAAAGCAGGTCATGTATAATTTACTAAGTAATGCGGTAAAATTTAAGTCTGACAATAGCGAAATCACCATAGGCTGTAGCGCACAGCCAAAAGGGATTCAACTTTGGGTGGCTAATAAAGGTCAAGGAATTAGCCCAAAAGATCAAACATCAATATTCGAAGAGTTCCAAAGTGGCCGCCAAGGTGGTGCTGGTCTTGGGTTGGCCTTGGTCAGAAAGTTAATTGATATGCATGGCGGTTTGGTTACATTACAATCAAATGATGACAAGGGAACTGTGGTTACTTGCTTTTTGCCAACAATGGCAAAAACCGATAATGCGCCGCCGGAATTGACCCTGGAAAAGCCTTAACCAGCTTCTTACGTATTTTGACAATAAACATAGCCGGTGTTATATTACCCCATTAAACAAAGAGGGGGCTAAAATGTCAGACACAGCAATTAGCAAACCACCGGTTTGGTACTGGGTTATTTCCGGGATTGCTCTATTGTGGAATGGCTTAGGGGTTTATGCCTATATCGCGCAGGTAACCCTTAGCGATGAAGCAATGGCTGCCTTTCCTGCAGCGCAACAGGAGCTTTATTCGACAACGCCCAATTGGGCTATGGCGGCATTTGCGCTTGGGGTATTTGGCGGTGTTTTAGGCTCGATTGCCTTATTGATGCGTAGAGTTTGGGCGAAGCAATTGTTCATTGCCTCAATGCTTGGGGTGGTCGGGGTAACAGTTTACCAGTTTTTTCTAAGTAATACATTCGAGGTGATGGGCGATGGCGCTAAAATCATGCCGGTCATGATTGTTATCGGGGCAATTTTGTTGTTGTGGTTTGCTTTTGTCGCCACCAAAAAAGGTTGGATTAACTAGCTATATCGAAATTTTACCAACCGGTATATGCGATTTGTTAACGCTTGATTGTACAACATTGCTTTATTATTGAACAAGCAAATAGATCATCATGAACAAACCAACAAAAAGCCATTTTCGTAGCGCTCGACGTGATCGAAAGATCATGCGCGAAGTTTTAGATACTCCGCAAACAAGATCGCCAAGCTATAAATTGGCCTTTGATGATGCAGAATTATTGCTGCGCGATGAACTACGTCCCGTGCGGTTACAACTGGAGTTCTTAAAGCCTGATATTGTCTTTGACGAGCAAGGCGTTGATTCAACGATTGCAGTTTTTGGCGGTGCACGTATTCCTGCACCCGAGGCTAACCCAGTGCGTACAACCGATAATGCTCCGGTTAAAAGCCTGCAAAGCAAATCACACTACTACACCGAAGCCAGAAAATTTGCCCAGTTGGTTTCAAAGTATTCTTTGGACAATGGTGGCCGTGACTGGGTGATTTGTTCCGGCGGCGGGCCGGGTGTAATGGAAGCAGCCAACTTGGGAGCCAAGGATGTTGGCGCCAGATCAATCGGACTTAATATTGTCTTGCCACACGAACAGGCTCCTAACCCTTATGTAACGCCAGAATTAAGCCTGCAATTCCATTATTTTGCTATCCGTAAAATGCATTTCTTACAAAGAGCCAGAGCATTGGCGGTGTTTCCCGGCGGCTTTGGGACTTTGGACGAAATGTTTGAAACGCTGACATTGTTACAAACATCACGGATTGATCCAATGCCGGTTTTGTTATTCGGCGAAAGTTTCTGGCGGCGGGTAATAAATTTTGAAGCCTTGGTTAGTGAGGGAACTATTGCCGCCAAAGATCTGGAGCTGTTTTCATTTGTCGAAACCGGTGAGCAGGGCTGGGAAGCAATCAAGCAGTTTTACGAGCTTTAATTTTTGACCGCAGCCAAAGTGCCACCGGATCCTTTAACGCCAACACCGGTTTTTCCAGTAAATACCAAGACAGTGCGCCCATTATCACACTGGCTGGAATTGCCAAAGCCATCATAGTGAACGGGTCTCTGGCTAAATCATAATACCATAAAGCCTGCATTATTGGCCATTGCCAAATATAAACACCATACGAAAAATCCGGCATTTTTGACATCTGTAAACGCCCGGGCAGTTTAGCAAAGCCAATAAGTAAAATGCCCGCAGCCAGTACAAAGTTGAGCATTATCTCGAAAGAAACTGTTGGCCCTGACAATAATGCAAGCCCGCAAATCAAAGCGCCAACACCCCACGACAAACGGATCACATCACGATAACAATAAATAACCGCGCCCAACATATAAGTTACGGCAAAGCGACTTAGGTCTTCTAATTGCACCGGCAACCCTAATACTTCTATGCGCACTAACATGAATGAGGCAACGCTTAAGACAAATATAGCCAACATTAGCTGCCGTGAACGAGACACCCCGATCCATGCCAAGATCGCAGTACCCACATAAGCAATAGCCTCATACCGTAATGTCCAAAGTGATGCTGACCATTCACCTTCAAATAAATTGCCGGGGAATATTTGCGGTGGCCCGCCAGAGGTGTCACCAAAGCTCAAAATATTGACAACATACTGCCAAGTCATCGGGTCGGTAAAATAAGCTGCTGGTGAAAGGCCGCTAACTAATGGACCAAACACAAAGCTCGCAAGTATTGCCATCGCAAACATTGCCGGAAACAAACGCAAAAAGCGCGCGGAAAAAAACCTGATAAAATCTGGATTACGATCAATAGATCTGGTAATCAATAAGCCGCTCAATATAAAAAAGCCGTTCACCGCAACGTAAGAAATAGTCATATTAAATAGTGAAAGCGGCTCTGGAATATCTGGCCCGAAATTGATCACATAAGAATGCCCCAATAACACCCCTAGCGCCATTAACATCCGTAGCGGAGTAAACAAATTGACCCCGCCAGCAAGACCTTGCTCTACAGTTGGACTTTGGTGCCAAAATGATAAAATGCTGTTATTATTGCTTTTCATAAAATCAATTTCACGTAAATTCGGCGCCAGTAAAAACCGGCTATTTCGCATCAATATCAGAAATAGACCAAATTTCTGTTAATCTCGGCCATATTAAAATTCTGCCCGAAGGGTGAACGACAAAACCCTTGCTAACCCTTGCTAACCCTTAATTAGCGCTAATTGGCAAAGAAGTTACTTCGAGCAAGGGTTAATTGGCAAAGATTGCACCCTTATTGACACTCATTAGCAATCAACAGGCGGGGATAAGTTCCAACCATGCCCGCTTTTACGACAACTGCTATAATGGTGTTGCAAGCAGCCATTACCGGCCAGATTGCGGCTCTTTGATACTGTAAATATGCGCTAATTCAATGAAACATGAGCTTTGTATTGCGATGTGTAGATATATTGCGACGACAATGACACTTTGTTCCTGAGTTTTTTAGCTCTATACCGTGGGAAAACCTACCAACTCCTAAAAAGGCTTTTTTAGGCTAGTTTTGAGGTTTATCCTGCTTTAATGCGTTTATGTAGCGGGTCTATTGCTCTTGTGCTTCTATCTGTCAGGAAAATCCTGCAAGCATCGGCATCTGGTGCCTGACGTAGTTTCTCTCGCAGATCAGCCTGTCGCAAGCTACGCGAGACTTGTGCTAATGCTCTTAGGTGTTCGGCTCCCGCATCAGGCGGTGCGATTAACACAAACACCAGATCTATTTTTGCATCATCTATCGCATCAAATTCTACCGGAGTGTCGAAACGCAAAAACATCCCCTTTATACTGCCCACTTCGGCAATGCGTGCGTGTGGTATGGCAACACCATTGCCGACTCCGGTAGAGCCCAAGGCTTCTCTTTGCTGTAGAGCCTGTAACACAATTTCCTGGTCAAGGTTCATTGCTTTGGCTGTATGCAAGGCAATGAGTTGCAGGGCTTGCTTCTTACCACTAGCATTAAGGCCAACCATGACTCGGTCGCGCGTCAACAAGTCCTTCAAAATCATATTCATTTCCAAACAAGTAACGTGCAACACGAAATAACAATGCCGCCAGAGTTTCTTAATTCAGCTCTTACCTTAAGCAGGAACCGGACTATTACTCTTTTGCGGGTTCATCCAGCCAATATGGCCATCTGGTCGGCGGTATAAAGCATTTATCTCACCATTGGCAATGTTGCGAAACAGCAACACCTGAGCACCGGTAATGTCCATATCCATCACCGCCATAGAAACTGTCATGCTTTGCAACTCGCCAATTTTTTCCGATACCACGACGGCTTCCGGTGCAGCATCATTACCGTCTTCTTCATCAACAACTGCTTCTGCTGTAGTTTGTCCGGACTGCAATACAGCATAAAGCGCCTCTTCGGCCTCCATAGAGCGCTTGCCTTTATGGTGGTTACGTAACTTTCGTTTATACCGTCGTAGCCTGGTTTCAAGCTTTTCCATTGCCGCATCAGCAGCAGCATAAGCATCATTTCCTGACTTTGCGCTGGTTTGTAACATGGCGCCGGTGGGAAGATGTACCGAGCAATGAACTTTAAACCCGTTATGACCTTCTCGTTCAATAACAATATAAGCTTCGCCCGGCCGATCAAAATACTTGGTCAGACCGTCCATAACCCGGTCAGAAACCCGATTGTGTAAAGCTGGTGAAATATCGATACCTTGATTGACTATTTGAATGCTCATGTTTTGCTCCTGTGTAGAGCCGGACCGGGAATTCAATCCGGCAAGAGAGTTCAATAAAAGCAGCTTACTACTACTTGGTCACAAACCCAAGAACAAAAGGAATTTGTGAACAGTTTTTCATGAATTTTGTCGCAAAACTCGCCGCCGCTGCACTGATGACGGAATATGCATGGCTTCACGGTATTTTGCTACAGTTCGACGGGCTATTTCTGCCCCTGCTTCGCGTAAAATTTCAACTATTCGGTCATCTGACAATACAGCACTTAGCGTTTCCTCACCGATTAATCCTTTTATTCTGTGACGTATTGCTTCGGCAGAAAAAGCTTCCCCACCATTTACCGCAGGAATTGCAACATTAAAGAAATACTTCATCTCGAACAAACCACGCGGAGTTGAAACAAATTTGTTTGATGTTACCCGGCTAACTGTTGATTCGTGCATCTGAATAGCATCAGCAACAGTCTTCAAATTAAGTGGACGTAGCGCTTGTACACCCTCCACTAAAAACCCATCTTGCTGTTTTACCAACTCAGTTGCTACTTTAAGAATTGTTCGGGCGCGTTGATCCAGACTTTTAACTAACCAACTGGCTGATTGGTGACAGTCAGAAATAAAGGTTTTGTCTTTTTCAGAATTATGCTGCTTATTTATTTTAGCATAATAGCGTGAATTAACTAAAACCTTGGGTAAGGTATCGGTGTTTAATTCAACTGCCCAACCGCCTTCAGGGGTTTGCCTAATAAACACGTCAGGAACCACCAAAGCAGCCGTGCTGCCGCTAAATACATCACCCGGTTTTGGGTTTAACTGGCGCAGTTCAGCTACCATTTCGGCTAGGTCTTCAGCATCAACTTCGCACAAAGATAATAAAGCCGCCATATCTTGCTTGGCCAACAATTCTATATTTTCCACCAGCACCTGCATTGCCGGGTCATATCGATCGCGTTCTTTTAGCTGTAATTCTAGGCATTCTTTTAAGTTACGGGCGCAAATTCCAGTTGGCTCGAAGCCTTGTAAGGTTTCTAAAACGGACTTTATTTGCGACAACTCAACACCCAGCCGATCCGCTTCTTCAGCTAGATCAGAACGAATATAGCCGTCGTCTTCGACCATTGAAATCAAGTGTGAAGCAATCATTCGAGAGATAGCATCAAGATTGGCAATAGAAAGCTGGTCAGATAAGTGGTCATGAAGGCTGGGTTTGGCTGCTTCTAGTTGGTCAATTCCATAATCAGAACTTTCAAACGAACTACGCCCACCAGAACCAGCCCGTGACCAGTCTATTGCTCCACCAGTGTTTTCACCAACTTCACCAGCGTCATTTTTCGATATTGCATAAGTGCCCTCGAAGTCTGCATCTACAGCTTCTTCGGCCGTTTTACTGGAATTGCTGTCCAGTGACATTTCTGGCCGGTTTTCTGTTTCAACAGTAGGTTTGTCATCAGAAGTTTTCTCGGCAGCAAGCTGGTCACGCTTATCTCGCTCCAACAAAGGGTTTCTAATTAATTCATCTTCAACAAATGCGCTTAAATCCACATTGGACAGTTGTAAAAGCTTAATGGCTTGCTGTAATTGCGGCGTCATGACCAATGACTGGCCTTGCCTTATTTCCATACGCTGCGAATTACCCGACAATTTCATTACTCCTTGATAAACGTATCTCCTAGGTAAACCCTTCTTACATCGGGATTAGTTAATATCTCCTCAGGCTTACCCTCAAAAAGTACTTCACCCTCATATATAATTGATGCCCGATCGACAATCTCAAGGGTTTCACGCACATTATGGTCAGTAATCAGTATTCCAATACCCCGGCCGGATAGAAATTTGATCAGGTCTCTAATATCGGCAATCGCCAATGGATCAATGCCTGCAAATGGCTCATCAAGTAAAATAAACGCTGGTCTTGTGGCTAACGCTCTGGCTATTTCCACTCTTCTGCGCTCTCCACCAGACAAGGCCAAAGCCCGTGATTTTCGGATGTGCGCGATGTTTAATTCTTCAAGTAACTGGTCAACCATTTGAGTTTGCTTGGATTTATTTTTCTCGGCCAACTCTACTATTGCAAGGATATTTTTTTCTACACTTAGCCCCCGAAAAATAGAAGCTTCTTGCGGTAGATACCCCAAACCCAATCTGGCTCTTTGATACATAGGCAATGAAGTTATATCACGACCATCAAGCAACACTCTTCCATAATCAGCGTTGATCAGTCCCGTTATCATATAAAAACAAGTAGTTTTGCCAGCGCCATTTGGCCCAAGCAAACCGACAACTTCACCTTGTTGCAGTGCCAGGTTAACCCCTTTTACTACCGACCTTCGTCCAAAAGACTTACCGATACCGTCAACACAAAGTCCGGTTTTAGGGATATCAATGCTTTTGGATTCTGTATGGTTCATTTTAATCCTGCATCATTTTCATCAAGAATGTTTTGATGTTTAACCTGTCAATCTAGAACTAGATCACCAGTTTCAATTCAAGTTAATCAGTTTTTTGGAAAAATACCGAACGCACTCGATCACGGGATTTTCGACCAACTTCCCCTGCTGCAAACGATGCCTCGCCAGTTTTTATTTTTATGACCAAAAGTTGTGCCCGGATCACATTTCCATCTTGTGTAACAATAACATCGCCGGTTAATGTAATTGTATCCGGCGTCACCAAGTATACAGCTTTATCACTTCTGGCAACTTCTCCAGGGGTAGTGTAAAAAACATTCCCTGTTGCAGTAATGGTTTGAATATCTCCCCAAGAAGCACTTAGTGCACCACTAGTACTATCGGTAGCCCCTTTGGCGAATTGCACCCTGATTTCATCGGCTTGCAAGCGGGCATCATCTTGTATTACATCTACATGGCCGCGATAAATTGCAATGTTTTTTGAATCAATAACTTCTAGTGTATCCGCACTAATGTCTACGGGTCCCCCAGAAGAAGACAGTTGTGCGAAAGCAGTGCTGGCCATTATTAAGAACAACAAACTCGATAAAAAACCTATGTACAACTTAATATTCATTCTTCATCTTCTTTCTTTTTGTCTTTTTTATCTGTACCAATATTGATGCGGGTTACCACCCGACCAGTAAAATAAACCCGTTCTCCACCTTCGACGATTTTAAACTCGTCAGATTTTATATTACCCAAAGGCCCTTCGCCTTGCACTCCATTATCACCGCTGATTATATCAGAGCTTAAATCAATGGTTGCATTGGGGGTGGTATATTCAAATCCACTATCTGTTGTCAAAGTCACTTCATCAGTAAGTTCCAGCACCCGGCCTGTATCATCATATTGACCGTGGCGGGCTGTTACATTGGCTCCGCCGTTTTTTTCAGGGCTGGTGTTTAATTCAGGATTGACCAGATTGGTAATTCCGCTGCCATCTGTTTGTTGCAGGGCGGTATCGGCACTTAAAGAAAACGGATTTTTTGAATCATCTCTGCCGGTGAATACAGGCTTTTGTATCACCATTTCATTTTCATTAGCTACTTGTACGGGCATTAGCGAAACTACCGGTACGGGCCGGTTGGAGCCAACGACTATATAGGCAGCTACAACACTAACTATAAGTACAGCCATTAAAACGAAGGTGAAGCGCAATATTTTGACTAATAGTGAACGTCGTCTAGCCGCATTCAGTGTCATGCGTCGACGTGGCTCCCACTGCAAAGTGCCTTCAAACGACCCTGATATAGCTTTAGTACTCATTACAGCCTCTATTATTTAAATAACCATACCATAAAAGAAAAGAATTATCATAATATTATATAGATAAGATAGTTAAGGCCAAAAAATGACCAATTTCAATAATTATAGCCTAACTATGAGCAAAAATATCCACATTTGGCCACCCAGCAAGGTCAAGGGCTGCCCGCGTCGGTAAAAAATCAAAACACGATTGCGCAAGTTCAGTGCGTCCTTCTCTAGACAGCATAATATCTAGTTTGCTTCGTAATTCATGCAAATATAAAACATCGGACGCGGCATATTCGCATTGGGCTTTACTAAGCTCTGTTGCTCCCCAATCGGAACTTTGTTGTTGTTTTGACATGTCTTTTGCCGCCAATTCCCGCACTAGGTCTTTTAAGCCATGACGGTCTGTATATGTACGCACCAGCTTTGAAGCTATCTTTGTGCAATAAATCGGAGCCATAGTAACATTTAGGTATTTTTGTACCATGCCGACATCAAACCTGGCAAAGTGTAGAATCTTGACCGTGTTATTGTCGGCCAGCAATGTTTTTAAGTTCGGGCAATCATACGATTTGCGATCCATCTGCACCAAATGGGCGTCTCCGTCACCAGCAGATAATTGTACAAGGCACAATTTATCCCGTTGTAAGGATAACCCCATAGTTTCAGTATCGACGGCCACACCATCGGCAAAGGAAATTCCTGCCGGAAGATCATTTTTATGCAAGTGAATAGTCATTTTGGTATCTTTCTGGTTTTTGCTGTTGGTTTAGTGCATCTGATAAAAATCTGGTAAAAGCTATTGAATGAACCAGTTTGTTTATCAGTATTAGAAGTTTATCCAAGCTTTAATCTGCATATATCCCATCGACCCAAAAAGTGGGTACCGGTTTTTGGATAAGTTGATGGATCACAAAGATAAGCTATACTAAAACACAGTTTAATTTAAGTTTTTAGTATGGCAATCACGATGTTGTGAAATAAAAATTAGGCTCTAACCCTTTTTCTTGCCTTAAAATCACCTATCTATCCTTCTATAAGACTAGCAGGCCGAATGGCTGCCAAACTACTGGAGGAAATTATGACTTCTACATTACCGGTATCGTTAACCCCCGAAGCATCGCTTTCACGGTATTTAACAGAAATTCGCAAATTCCCAATGTTGGAAAAAGGCGAAGAGTTTATGCTGGCAAATCGTTGGATCGAGCATCAAGACAGTGATGCTGCTCACAAAATGGTGACTTCACACCTAAGGTTGGTGGCAAAAATTGCCATGGGCTATCGTGGTTATGGTCTACCTATCGGTGAAGTTATTTCCGAGGGAAATGTCGGTCTTATGCAGGCGGTAAAAAAGTTTGAACCGGCCAAAGGGTTCCGCCTTGCTACTTATGCAATGTGGTGGATAAGGGCCAGTATTCAGGAGTACATTCTGCGCTCTTGGTCTTTAGTGAAGATGGGAACTACTGCGGCCCAAAAGAAATTATTTTTCAACCTACGCCGAATGAAGGGACAGATGAAAGCCATTGACGAGGGTGATTTGCGTCCAGATCAAGTAGAAGAAATTGCTACTAAACTTGGTGTAACCGAAACCGAAGTCATCTCTATGAACGGGAGAATGGCCGGTGGTGATGCTAGTTTAAACGCGCCAATTCGTTCGCAAGATGGTGAGAGCGGACAATGGCAGGACTGGTTGGAGGATGAAAATCAAATCGACCAAGAAACTGCAATTGCAGAATCAAACGAGCATTCCACCCGAATGAGCTTGTTGAATGAAGCAATGCAAAGTTTAAATGCCCGCGAACAAGATATTATCCGTCAACGCAAATTGTCCGATGAACCAAAAACTCTGGAAGAGCTGGCTAAGGTATATGATGTTAGTCGCGAAAGAATTAGGCAAATAGAAGTACGGGCATTTGAAAAATTACAATCACAAATGTTAAATGCTGCCACCGAGCAAGGCGTGGAACCCGTGGTCAATTAAATATTGCACCTTCGCCTAAAGAACAAACTAGAGCAATCTTTAGTGAAACTGGGCACCGGTTTTACGGCAAAGGATTGTGACCACTCAATATTTAGATTATTCCGGTTCAAATGAACCGGAATAATCTAGAAACCTCTGTGGAAATCCACTAAGCTGCTTCTATGAAACAGATTAAGGGTATATCAGATTCTGCTGCCGGTGATTTTATACTGGACGACAGCAAAACTACGCCAGAGACTCAGTGGCAGCCGCACCGCCCCAAACGCCCGGAGAAATCTGATGGCGGAAAAACTTTCGATCTGGTTAGCGAGTTTGAACCCAAAGGCGATCAGCCAACAGCTATTGCTGATTTGGTCGCTGGTGTTCGCGCTGGAGAGATGGATCAGGTTTTGCTTGGTGTAACGGGTTCAGGCAAAACTTTTACCATGGCGCAGGTGATCAACGAGACCCAGCGGCCAGCACTTATTCTTGCTCACAACAAAACCTTGGCAGCGCAATTATATGGTGAGTTCAAATCATTTTTCCCCAATAATGCGGTTGAATATTTTGTTTCTTATTACGATTATTATCAACCGGAAGCCTATGTGCCACGTACCGATACCTATATCGAAAAAGACAGTGCAATTAATGAAACCATTGACCGGATGCGCCACGCTGCCACTCGTTCGATCCTAGAACGGGATGATGTAATCATCGTATCATCAGTTTCGTGCATTTACGGTATTGGCTCGGTCGAAACCTATACGGCGATGACGTTTAGCCTCGAGCCGGGGCAGGAAATCGATCAACGGGCTATAATGCGCAATTTGGTGGATTTGCAGTTTAAGCGCAATGATGCCTCTTTTACCCGTGGCACATTTCGGGTGCGCGGTGATGTGTTGGAAATATTCCCCTCACATTATGAGGATCGAGCTTGGCGTATAGATTTTTTTGGTGATGAAATTGATAGCATTTGGGAGTTTGACCCGCTAACCGGAAAAAAAGCTGCGATGCGCGAGCAGATCAAAGTCTACGCCAATTCTCATTACGTTACCCCGCGTCCGACGATAAAACAGGCTATCCGAAGTATCCGCAAGGAAATGCATACCCATGTTAAATGGCTAGAGGACAATAATAAATTACTCGAAGCCCAACGATTGCAACAGCGCACCGAATTTGATCTGGAGATGATGGAGGCACAAGGGGTTTGTTCTGGAATTGAGAATTATTCCAGATACCTTACCGGACGTAAAATAGGCGAGCCTCCACCAACCTTATTCGAGTATTTACCAGAAAATGCGCTTGTATTTGTTGATGAAAGCCATGTGACCATTCCGCAATTAGGGGCAATGTATAAAGGTGATTTCAAACGTAAAACCACCTTGGCTAACCATGGTTTTCGCTTGCCGTCTTGTCTTGATAACCGCCCGTTAAAGTTTGAGGAATGGCAGGCAATGCGCCCGCAAACAATAAATGTCTCGGCCACCCCGGGGCCATGGGAATTGAACCAGACCGGCGGAGTGTTTACTGAACAAATAATCCGCCCAACTGGACTGATCGATCCACCGGTGGAGGTGCGTCCGGTGTCTGCTAATGGCGCCAATCAAGTTGATGATGTGATCGCCGAAGTGCAAGCAGTAGCTGATATGGGTTATCGTTCACTAATAACCACTTTGACCGAAAAGATGTCCGAAGACCTTACCGAATACATGCACGACCAAGGCATGCGCGTTCGTTATATGCACTCAGATATCGACACCCTAGAGCGTATTGAAATTATCCGCGACCTGCGACTTGGCGCGTTCGATGTGCTTATAGGGATAAACTTATTGCGTGAGGGTCTGGACATTCCAGAATGCGCCTTTGTTGGCATTTTAGATGCTGATAAGGAAGGCTTTCTGCGCTCGGAAACTTCATTGGTACAAACCATTGGCCGCGCCGCCAGAAATGTCGATGCCCGAGTGGTGCTGTATGCTGATAAAATAACCGGATCAATGCAGCGAGCCATGGATGAAACCAAACGCCGTAGAGCCAAGCAACAAGAGTACAACACCAAACACGGCATCACCCCGCAAAGCATCAAAAAAGGCATTGGTGATATTCTGGAGAGTGTTTACGAGGGGGATCATGTGCGGGTCGGAACCGAAGATAGCAATACCGGTTATGCCAGAGGCCTTGCCGAAGACGGAGCACATTTCGTTGGCAAAGACTTAAAATCGGTAATCGCCGATACCGAAAAGGCTATGTTAGCTGCTGCTGCCGATCTAGAGTTTGAACAAGCAGCCAAATTACGGGATCAGCTCTCAAAGCTACGCGAACGCGAACTTGATATGCTAAGTCCGGTTGGAACTGTCGCCCACAAAAAACGCCACTCTCGCAAGAGCCGTATCGACACTACGGGCGTTAGCTGGAAACACAGACGCGGGAAATGATGAATTTAAGGGTCAGGGAGAAAACAAAATGAAATCTAGATTAGTATATGTGGAGTTGAAATCTGGGCATAGTGACAATGGTCCTGCTTGGATCGGAATTGCCGTGTTTTCTAAGTCCAGACGAACTGTGTATTTTAATGGCCTTTCATTAAAAAAAAGTGGTGGGCAGTGCATCGCGGGAAATCATTATGAATTGCAAACAGGTGATGAGTACTGGGTTTCAGGAATCAAAAAAAACAATCAAGATCGTCATCTGTGCGGTGGCGGTCCAATTATTATAGACGACTTAGCCATCGGCCAATATTTAAACGAAACAGGTAGTTCGCAACTGCCTAAAAATATGAGTCCGGGTACATTAATATCCTCAGAGATAAATCCGAAACACCACGCTTTGGAAAATAAACCTTTGTATGATTAGCGCTAGATTCTGGAAGCAAATACTGGAGACTGATAGTTAATAATAATTTTGGCGCGGGTAAGGGGATTGTTCTCTAGCATAACATAAGGGTACGACTATTCTTTTTAGAAAGTGACGTGCCTCCGCGAGCGAAGTGAAAATGGCGCGCCGAGGAAGATTCGAACTCCCGACCCCCAGATTCGTAGTCTGGTGCTCTATCCAGCTGA
>JAESTZ010000075.1 GCA_016763315.1 Robiginitomaculum sp.
GGAGGTGGCGGAGGTGGCGGAGGTGGTGGTGGTGGTGGTGGTGGTGCAGCCTTCTTAGCGCCAAACTTATAGATAAGCTGTGCAAACACATCATGAGATGAATAGTTACCAGTACTCACAGCACCGCCAGATGAACTAAAGCCCAAGCTTGGCGACTGAAAATACCGGTATCCAACATCCATAGTCCATTTATCGGACAGATCGATACCAAGACCAACCAGGCCATTCCACGCCCAATCAGTGTCTCTACTATTTGCTACAGCAAATGGATCAGCAGGGATGCCGAAGTTAGCTCCGGTATTCCCATTTTGATAACCCTGAGCAGAAATACTGGTTCTTGCAAAACCAGCACCAATACCGATATACGGCTTGATAGAATACCCTAAGTCAAAATCCCTAATCACATTAGCCATAACAGACCATGATTGGAAATCACTGGAACTTTCAGAGAAGTTTCCAACAGCTCCTGTATCGTTAAAACGCTGTGTCAGGTCGAAATCGACGCGCCAATCATTTTGCAGGTATTTACCAAAACCAATGGTTGGGCGAAAGTCGCCCTGGGCGTTCATTACGCCATTCAAGGCACCGGATGCAGTCATAGAATCAAGCGATCCATATCCTACGCCAGCTCTGGCATACCAGCCATTATCGCCAGCTAAGGCTATGCTTGGCAAAGTAACCAATGCAGCTATTGCTACTGCTGAAAGTAAAGTTTTCCTCATGCTTCCCCTCCCGAGGTATTCCTCGAAACTAAGTTGTAAACGGCCCAAAAGTTACGACCAAAAAATACTATTTGAACAAGTCGCTTATCAAAAACAACCCGCTTACTTAAATCATTACAATAACAGAACACATTTGGCTAGTAAAAACAGCCAATAACAAAGGGCTTTGCAGAATAAGGGCAACGTGTTGTTTCAGCGCAACACATTCACCAAATCACTCCAAAGAAATATCTTGTTTTTTCAAGCTTTGCGCCACTTCGGGTGGCATGTATTTCTCATCATGCTTGGCTAATATGCGGGTAGCAACAAAAACACCGTCACTTCCCAGTGCCCCTTCAGCGATAACCCCCTGCCCCTCTCGAAACAAATCTGGGAGTATTTTGCTATAAACAACAGGAATACTTGCATTAAAGTCAGTAATTCTAAAACTTAGCTGCAATCCTTCGCTTCGTTGAAAAGACCCGTCTTCCACCATACCACCCAACCTGATGCTTTTGTCAGCCTCGTATTCTTCGGCCAATAATTCAGTTGGCGCGTAAAAATAAGAAATATTGTCTTTTAATCCTGCCATTGCCAAGACCAAAGCAGCCACCAGAACCAGCAAGCCGAGCCCGAGAAAAGTCAATCGTCGATTTCTATTTCTAGGTTTCATAGCTTTACTATTCAAAGGATCGGTGAATTTAACGAATGTATATATTATACGTTACCACAAAGCAGGCAATGAAAATTACACATTTTACATAACTTATCCCAAGAGATGCAAAACAACAACATTACCTAACAACCATTGACTTATACCCCGTACACCTGAAAAATGCGAAACGGCTTTCGGATATGTGTATTGATCCTAAAAAAGTTATACAAAACTCGAATGGCCATTTCAAAAGATTTTCACCACCCCCTTTACTATAATATACAGCTATTTTCCAAAGCCATGAACAAACATCAGACATGTACCATATCGGCCAAGAAAATAAGCTTTACGCGAGCAATGTGTACTATCTTTGCCAATGTGAGTTTTTCACTACAATCCAAAGAGATATTGATGGTACGCGGCGCAAACGGCTCCGGGAAAACCAGCCTGCTGCGAATTATAGCCGGACTTAACACCTCTTATAGCGGGCAGTTGCAACACAGATACAACAATAAACGTTGGCTTAACGGAGCCACTTCCGGCTCTATTGGCTGGCTAGGTCATAAATCAGGCTTAAAACAAGACCTTTCGGCAACCCAAAACCTTGCTTTTTGGAGTAACAAAGCCGAACAACACCCAGAAATATCCCAAGCTTTACAAAAAGTGGGATTGCTCAATATGCAGCAACGCCCAGTTCATACTATGTCGGCAGGACAAAAACAAAGATTAGCCCTTGCCAGACTTCTGTTAAGCAATAGTCCGTTGTGGATATTGGACGAGCCAAGTGCCAATCTTGACAGCGACGGAAGAAAACTGATTGAAGCCTTGTTACAACAACATAGCCAACAAGGTGGAATTGCTATCATTGCTTCTCATGATAATATAAACCCCACGGCTCCCACCAGCTACATAAAATTAGAGCAGGTTACAGCAGCATGATGAGCCAGCTTAAACTTATAATCTTTCGCGATTTGTTGCTGGCGACCCGCTCCGGTGGTAATTGGGCGCAAGGAAGCATTTTCTTTATATTATTCATTATGTTAGCGGCGTTTGCGCTTGGCCCTGATCAAGCCGAACGAGGTTTTATTGCCCCGGCTCTGGTCTGGCTTGCGGTCACATTTGCCAGTCAATTATCTTTAAGCCAGTTGTTTAGTGAAGACTTAAATGACGGAAGTCTAGAGTGCTGGATTACAGACAACCGATCGCTTTCAATATATGTTATCGGCAAAGTATTCTCGCACTGGATAAGTAATTTTGCACCAATACTTCTGCTTAGCCCTTTTGCAGCCGTTATGCTGGGTGCAGATATATCAAGCGCGCCAATTCTGATAGTCTCCCTTTTGGTTGGCGGGCCGGCAATGGTTCTTATAGGAGGCATGGCCTCAGCACTAACCGCAAATTTACGCGGCGCAGGACTATTAATTGTATTGATATCCGGGCCGCTATTGGCATCACCACTGATATTTGGGGTTGGCGCAGTACAGGCCGGAACTATTAATAGCGTTGCGATGAAATTACTTGGCGCTATTTCATTGTTTTCATTGGTATTAGGTCCATTAATCTCGAGATTAGCCCTAAAAATCCACTTGGAATAATCGATAAGGAAATACAAATGCTGTCATACTTTGCCAATCCAGTCAGGTTTCAAGCCTTAAGTAAATGGATTTCACCAATATTGGGAATAGGCGCAATTATACTGATTATTCCGTCATGGATAATGGCATTATTTATAGTGCCTGCTGATTATCAACAAGGTGATACATTTCGGATAATGTATGTTCACGTTCCGGCGGTTTTTGCCGCCTCCGGCGCTTATGCATTTTTGGCAATAGCCAGTTTTTTCAGCTTTGTTTGGCGACATCCATTGGCAGATACCGCCGCTAGAGTTGCAGCTCCCATCGGTGCAGCATTTACCTTTTTAGGGCTGTTCACCGGAGCCTTATGGGGCAAGCCAATGTGGGGCGCCTATTGGGTATGGGATGCACGGTTAACCTCTACATTGGTAATGCTATTTTTGTTTTTAGGTTATATGGCAATCAGAGCGGCAATCCGCGATGAAAACTCCAGTGCCAGAATCGGCGCGATAGCTGCCATGGCCGGAGCAATCAACTTACCAATAGTCAAATATTCTGTTGAGTGGTGGTCGAGCTTACATCAATCCGCTTCGATTAGTCTTAGCGGTTCAGAAATTGATAACTCCATGTCGACAACCCTGTTTGTTGGCATAATCGGATATTTTTGCCTGTTTGGCTGGCTGGTGATCAACAACATGCTTAGCGAACTTGATGCTCGCAAAGCCAGAGCATTGGTAATTCGCTCATCAGACCAGCGACCATCTACCGCCAGCAAACAAATGACGGAGAACCCTGATGCCTGAATTATTGGATTTTGGTAAAAACAGCATCTTCATCTGGACCTGTTATGGCATAACTATTCTTGTTCTTGGCTCTTTGGTTATAACAAGTTTACGCAAGAAAAAAATGACAAAAAGAGCATTAACCACAGTTCTAGATGAACAAAACAAAACAAAATAGACAAACGTATTATTTTAATCGGCCAGAATCAAAAACAGCACCATAATTGTTATTATTCAGCCACCTCGTTTTACCAGTTTTAGTTATCGACACATTTGCTTAACAACCTTGGAAAATTTTCGATTTAACGATCCACAAATCAACCATAACCCCCTTTTTTTCATCCTGTGACGATCCGTCGCATTCAAATTTAAGTAATAGCAAAATCGCCAGTTGCAAATGAGTTGCATTCGTGATTTATGCACGTATGACCAACGAACCCACCAATTTAGATCAATTAGCGCAACACAAACCAGCACAAATCACTGGCTTTGAGCAAGGCAAAAAACCACTAGTCGAAAAGTTGCGAGAAATTGGTTTTGCCGAAGGCGACGAGGTGGAAATTTTGCATCGCGGTTTAATTGGCGGCTCCCCCTTGTGTGTACGCCTTAACAGTTCGATTATCGCACTTCGAAAAATAGAAGCTTCACAAATACAAATCGTTTTGCACCCATGAACATTAAGAGTATTGCACTGGTTGGTGCACCAAACACCGGTAAAACCACTTTATTTAACGCGTTAACCGGCGGTAGGGCTAAAACCGGAAACTACCCCGGCGTTACCGTGGAAAAACGAAATGGCATATATACCTCTAACAGTGGCAAACAATATGAGCTAATTGATTTACCGGGAATTTACGGCCTTTCCGGTCGCTCAACCGATGAAAAAGTTGCCTTGCAACATTTGCGCGGCGACATAAAAACTGCGCAAAAACCCGACATGATGTTGGCTATTCTTGATGCTGCGCGGTTACAAACCCATTTACATTCTATCTTGCAATTCAAGCAGCTCGGCCTGCCGATGATACTGGTCTTGAACATGATGGACATGGCCGACAGAGACGGTTTGAAAATTGATCTTGAAAAACTCGAGCAATTACTTGGCTTTCCAGTTGTCGGCATTACCGCTTCGCGCAAAATGGGAAGAAAAGCATTAGAGGATAATTGGGACGAGTTACTGCAAAAAGCAAAACTTCCAACTACTGCAGAAACCACCAAATTATCAGAACTACAACGCCAAGCCCGTAAAATAGCCAAAAACACCATTCAACAAACCTCAACCGGACGCGATCTCACAAGGCTAATTGACCGCTTTACCTTGCACCCAATATTAGGTCCGATCCTGTTGCTGGCGATAATGTTCTTTATATTTCAAGCAGTTTACACATGGTCGGGTCTGCCGATGAGCTGGATCGAAGCCGGCGTTGGCTGGTTGCAGACAATGGCGTATGGAATTAAGATCGAATGGTTGGCTAGCCTGCTTGGTGACGGCATCATTGCTGGCGTTGGCTCAATATTGGTGTTTTTACCGCAAATCCTCATTTTATTCGGGTTTATCATAATACTAGAAGCCAGCGGCTATATGGCAAGATCAGCATTTTTGGTTGACGGTTTAATGAGCAAAATAGGCTTAAACGGCCAAGCGTTAATCCCATTATTGTCCAGTTTTGCTTGCGCCATTCCCGGAATAATGGCGGCGCGCAGTATCAAGAGCGAACGCGACCGATTAACCACAATCATGATTGCGCCATTGATGACTTGCTCGGCACGTTTGCCGGTTTATGCACTTATAATCGGCGCATTTATCCCGAAAACCTCGGTCGGGCTTTTTAATCTTCCGGGGCTGGTTTTATTTACACTTTACATTGCCGGTATAATCTTTGCCATTTTAGTGGCTTTTATCTTACGCAAAACCGCAACCAAAGGCCCGCCACAACACTTATTGCTTGAATTACCGGGTTATATGATTCCGAAACTAATGGATTTTATCATTGCAATATTATCCCGTGCTTGGGCATTTATTCGCAAAGCTGGCACGATTATTTTCGCTACATCGGTGGTTCTTTGGTTTTTAACCTCATTTCCCAAAGGCGGCTCCGGTATTCGTGATAGTTTCGCCGGAACACTTGGTTCATGGATTGAACCAATATTCAGACCAATCGGATTTTCACTAGAAACTGTGATCGCTCTGGTTCCAGGCATGGCCGCCAGAGAAGTGGTGGTTGCCGCTCTGGGTACTGTTTATGCGGTCAAGGGTAGCGAAGCAGAAATAGAAGCTGGCCTTGCCAGTGTTTTACAAAACGCATGGTCATTACCTTCGGCGCTTTCATTTTTAGCTTGGTATGTGTTTGCGCCACAGTGTTTTGCCACCATCGCCACGGTTCGAAGAGAAACCAATTCACGTAAATGGACAACTTTTATGGTGACGTACTTGTTTTTACTGGCATGGATCGCAGCATTTATTACGTTTCAGCTTTCAAGCCTATTGCTTGGTTAGCAATTGTTCCGGTGGGAAAACCTTTTAATCCCAACCATGCAGCACCGGTTGCCCCAATATCGGCAAATGTCTTGCGATGGCCAAGATCACCAGCAATTACATGTGCGCCATAAGCAATAAATGGCACAAATTCACGAGTATGGTCGGATCCGGGAAAAGTCGGATCACAACCATGGTCGGCGGTTAAAATCAACAGATCACCCTCTTGCAAAGCAGCTGTTAGTTCCGGCAACCGCCGGTCAAAATACTCTAATGCTGTCGCATAACCGGTAACATCGCGACGATGGCCATACAGCATATCAAAATCAACAAAATTAGTGAAAATAAATGCTCCGTCTTTAGCGGTTTTCAACTCGGACAATGTGGCATCCATCAAACCATCAAGACCATAGGCGTTGACCTTTCGATCGATGCCACGACCAGCAAAAATATCCGATATTTTGCCGACGGCGATCATCTCGCCATTGCTTTGCGATACCTGATCAAGCAAGGTTTCGCTAACCGGCGGAACAGCTATATCCCGGCGGTTATTTGTTCGGGCAAAATCATTGGAATTATTGCCGTCAAATGGCCTGGCAATCACCCGACCAATATTGTAAGGGTCAACTAATTTTCTGGCTATTGCACACAGATCATACAGCCGCTCAAGGCCAAATGATTGCTCATGAGCGGCAATCTGAAACACCGAATCCGCTGAAGTATAAACAATAGGCTTCCCTGATTTTATGTGCTGCTCACCAAGTTCTGTAATGATATCAGTACCCGAAGCATGACAGTTTCCAAGGAAACCGGACACACCGGATAAAACTTTAAGTTCTTCCAGTAACTCATTGGGAAATGTATTTTTTTTCTCCCTAAAGTAACCCCATTCAAACAATACCGGCGCACCCATAGCCTCCCAATGGCCGCTAGGTGTGTCCTTACCCTTGCTTTGCTCCTCGCAATAGCCATAACCACCGATAATTTCTCTATCTGTCCGCAAGCCCGGAGCATAGCGCCCGGTGGCTCCGGCATTGGCCGCACCTAAACCCAATGCCAACAGGTTTGGTATTTGCAGAAGCCCAGAACGGCCGCCAGCTTGATCGCACTTACCGGCGGCGCAGTGATCAGCAATATGTCCTAAAGTATCACCACCGGCATCGCCGAAACTGTCGGCATCAGGAGCCGCGCCAATACCCAATGAATCCAGTTCGCAAACAATCAGTCGTTTCATTACGTAGGAACCCCGACACGGCTAATAACCGCTTTTGACAGTTCCGGTTTATCGCCAATCAAAATTGCTTGCTCGATACTTGTTTTGGCGATTTGTGCCGCTTCTTCTGAGGCAGCATGAATGGTACACAATTCATCACCAATAAATAATTCGTCGCCTATTGACGGTAGACCACTAAGACCAACACTAAAATCAAGCTCATCACTGGCCACGCGCCGGCCACCGCCAAGTTCAACCACGCAAAGGCCAATGTCGCGGGTCGCTATCTTGCTGACCCAACCGTCGGCTTGGACTTTTACAACGCGGCGGACTTTGGCGGCAGGTAAATAATTATCCATATTTTGCGTAAAATCAACGGCTCCGCCCAATTCAGTAACCATTTTGGCGAAAACCTCCAAAGCACTGCCGTCTTGTAGCTTTGCGGTTACTTTTTGCAGGGCTTGCGTTGAGTTTTCACACAAACCTCCAAGCACCAACATTTCCGCAGCCAAAGACAATGTTACTTGTTCAAGCCTGGCATCACGATGAGTACCGCTTAGAAACTCGACCGCATTTCTTACTTCCAATGAATTACCGGCGGCGCTGGCCAATGGTTGATCCATATCGGTGATCAAGGCACTGGTACGAAGACCACAAGCATTGGCGGTTTCCACCAAATTTTGCGCAAGGTCTTTTGCCATGCCCATCGAAGCAGCAAATGCGCCAGAGCCTATTTTTACGTCCAGCACCAAACCACCAAGACCGGCGCTTAGTTTCTTTGACAAGATACTGGCAACAATTAAAGGAATTGATTCAACAGTAGCCGTTATATCTCTGGTCGCATACATCCGCCGATCCGCCGGAGCCAGATCATCGGTTTGGCCGATGATCGCACAACCGGTATTGGCAATGACATGGCGTAATTTGTCCATTTCCGGGGTTGAAACATAACCGGGGATCGAATCCAGTTTATCCAAAGTGCCACCAGTATGACCAAGACCACGTCCGGAAATCATCGGCACAAAACCACCACACGCCGCCACAATCGGAGCCAGCATTAGTGACACATTATCACCAACTCCACCGGTAGAATGTTTGTCTAGAACCGGGCCTTTATCGCTTAACTCTGACCAGTCAAGAACAGTCCCCGAATTGGCCATAGCCTTGGTCAAAGCGATGAATTCTTCGCGCTGCATACCATTTAAGAACACAGCCATTGCCAAAGCAGCGATCTGCCCTTCGGATACGGAATTATTGGTAACTCCAGTAATAAATTCTTCGATTTGTGATTGCGATAACACTCCGCCATCACGTTTGATGCGAATAATTTCTTGCACTAACATTTGCTTAGTCTCCGTAGGGAAGCCAGATATTCTTGACTTGCGTGCATTCGCGCAAGAACTGTCTTCCCTCGCCAGTCACTGATGAAACCCAATCCCGCGAGTTGCCATTATTAACCCAAGTACGCTTGAGATTACCAATCGACAAAACTTCTGCATCTTTGCTGCCTTGCTTTGAGCCAAAATACCACAAACCATCAATTTGATCATGCTCTGCAAGAACTTTTGCCAGAGCTTCGCGCTCACCGGTAATGATATTTATTGCACCAGCAGGAACATCGGAAGATTCCAATAAACTATAAAGATCAGTACCCAATAATGGATAACGCATTGATGGTATTAGTACAGAACAATTACCCATCGCCATTACCGGCGCAAACAATGAGACCATCGACAATAAAGGCATTTCATCAGGACAAATAATCCCCATAACGCCTAATGGCTCATTTACCGCCAGAGCCACATTTCTTGATGGCGGAGTATGCACAAGTCCATCAAATTTATCAGCCCATGCCGCATTTGCGAACAATCTAGCGATTGATAATTCAACTTCACGGTTTGCTTGCGCCTTGGTTGCGCCAGTGGATTGCTGTAATCGTGCGGCGAATTCAGCAGCCCTAGCATCAAGGTTTTCCGCCATAAAATATAATATTTGCGCCCGGTTATAGGCAGTTCTGGCGGCAAAACCTGCGCTTGATTTATACGCGGCTTCTACCGCATTTCTTATGTCTTTGCGATTACCATCACCAACTCGGCCAATCATTTGCCCTTGGGCATCGTAAACCGGCAAAGTTCCACCGCCATCAGGTCTTGCTTGTTTGCCGCCAACAAACATTTTTGGTGTCTGGTCAACGCCTGTCTGGTTTTGCTGTTCTTTTGCCGGTTTTGCAGCAGCAATTAAAGCCGAAGCATCTTTATTCCAGTCTAGTTTCGGTTTCAAATAGGCATACATTCCCTCAATGCCGCCTTCCCTGCCAAAGCCGCTCTCGCGATAACCGCCAAAACCACAAGCAGCATCAAACATATTGGCCCCATTGACCCAGACAATACCGGCTTTTATTTGCGTTGCCACTTCCAAAGCACGATTGATATTTTCTGACCAGATACTACAGGCCAAACCAAAACGGGTATTATTAGCCACGACCACGGCATCAGCTAGATTACGAAAAGAAGTCACAGTTAAAACCGGCCCGAATATTTCCTCTCTGGCAACAAAGTTTGACGGCTCGACATCGCACAACAAAGTCGGCGGATAAAAACAACCGTCCGCTGGAATATCAATATCCGGTTGCCAGCAAGTGGCGCCATCAGCCACACCCTTGGCGACCATTGATTTGATACGGTTTAACTGTACAGGATCAGCCACCGCGCCCATATCAATGGCTTTATCCAAAGGGTCACCAAGACGAAACTTACCCAAACGTAATTTGATTTTGGCAATTAGTTTGTCGGCTATGCCTTCTTCGACCAGCAAACGCGAGCCAGCGCAACAAACCTCACCCTGATTAAACCAGATGCCATCAACAAGTCCCTCAACGGCACTATCCAGATCTGCATCTTCAAACACGATAAACGGAGATTTACCGCCTAATTCCAACGTTAGTTTTTTACCAGTTCCGGCAGTTTGTTCACGCAACAACCTGCCAACCGGCGTTGAGCCAGTAAAGGCGATTTTCACCACATCAGGATGATTAACAATCAAACTACCGGTTTCGCCTTTGCCGGTTATAATATTGACCACACCAGCCGGCACACCGGCCTCAATGCAAAGTTCAGCAAAATACAGCGCACTGAGCGAAGTATATTCCGCTGGCTTTAGCACCACGCAATTACCCGCAGCCAATGCCGGAGCGATCTTCCATGACAGCATCAAAAACGGGAAATTCCAAGGTATGATCTGCCCGACAACGCCCAAGGACTGTTGGTCGGATAGCTCGGTTTTTAATAATTGCGCCCAACCAGCATGATAATAAAAATGCCTTGCCGCCAATGGTATATCGGCATCTCTGGTTTCGCGTATCGGCTTGCCATTATCCAGTGTTTCAAGCACGGCAATAAACCGTGAGTTTTTCTGAATTAACCTCGCCAAAGCATATAATACCCGCGCCCTTTTATGCGGTGCCAGTTTTGACCAGTCAGCATACGCTGTATTAGCAGCCTTTACCGCGGCATTGACCTGGGTTGAGCCAGCAGTAGAAATTTGCGCCAACACATCGCCATTGGCCGGGTTAGTGCTGTTGAAATAATCACCATTCTTTACCCATTTCCCGCCAATAAAATGTCCAAAGCCGGTTTTCTTGGTTTGTAGCCAATCACGCACTTTTGCCGCATCTTCCGGCGCTGGCCCGTATTCCATATTCTCAAAAATCTCTGACACGCTCATTTTATTATCCTATCGGGTGCCGGTTAGCGGCTGAATATCGTCCTGTTGCCTGATGCTCTAGTTGTCGTTCAATATCACCAAGCAAGCTGGACGCACCAAAACGAAAGAACTTGGGGTCAAGCCAGTCATTGCCCAGTTCTTCTTTGATCAACATAAGATAGACCAAAGCCAATTTCGCCGAGCTAACCCCACCAGCAGGCTTAAAACCAACCATATAGCCGGTGCGTTGGTGATATTCGCGGATCATTCGCATCATTATCAAGCTAACCGGCAAAGTGGCGTTCACGCCGTCCATTCCGGTTGAGGTCTTGATAAAATCTGCTCCGGCCATCATACAAACCATCGAGGCTTTCGCAACCTTGGTAATGCTACCCAATTGTCCCGTAGCCAAAATCGCTTTGACATGAGCATCGTCGCAGGCCTCTCTAAAAGCGCACATTTCATCGTATAATGCCTGCCAATTAGCGGTTAAAACATGTCGCCTGGAAATTACAATATCAATTTCTTGGGCGCCGGCAGCAACGCTTTCTTTAATTTCCGCCAAACGTAGATGAAATGGTGATAATCCAGCAGGAAAGCCTGTTGAAACTGCCGCAACCGGAATGTTTGATCCACGCAAAGCCTCTACTGCCACCTCAACCATGTCATGATAAACACAAATTGCACCGGTAGTGAGCTGCATATCTGGTACGCCTAAGCTCTCTAGGATATCACGCCGTACCGGATTGCGGGCTTTAGCACATAGCCTTCGCACCCTGCCCGGGGTGTCATCACCACTAAGCGTAGTTAAATCAATTACAGAAACCGCCTTTAACAACCAAGCAATTTGCCATTGTTTCTTGACCGAACGTCTTGCTCCATGACTGGCAATGCGTCGTTCAACTGCTGATAAGTTTATCCGTATTTCATCGACCCATGATGGATCAAAAGTCATTTTGGAATTACGAGCCTGTTGATCAAGACGGTGTATTTCAGCAACCATTTTTATAAGTCCTTGGTGTAAGGCAGCATATTATATCTGTTTGTTTTGCTTTTGTCAGCCAGCTAACGGGTTGTCATTAAAATCACGCAATAATGCATCAAATAATTTCAAGATATTTTCCGAGCCCAGAGCAGCTTCGCGCATTGTGTGTTCGTGGCTTAATTCTTCATCGCGCATGCCAGCGGCATAATTTGTCACCAATGACACCGCGCCAACTCTAAAGCCTTGCTTTCTAGCCAAAATGACTTCGGGAACTGTCGACATTCCCACCAGATCGCCGCCCAGTAAACGTATCATGTTAATTTCTGCCGGAGTTTCAAAACTTGGCCCAGAATACCAAACATAAACACCCTCATGCAATTCAGCACCGGAAGTTTTAGCAGCTTCTCTTATTCGATCGGCAATTTCATGATCATAGGCCTTACCAAGGTCGATAAATTGTGGCGGACGATGATCACCAATAAGCGGGTTTAGACCAGAAAAATTGATATGATCAGTGATAAGCGAGGCACTGGCTGGCGGCACATTTTCATGCACACTGCCAGCGGCATTAGTCAGCAATAAAACCCGACAGCCAATATGCCATAACACCTCTAACGGCACCATCATTGCCGCCGGATTACCATCTTCGTAATAATGAATCCTTCCGGCCATCAAAGCCACATCAAGGCCGTTTATCTGCCCCAACACCAGATCACCGGAATGAGAAGCAACTGTTGATACTGGAAATCCAGGAATATCAGCGTAAGGAATAACTATCTTGTCCGTAACTATATCGACAAGGTTGCCTAGGCCAGAGCCTAGAACTATTGCCAATCGTTGTTTTTTCTCGACCCTGCGTTCAATATATTCGACGGCTTTACTGATGACTGTTCTCATTATTATTGTTCTTTCAATCAAGTATCTGGCAAATCAAATCCATGCGGCAATAACTCGCCCATTGTATAAGTGTTTACTTCACCGGTTTCCAGCCCGCAATGCACCAATACAGATGCATCTGCAAATTCAGCCAATCGCTGCCGACAACCACCGCAAGGTGTTCCGGGTTTTGCACCTTTAGTCATAACAAAAACCTCTTTAATTTGCTGCTCGCCAGCCGCTATCATTGCCGCAATGGCGGAAGTTTCCGCGCAATTACCTAATGGATAGGCTGCATTTTCAACATTGCAACCCGAATACACCTCACCGGAAGAACCGATAATTGCTGCACCCACACTATAATTTGAATATGGCGCATAGGCTTGTTGCATGGCTGTTTTGGCGGCATTTGAAAGGTTTTGCATACTAAGTTCTCACTAAAGCTAATCATCAAGATAAAGCCTGCAATCCAAAAAGCCAAGAAACTAAAAGCCCAACCACAGCTAAAGAATAGCTATGATTGGGCTTGTTCAGTTTAGTTTTAGGTACTTACTCAATAGCAGACAGCAACTCAGGAGCAGTTACCAACTGGCGAATACCATGAGACTTGGTTTCATTAAACACATTGCCTTTGGCTCCCCACTCATTGAGCGAGTTAATGTCAACCTTGACACACATTGGCCGCACACTCCAAGTTACTTGTAATGGCGAACATTTGGACTGGTTATAGCTAGGTCCAGTGGTTGAACCGCGAAACACCACCGGATCCCCAGAGTTTGCAGGAATAGCTTTGGCCTGATGTTTGCCATCAACCACATTGTCGTCATAGCCAAAGTTATTGAAATTTAAAGCATTGGCATCATTGACTACAAGGAAAGTTTGCGCCTCAACTCGTAACAGTGGATCAGTACATGTATCACTTAAACATGAACCAAGGCCTTCGCCCGGAGTAATGTCACAACTTGTATGCACCCAATGCACTTCGATAGTATCGCCAGGCTTAACACCCTTAAAGCCGCCATCACCTTCAACAGGTGCAAGCTCTTCTGCGGTAAGCTCTGCGGTATCATTACAGGCATAACCGCCATTGCCGCTATCGTTCACGAACACTGAAAAGCCGGGACCCTTGTGTTCGGCGTTGGTGTGAGTATGGATATTACATAAATTTAGCTGGCTTGATGCCGGAGCCATAACAAAATCAACTGCGTTCAAACCAGTTTTGCTGGAAATATCACGCGGTGTTTGCGGGCCAAAAGTCAAACATAGGTCTTCTTTAGCAGCATCAGCAACAACAGCTTTTGTTTCTTCTACCGCAGCAACGATTTCAGTTTTTACTTCTGCCTTATCTTCCGAAGCGTCGTTGGTGACTTCTGATGAGGTTTCATTCGAGCAAGCTGCCAAAACCAATAGTGAAGCGGCGCCAATTAAAGAGTAGGTAAAAGTTTTCATGCGAATCGTTTCCTGTTTGTGATTAATGTGTAACAAATGCTAGATGAAACGGAGAAAAACACCAGTGATATATGAAATTTCAAATATTTCTCTAAATGCTTACAATGAGCATTAAACGCGACAGCAAATTGCAATGGTTCTCAAAATTTACAGCCATTTCGCTAATATAGATAAAACTTTAGGTACTAAGTTTAATTGAATTTAGTTTGTGTTGGTTATTGTGACCTCGATAAACGTCAACAACGACAATAACAATAAAAAAAATATCGGGTGAAATATAATGAAAATGATCAAAAGAATAGCCGTTTGCACAGGTCTGGCATTTGCAGCAACCGCAATGTTTGCAGCTCCAATTGCTGTTGCTGAAGAAACTAAACTTGTCGCAAAGAAACGCAGCGCTCCTGTCTACCCAAGAGGTGCCGAACGTCGAAAAATTGAAGGCCATGTTATTGTAACCTATAATGTCGACACCGAAGGTAAGGTAAGTGATGTAGCCGTAGCCGAAGCCGTTCCAGCAGGCGTTTTTGATGATGCCGCTGTAAAAGCAGTTTCAAAATGGAAATATGAGCCACCTGCTAATACTGTCGAAGGTGCAAAAGCTAAGATTTCTTTTCGTTTATAACGCTTCTCTAAAACCCCCAACTGACATTTTGTCACTTTAAAGGCTCCTCCGTCCATCGGATGGAGCCTTTTATTAACCATTTCCGGTAAGGCTAAACCAACATAAATTTTAAACAAACGGTGTAACTGATCTTTCGGGGGATTTAATCATCATGGACTTTAGTTTACCACGCAAAATTAGCACCAACCTGCTATTAGCTTTCGGAACTGTTGCGACCTTTACCATCATAGCCGTAGGGATAGGCTTATGGAACAATGCAAACACTTCAGCAGTGCAAAAAGAAATCAGCACAATTCATTTAGCCAATCTTGATACATCGCTAAAACTAACAGTCACCGGCAGTTCTTTTTTAAGCGCAGTATCCCATTTAGAGCGAGCCATAACACTTGATGAAGCAAAAGCCGGACTTGAACAAGCGACAAAACTAAACCAAGACCTGCATATGCTTATTGGTATGGTTGCCAAATCACAAACCGGTGAAAGTGGAATTGCCGACAACCTGTCACAGCAAGCACTGGCATTTCCGGCTCTAGTATCCGATCTTGAAAAGCTTGTAACCGAGCAACTAAATAGAAAATCCAGTATAAACCAAGCGTTCACTGTCGCCGGCTCATTACGTCAGGATCTTAACACTATACTGGAAAAGCAATTAGAAACAGCCGACGAATTCGACATAGAATCTCTCTTGCGAATACTGATGTCAGCAAATGTCATAAACGTAACCTATGCCGAAGCAATTGCCAGCGACTCGCTATCGCAAATATCCAAAATTGAATATACATTCACCAACGCAGCCAGTGAGTTAAGATCTAATGCCGCTATAATGGGGCCTGCCTTATCGAATGAAATAAAGGAGAAAATTTCATCTCTTAGCGCTATTGGCCTTGGCGAGAAGTCCATTTTTGCACTGCGAAAAACCGAATTGGTGAAACTGGCGATGATTGAAGACAAAGTATACGAGCTTCAGGACATAACCGCTCTGCTTGATGAAAACGTCTCTTTATTTGCTGACCAGACTCAACAAGCAGCAATCCTTGCCGGAGAAAGAGCATCAAAAGCAGCAGCTACCGGGCAAGTATTCCTGATATTGATGGCAATAGCCAGCATTGTAGCAAGCGCTTCTATTGTATGGTTTTATGTTGTTCGTAATGTTGCACGGCGTTTAACCGAAATGAGTAATACCATGCAACAACTTGCCGATGGCGATTTGTCTGTACCGGAGATTACTATCACGCAAGACGAAATCGGCGACATGGCAAAATCACTTAGTGTATTCAAAAGCAACATGATCAAGACCAAAAAGCTTACAGAAGAGCAACAATTAACCGCCGAAGAGCGCATAAAACGCGGCGAAAATCTATCCAAAATGGTTGAAGTATTTGATGTAAATATCACGGGGTTATTACAGTCGATTGACGTTTCCATGGACGAATTAAACTCTAGCTCTATCAGCATGAGCGATGTAGCGGAAAGCGCCGCAGGCAGAGCCAGTTCGGTTGCCTCGGCCTCTGATATGTCAGCGCAAAATGTTCAAGCCGTAAGTGCCGCAGCCGAAGAGCTCTCAGTAACAGTTGATTCCATCTCAACCCAAGTTAAAAGATCAGCAGAAGTCGCAGCGAATGCAGTAAAAGAAGCAACAAAAACCACTACCCAGATGAACGAATTGCAAGAAGTAGCTGGTGGTATTTCCAAGGTAACAGCCCTGATCAACGACATTGCCGAACAAACCAATTTACTGGCATTGAATGCGACTATCGAGGCCGCAAGAGCAGGTGATGCCGGAGCAGGATTTGCCGTAGTTGCTTCTGAGGTTAAAAGCCTTGCATCGCAAACAGCCAAGGCAACGGAACAAATCTCAACCCAGATTGACCAGATGCAGTCTTCGACCAGTAGCGCCGCACAGTCGCTTTCAGGTATTCAAAACATCATTCAAGAGCTGGCAGAAAACTCGGATTCGATTTCCAATGCTTTGAACGAACAACGACAAGCAACTCAGGAAATTGCCTCTAGCGTAGTACAAGCATCAGAAGGCACCGCCGAGGTCAATCACAATATCAGCGGCCTTAGCGAGTCAGCTACCGAAGTTGGCAACGTTTCCTCGGAAGTCAAAAATGCTGTAGATAACCTTGCTGAACAAAAGCAGCAGCTTCGCTCACAGGTGGATAAATTCTTGGCCGACGTACAAGCAGCTTAAGTTTAACCTATCTCTTCGCACCCCCCTCTTCACGCCTTTGCTGGGCGGGGTTGAACCCCGCTCACATTGGCATAACTGTGAAATTTTATTCAGCTACTGCTCCCACATTTTGTTCCGAGTTTATTTTTGCACACTCCTTGAATGTACCAGCTTTGTTCTTAGATATACTAGAGCAAATAGTAAATAACACGAGGATATATTGCCTTATGGAAAATGAAATTGAAATTTATCGCCAAAGGTATGAGACGTACCGTCATTTAGACAAGCTACGTTGGCAGATGTTACAAATTACTGTCGCCATAGGATCTATATTTGCGTTAATTTTAAGAACAACGAATGGTGCACCTGAGTGGTGGTTTATCGGTGGACTAGGGCTGGCGCTACTTGCAAATGGGTCTGCAATGCTTCGTATTAACAACGGTATCAAAGAAAATGGGAGGGTTTTGCAAGAATTTGGAAAAAAAATTGGAGATATATCAATCCCGAACATCACTCCAAAATGGAATGCTTCCTCTCATTGGTTAGCAATTTTAATTTTATTATTCGGTGGTGCATGCCTGATTTTCGCAGCCACGAAATTCAATCAGAATATTATCGGAGGTTTAAGTGCATAAAGTATTTATTAGTTACCACCATAAAAATGATCAAACATACAAAAATTATCTGGTGGATTTGAATAAATCTTTCGATATTTTCATTGATAAGTCAGTAAATACGAATGACATCTCAGACAGTCTTACACCACAAACCATTAGAAGAAAAATTCGTGATGAATACCTTAAAGATTCAACAGTTACAATTTTACTCGTTGGAACAGAAACACAATACAGGAAACATATTGATTGGGAGCTTAAATCCAGCATGATTGATGGCCAAATCAATAAAAAATCCGGCATACTCGTAATAACACTACCCTCCCTCAATTGCACCTCGTGGATAACTGCCCACGCTGGCGAAAAAGAGAAAATTTATCGTGAGTTCCATAATTGGCGTGAGATTGAGACTAAATCTGCTGAAGCCCAAAACTTCTCTGCAATGCCAGAAAGGATTATTGATAATATAGTTAATCCTAACGCAAATATATCAATAGTTCCATGGGACAGAATTGAAAACAACCCTAAGAACCTAGCTTGGTTAATTGAGGCAACTGCAAATTCCAGACGAACAAATGCATATGATCTTATACTTCCTATGCAAATGCGTGATTATAATCGACCGTTTGCAAGTTTCATATAATATATAAGTAATAATCTTATAGGCTCATCACCAATCCAATATAACCTTACCGCTTTCACCGCTTCGCATTTTGTCAAATCCCGCCTGAAAATCGTCTATCGCATAATGATTGGTGATGATGCCATCGACACTCAATCCTGATCCCAACATGGCCAGCATTTTGTACCAAGTTTCAAACATTCTGCGGCCATAGATCGCCTGTATGGTCAAAGCTTTACCGACAATCGTGCCCCAATTGACGCGCGTTTCCCCCGGTGGAATGCCGAGCATGGCGATTTTACCGCCCATCACCATGGTATCGGTCATTTGTGCAAAGGCCGGTTCGGCGCCAGACATTTCAAGCCCGACATCAAAGCCCTCGCTCATGCCCAGCTTGTACATTACATCTCGTAAATCCTCATTTGCGACATTGACCGTTCGCACATCTGCCAGATTGGCCGCCAAATCAAGGCGGGACTGGTTTATATCGGTAATCACCACATGACGAGCGCCGGCATGACGGGCAATTGCCCCTGCCATCGCACCAATTGGCCCGGCGCCGGTGATCAATACGTCCTCGCCGACCAGATCAAAGGTCAGCGCCGCATGGGTGGCATTACCAAGTGGGTCAAGGATTGCCCCGACATCATCGGACACATGTTCAGGCAATGGCACCACGTTAAATGCCGGCAGTGCCAGATATTCGGCAAAGGCACCATCAATATTGACCCCCACCCCTTTGGTATCAGGCGAGAGATGCCATTTGCCTTCGCGGGCGGCGCGGGAGCGATCACCAACCACATGACCTTCACCGGAAACCCGCAAGCCGACCTTGTGACGGGTTACATTGCTGCCCAATTCGACGATCTCACCCATAAACTCATGGCCGGTAATCAATGGAACCGGTACGTTTTCTTGCGCCCACTGATCCCAGTTATAGATATGAATATCAGTACCGCAAATTGCGGTTTTTCTGATCTTGATTAACACTTCATCATGGGCAGGTTTGGGCACCGGCACGTCTTGCATCCATATGCCGACCTCAGGTTTTACTTTAACCAGTGCTTTCATCAGATAACTCCCAATTCCTTGCCAACCCGCGTAAAAACAGCAATGGCAAAATCTATTTGTTCCGTGGTGTGTGCCGCCGACATTTGCGTTCGGATCCTTGCTTCGCCTTTTGGCACAACCGGAAATGAAAACCCGATCACGTAAATGCCTTGCTCTAGCAATTTTGCCGCCATATCTTGCGCCAATTTTGCGTCCCCTAACATTACCGGAATTATCGGATGTTCTCCGGGGGTAAGGTCAAAGCCAGCAGCACTCATACCAACCCTAAAACGCTTGGCATTGGCGAACAGTTTCTCGCGCAATTTACCGCCATTTCTTACCAATTCCAGCGATTTACTGCCGGCAGTACATAACATTGGCGGCAGTGCATTGGAAAACAGATATGGCCTAGAGCGCTGACGCAACATATCAAGCACCTCTTTGCGACCCGACACATAACCACCAGCCGCGCCACCAAGCGCCTTGCCCAAGGTTCCGGTAAGTATGTCCACACGCTCCAGCACGCCGCAATGCTCTGGCGTACCACGACCGCCTTTGCCCATGAAACCGACAGCATGACTGTCATCAACCATGGTAATTGCACCATATTTATCAGCCAGATCGCAAATTGCCGGCAAATTGGCAATGATTCCGTCCATCGAGAACACGCCATCGGTGGCAATGATGATGTTTCGTGCATTATCAGCAACAGCTTCTTTGAGCTTGGCCTCAAGATCAGCCATATCATTATTGGCATAACGATAGCGTTTGGCCTTGCACAAACGAATACCATCAATGATCGAAGCATGGTTCAAACTATCAGAGATAATCGCGTCTTTAGCGCCAAACAACGGCTCGAACAGGCCGCCATTGGCATCAAAACAAGCCACATAAAGCAAGCTATCTTGCTTGCCAAAAAATTCAGATAATTCGCGCTCCAGTTTGGTATGAACGCTTTGCGTGCCACAGATAAAGCGCACCGAAGCCATGCCAAATCCGGCACTGTCCAAACCGTCTTTGGCAGCTTTTATCAGTTCAGGACTGTCAGCAAGGCCAAGATAATTATTGGCGCAAAAATTGACCACCATCGGCGGCGTTCCAGATGCGGCCTCAACGGAAATTTCCGACGATTGCCTTGTGGTAATCACTCGTTCAGATTTGGTCAATCCGGCGGCCTCGATACTGGCCAGTTCCGAAGTAAGGTGACGGTAAAATGCTTCACTCATTATAGAATTCCTTGATGGTTTTTGGATTCGCGTTTTTACGCGATTAACCATCAGCTTACTGCCTCAATTGCAGAAGTAAAAGCCACTTACAGCAACTAGGGATTTTCAAAACAGCAAAGCAAAAAAATCTACCACTAGTTTTGAACGATTTCCCACTGGATAGTTAAGTAAAGAAACTTAGTAAAATAAAATTTACAATATTAGCGACTTGCCAACCGGCAGGCGAGTTGCCCGATGAATATGAACATTCATTACCAGACCAAAGCCGATCATCATCGCCAACATTACGGTTCCACCATACGATATAAGTGGCAAAGGAACGCCAACTACCGGCAGTAATCCGGTAACCATTCCCACATTAACCAATACATATAACCCCAATGTCGCGGTGATACCGCTAGCCAGCATTCTTCCAAAATTCGATCTGCAGCGAATGGCTATATAAAATCCGACAATGATCACCATGAAGTATAAGCTGAGCACACCCATGGAGCCAAAAAACCCGAATTCTTCGCCAACCATAGTAAAGATAAAATCGGTTTGCTTTTCCGGTAGAAAATTCAAACTGGACTGACTACCATTCAAGAAACCTTTACCGTCCACACCTCCAGAGCCAAGAGCAATTTTTGATTGCAAGATATGGTAACCGGAACCAAGCGGGTCGTCTTCGGGGTTTAAAAATGTTCTGATCCGTCGCCACTGATATTCTTTAAGTCCAAACCTCATAAACAATGGCAAACCGATTACCAGAGCCAGACAACCGGCAAGAATTATTCGCCAATTCAAACCGGCCAGAAAAATCATCGAAACACCAATAGCACCGACTAAAATTGCAGTCCCCAGATCCGGTTGCTTTAAAACCAAAAACAATGGCGCAGCAACCATGGCAAATGGCACTAGCAGATCCCGAAACCTGTTTAGTTCTCCCGACGTGTGCAAATATCGCGATAAACCTAAAACCAGTGCCAGCTTCATCATTTCCGAGGGTTGCAACCTTATTGGCCCAATATCCAGCCACCGCTGCGCACCCATCGCCGTAACACCAAAAAACTCGACCCCAAGCAGTAGAACCAGCGCCATTGCATAAATCGGATAGGCCAGAACCATCCACACCCGTATATCAACCAGAGCCAATGCCAGCATCAAAAATAAAGCAAAAGCAAACCGAATAATATGACGAGAGGAATATGGCTCGAAACTACCACCACTTGCCGAATATAGCATTACCATTCCGATTAATGCCAAAGTACTAAGCAGAAGAACCAACAGCCAATTGATGCGGGCAATTTTATCGCCTAATGAAAGAGTAACTTCAGGGCGGGCAACTCTAAGAAAACTCACAGCATCTCACCGTTTTTGTTTTCTGCATCCGTAAGAGAAGCCCTTTGCTCAAGAGCGTATTTCAGTATTTTCCTTGCCCTTGGGGCGGCCACAGCCGAGCCACTGCCACCATGTTCAATAACAACAGAAATTGCGAATTGTGGTTCATCTAAAGGAGCATACCCAACAAATAAAGCATGATCCCGTAATTTCCAAGGCAGGTCTTTATTCTTACGCACCTTATCATCGCGTTCTTCTTGGCTAATACGGCGAACCTGCCCTGTTCCTGTTTTACCGGCCCAAAGAGTGTTGTTTCCATCTATACCTTTTGCCGTATAGGCTGTTCCCCACGGCTTGTTCACCACACTGGCCATACCGTTTCTGGCAATAGCCAATGCTGTATTGGAAAAGCCGAGTTCGTTTTGCACTATCACTTGCTGCGAGGATTGATATTGCAAAGTAGGTTTGACGTTCTTACCAGTGGCAATTCTGGCGGTCATAACCGCTAGCTGAATTGGTGTGGCAGCCAAATACCCCTGCCCTATTCCGGCAATAAGTGTTTCACCTTGCGCCCACGGCAAATCAAATCTGGCTCGCTTCCACGCCTGACTAGGCACCAGCCCAGAAGAGCCTCCACCAAGATCCAAATCGAAATTTGTACCAAACCCGAACTTCAATGCAGACTCATGAATCCGATCAATTCCCAGACGTTTGGCCAGCTCGTAAAAATATGTATCGCAGCTAACACCAATCGCTGAATTAAGGTCTATCAATCCGTGTCCTCGCCGTTTCCAACAATGAAAAACACGGTCGCCAAGTTTAATTTTTCCAGTGCAACGAATACGCTCCTTTGGATCAACCAGCCCAGCATCATAAGCTGCCATAGCCACCACCATCTTGAAACAGGAGGCCGGCGGATAACTGCCGCCAATGGCTTTATTGAATAACGGCTTGTACTCATCAGCAAGAAGCGCGTTATAATCCTTGCTCGAAATACCCTTGGCAAATTTGTTCGGGTCAAACGAAGGTGTTGAAACCAGTGCCATTAATTCTCCGGTCTTCACATCAAGAACGCATGCCGCCCCACTAGTTCCGTCAAGAGCTTGCATGGCGATATTTTGTAACTTGCGATCCAAAGACAACCGAATTGTTTTTCCTGTGTCTGCCCGGGTTCTCACATCAGGTAATTCTCGAATTACTCTCCCCAATGCGTTGACTTCATATTTCAGTGCTCCGGGTTTTCCGCGTAGCTCAAGATCAAAATTTCTTTCAACTCCTGTACGGCCAACCCTAAAGCCGGGGTGTCGTAATAATGGCTGATTATCCACCACTTGCCCGGGTGGAACCCGTCCTACATAGCCGATTATATGCGCTTGCGCTTCACCTAAAGGGTAATTTCTCACCTCACCGACCTCGGGCATTATCCCCGGCAGGTCTGGCAACCACATATTTATTTTGGCAAATGTATTCCAATCCATATTTTCAGCAACTCGTATTGGTGAAAACGGATCACGGCTGGCAAAATCTTTACGTATCTGTGCTTGTCGAGAGCTTGATAATTCAAAAAAACCTGACAACCGTGATAACAAAACATCCAGATCACCCACCTGATGAGGCATTAGTAATAAGCGAAAATTATCGGAATTAGCCGCCAGAACTCGCCCTTGCCGATCGACTATTTGCCCGCGACTAGGTACTAATAGTCGGTAATTGAACTGGTTTTCTTCGGCCAGCCCCCGATACTTGTCCGAATCTAATACCTGTAATTTATACAAACGCGCTGAAAGGCCTACGAACCCTAAAAGTCCAGCGCCACCAAAAATCAATGCCCGCCGGGTAAATCTGTTATTATATTCATCATCAGAATTATACATTAGTTCACCTAGCTCAGCCGTCCATGATGAAAATCGTATAATCGACGGGATTGCTGGGTAGAGCGCAATAAACTGCCATAAAGTTTACTGGCCAAAGGGTAAACAAAAAACGTCGAAGCCCCCTGAGCCAGTAAATGCGCCCAGTCCACCTTCCACCCCGAAGATATAATGCCCGCCAAGGCCGCAGCAAAGACAGCCAAGATAACCATCAAGCCGAAACCTGCCCACAACATACCACTACCTCTGCCTGAAAATGCATCACTTTGCGTGGTCATTACCGCATAGGCAAACAGATAGGTAAATGCCCATAATCCTAACGGCCCGCCAGTGAGCAAATCCTGAGTTACTCCAATACCGAACACTACAATCGGCGGCATCATCTTTGGGCGGGCCATTGCCCAGAAAAATATCGCCATCAAGGGAAATAACGGCATAGGAATATACAATTGAAAAAACCTTATCGGGGCAACATAGATCAACAACCCAGCCAGTGACACCAAGGTAGGAACACCTATCCATGCAATAAGCCCCACACGCGCAGCAACTGATGATAAACGGGTTATTCCTGTACTCATTGCCCCATACTCTCAGGTTCAGTATCGGCAATATTATCTTCGGCAATTTCCTGCTCAGGGGTAATCACTAATGGTCGGCTTAACACTTGCACAAAGTCAACTATGGCTAAATTTGCATATAATTTTACTTGGAAATTACCACCCTCGCGTTTTGGCGCAATAACCTCTCCCACCAACAGGCCAGATGGCAGCACTCCATCATCACCCGAAGTACTTATTCTAGTACCAATTTTAGGCACAAAGCCCTCGCCAACATAGGTTAATTCAGGAAAGCGTGTATTATTGCCCGATATAATTGCTCTGGAAGTTGCACCTTCAAAAGTCACTGGCACTCTGGAATTCAAATCATTCAGGAATAGTACTCTGGAAGAATTCCTGCCTACAGTAACAATTCGCCCGATCATACCTTGTGGATTAACTACAGCTTGGCCGACAACTATACCCTTGGTTCTTCCTACCCGTAACAGTCCCGAGCGAACAAACGGCCCTCTGGCCTCGGCAATCATACGGGCAGATACTACATTAATATCGGTTTCGCCTTGCATATTGAGTAATTCTTCATAGCGCAGGATTTTACCATGCAAAGCGTGTGACAAAGCTTCCCATTGCCGTAAATTTCGGTTTTCTTTTTCCAGCTCGCGAAGCCTAGCGGCGGAATTCCAATATGAAGAAATCCATTTTCCAGCGTTTTGCAGGCCAGACAATGGCAAGTCAATCACTTGCATTGCCGGAGAAGCCACTTCATCGGCCACCTCACGAATACCTTCAAAAGCAATTTCATCACCAGAGCGGTTATTGACGGCCAACATGACAACCGAGATCAAGATCAGGAAAACCAAAGAAGCTTGCGTCCAGAACCCGCGCAACCATGTAAATGGACTTGTTGAACGTCGTATCGCCATTTAGTAAGGCTGCTCCTTCATTATTGGCCACAGACCCTAAATTACAGACAGCTTGCCTTTGGATATATGCAAGTTCTCAAGGGCGGCACCGGATCCAAGTACAACACATGATAATGGCTCATCCGCCACCATGACCGGTAAACCAGTACGAATTCTAAGCTCGGAATCAAGGTTACGCAATAATGCGCCACCACCGGTAAGCATAATACCTTTGTCGACAATGTCTGCAGCCAGTTCAGGCGGCGTTGACTCAAGCGCAACTTTAACCGCATCAACGATTTGCTCGACCGGCTCGGACAATGCTTCGGCGATCATAGCCTCGGTTATTCGCACTTCTCTTGGAACACCTGCCATCAAGTCCCGGCCTTTGATATTCATCGACAAGCCATCACCAGATTTTGGAGCAGCGGCAGTGCCAATTTCTTTCTTGATATTTTCAGCGCTAGTCTCGCCAATAAGCATATTGGTTGTGCGTCGCACATAATTGATGATTGCCTCATCCATTTTGTCACCACCAACCCGAACTGATCGCGAATAAACAATACCGCCAAGAGACAACACTGCCACTTCGGTAGTGCCACCGCCAATATCGACCACCATCGAACCGGTAGGCTCATTTAACGGCAGACCAGCACCAAGTGCCGCAGCCATTGGCTCTTCAATAAGAAATGCTCGTATTGCTCCGGCAGCCAAAGCACTGTCATGAATAGCTCTGCGTTCAACCTGTGTAGCACCAGAAGGCACACATATTACTACTTGTGGTGAAGCGAAAAGCCGGGAATTTTGGGCTTTCTGGATAAAGTGTTTGATCATTTCCTCGGCAGTTTGAAAGTCGGCAATAACCCCGTCTTTCATTGGCCTGATTACTTCCATCTTTGTTGGAGTGCGCCCCAACATCCGCTTGGCATCGGCGCCAACCGCCTTGACCTCTTTTTGACCATTTACGATCTCGTAAGCAACTACAGATGGCTCGTTTAAGACCACACCACGTCCCTTAACAAATACCAGTGTATTTGCTGTTCCAAGGTCAATAGCCATATCCGAAGACATCATACCAAAAATTCGCGAAAAAATAGACAGGGAGACATTCCTTCTTTATTGATCAGACCAACACTAGGTTATCCATATATGATTGATTTGTAGTGTTCTGCTGTGGATTGCGCTAGGGATCAAGGGCTAATCCATAACTTTACTCACCTTAGACTATTTCCTTTGCTTTTCCAAGCTTTACCTAACAGCCATATAACCAACACAGCTATTGCCGCCAAAGCGAAAAATGCCATGACTAGAAATATGCTTTGCTGGCGAGAAAACACCAATAAACCCTGACCAACGAAAGCTATAGCGATTATTTTTGGCGCTATACCAATAGCCGTACCAGTAACAAATTGAATAAATTTTGCTCTTGATACTCCCAATGCCAAATTAACAAATATAAACGGCCCCGAAGGAACCACCCTAACTAGAAGCGATGACCAAAATCCATTTTTACTAACGAATTCAACTACTTTATTGATTTTACCTCCGCTAAACCGCCGCAAAGGATCCGCGCCGGTCAATCGCCCAAGACAAAAATGAAGGCTGGCGGAAACCATAGTGCCAGACCATGAAAGTATTGCCCCATCAACCGAACCAAAAGCAAAAACACAAGCAGCGATCAACACAAATTGCGGCACTGCAATCATTCCCATCACAACAAAGGTCACAATTACAGTGGGAAAACTAAAAGGGTTACCTCTTATTTCCAGAAGTAATTTCTCTATTGACTGCGCGTCCGGCGCAAAGCCGGTAAACAGCAAATACACTAAGCCTGCCAACAAGATTAAGAATATGACTAACCGCAATCGGCTAAGCCATAAGCTCATATTGGATTTGGGTGTTTGCGATGTAAGCTTCTTCATTTTCCACGCTCGGATTGCAAGGGATCAACAAAGTCCCAATTATTGGCTCTACCACGCGCCCACGTCATTTGCCGCTTGGCATATCTTCGGGAATCACGTTTGGCTAAATCACAGGCCTCAGTTAGTGAAATATCTCCGTCCAGGTATCTGCCGAGCGGCACAAACCCGATAGACTTATGCAGAGCAATTGATTGATCCTCTGATTTACTTTTGAAGGCTTTCACCTCTTCTAACGCGCCATTTTGTATCATTGCATCAAACCGGCGATTGATCCGCTCGTATAGAACATCACGATCGGGCAGCAATACCGTTCCTTGCCATTCATTAGCAGCCAATACCGGAATAGTCGTCTGTTGAAATGAAGTAAGGGTTTTACCTGTCTCCTCAAAAACACTTAAAGCCCTAATCAATCTTTGCCGGTCAAAACCTTGAATCTTATCGGCACTAACAGGGTCCACCAGTTCAAGCTTTGTGCGCACAGCAGCTAAACTATCTTCGGCAATCAACAGTTCGATATCTAATATTGTTTGCCGGCTAATTTGCGGAATTTTCGCTAATCCCCTAGTCAAAGCCTCAAAATATAACCCAGTACCACCGACTAATATTGGCCTGTTTCCTCGGGCGATTATTTCGTTGATCAATTTTAATGCTGCCTCAAGCCATTTACCTACCGACCAGCGTTCACTTGGTTCAACAGCGCCAAATAAATGATGGGCAATACCGGCTCGCTCTGAAATGGTCGGTAATGCCGTAAGGATTGGCAATCCTGAATAAATCTGCATTGAATCAGTATTAATAATCTCCCCGTTAACCCGTTTTGCCAATTCAATAGCAAAATTAGTCTTTCCGCTTGCAGTCGGTCCGTAAACCAGCAAAATGGGATCAGAATTAGAAATGAAACGAACCTTCCAATATGGTACAAACACTTATCATCGTTAGCAAAGCCGGACACCCTGATCTGGCAGTTGCTAAAACCCTGCTACAATCTATTGGTTTTGTTTCAGGTTCGCAATTACTCAAAGATCAGGCAATGCAGTTTAGTGGCAATTCCAGCCATAGCCAAGTATCAACTATCTTGCAGCCCCTTAAAATTGACTGGTGCTTACATGAAACATTACTGCGCCCAGCAGATATTCTGGTTTGCGATATGGACAGCACAATTATCGGGCAAGAATGTATTGACGAGATGGCTGATCTGGCAGGTGTTGGCGAAGCCGTTCAGGCAATCACCAAAGCAGCAATGCACGGGGATTTAGAGTTTTCCCACTCCTTATCGGAACGAGTAGAGCAACTGGCCGGGCAAAGTAAAAACATCCTAGATGAATGCTGGAACAATCGAATTACCATAAACCCGGGCGCAAAAACCCTGATTGCCACTATGAACAGGCTTGGTGCCAAAACAGCTCTGGTTTCCGGGGGCTTCACATGGTTCGCAAAAAGAGTGGCGCAAGCAGTGGGGTTTTCAGAATATCACGCTAACCAACTAGAATTTGATGGCTGCAAATTGACCGGCAATGTCATTGGCGAGGTAATTGATGGTGTTGCAAAGCTAGGCCACTTATCACGACTGTCGAAAGGCGGCAAAATAACTTGCGTTATTGGCGACGGAGCCAACGATTTAGCAATGGTAAAGGGCGCAAATATTGGTATTGCTTACCATGCCAAACCAATATTAGAGCAATCGGCCAACGGAATTATTCGCCATACCGATCTCAGTACCACTTTGCTATTTCAAGGGGTGTTGCCGAAAAATTGGGTTTTTATCGAAGAGTAGTCAAGGGCGAATGGCCAAACGCAAAGTCTCTCCACGTCTATTGACCAGCACCAGAACAGGCCTCCCAGATTGAGCACTAGCAGCCTTAGCTCTGGCTTTAGCCTCGTCAATAGTAGTTACATCTGTCCAGGCAATTTGCTCTATCATATCGCCAACATGAATTTTACTGGCCGCATCGGAACCTTCGCGCACCGATAATACCACTAAACCTTTTACCGAGGAACGAATTGAATATTTTCTACGTAATTGCGCATTTGGAACTGCCAGTTCCATATCCAGGACCATTTCCGCTCCACCAGCTTCATTTTCATAAACACCGGTATCAATGTCAAACTTATCTTGTTTTAGAAGATCAACACTTACTTTAATTGTTTTTGGTTTACCCTCGCGAATTAACAATACCTCGACAACACTTCCGGGTTTAGCTTTTGCAGCCAATGTTGTTAGAATTCGCGAATCTTCTACGGACTTGCCGGCAAATTCAATTATCAAATCACCGGCCTGAATGCCTGCTTCTTCCGCTGGCCCATCAACAGTAACACTAAACACCAATGCCCCCGAAGCTAGCCCAAGACCATAGCTTTGCGCCACAGCTTTGCTAACTGATTGCACACTTACTCCGATCCAGCCGCGTTCAATAAACCCGTATTCAAGTAATTGCTCGACAATCTCCAAGACAAGATTGGAAGGAATGGCAAAAGCAACCCCGACTGATCCACCTGATGGTGATAAAATAGCCGAGTTAACCCCGATCACATCACCGCTCATATTAAATAATGGGCCACCAGAGTTACCTCGGTTTATCGCCGCATCAGTTTGAATAAATTGATCATAGTTACCAGAAGAAATATCACGATTACGAGCAGATATTATACCCGCCGAGACCGAGCCACCAAGCCCGAACGGATTACCAATAGCCAATACCCACTCACCTGTTAGAGCTTCATCTGAATTACCCAGATTTACAAATGGCAAATCCTGCTCCGGAAACACCCGCAAAACCGCCAGATCGGTTGCCGGATCACGACCAACAATATTTGCAGTCAAAACCGTGCCGTTCGAAAAAGTCACCTCAACAGTATCAGCGTTTTCAATCACATGATTATTGGTAATAATTATGCCTTTCGGATCAATTACAAATCCGGAGCCCATCGAGTTGGCAGTACGGTTTTCCGACCCGAAATAATCGTTGAATTTCTCGATTGCAGAACCTTCGGGGAAACGTGGCATTTCCCCTTTTATCACTTGACTGGTCGATATATTTACCACAGCCGGTGAAAGCCGCTTGGTAAGTTCCGCAAATCCATCAGGAGCCGGATGCCCGTAAACAACAATCGGCGCCATCAAAACAACGAATACAATGACTATCAAACGACTAAAATTCATGGAATATACCTTGGTAAATTGAGTTTCTGGTCACACCAATAACGAAGACTAGAGCCTTTCCGAAAAAGTGTGAAGCGGTTTTTGGATAAGTTGATGGGTCGCAAATAAAAAGTATACTAAAAAACCGTTCAATTCGGTATTTTTAGTATACTTATCCGCCTACTGGCTCGGAAGTGTCGAGCAATGCTTCAGCATTGGCTGGTCTGGAAAACTGTTCAGCCATGCGCACAGTAAGCCTAGATGCTTTAGCCGTATTCATTGCTGCCAGAACCTTGGCCATTGACTGGGGCTTCATACGAGTTGCTACTTGCAACAAGACTTTTTCGTCAAGTGTATTAAAAATCACTGCTGCTGATTTTGCCTTCATCGCTTCATAGGTTTTAACCACAACAGCCATGCGCGCCTCTTCTTGTTCGTCAAGCAAACCGATCCGCTCGTCATATTTGGCGATAGCTGCATCAATACGCTGCAACCGGTCATCAAGTTGCGCCTCGGACAATGCTATCACAGCCTCGCGGGTGGCAAGGTCATTCTCACGCACATCAAGCTCTTCGCGGCGCTGGCTAAGACGCATAACCACCCGTAACTCCTGCTCGCTTAATCCGGCTTGTTCGGCAAAACCCGGTGCTTTACAAGCCTGCGCCTCGGTAGGTTCAGGTTCAGCGGTTATATCAGGCATAGACCTTTTAGTCGGAGTTTTTGGCTTGTTGTTTTTCGGCTCGGCAGCCGCCCATGCCGGTTGCACAGGATTAAGCGATGATAATAATCCATCGGAAATTGACAATACTTTAATTGCCACCAAGCCAATGCTAAGGATAGCCAAAATTGCGAATAAACGAATTGCCATGTTTATATAGCCCTTTTCAAACGATCCATCAGCCCATCGGAATTAAGCTCTTTTTCACCTTCACTCAAAGGTAAAATACGATCCTGACGCGACTTGCCGCCAGACCTGCCGTCAGATCTATACGTTCCGGCTTGCAATTTCCCGGTTAGCCCCTTGGCCTCAATAATATTTTCTTGCAACTCTACGGTAACTTGCTCGCTAGTTTTTGCCAGGCGGTGAACACTTTGCTCGGCGGCAAGACTGACCTGTACCAGATCCTGTATTGACTGCCGGACACCATCTTGTCCGGATCGTAACGCCTTTAATCGCCGATCAAGTATAAAACAATAGCCGATGGTAATTACCAGCAAAATACTCACAAGAATTTCAAAGCCTAAAGATAATGTCATCAAGATTTCCCCAGTAACTGCTTGGCAGTATGTGAATTCACCAAAGGTTTAGTTACACGAACCGCCACATTATGTCCTTTACGCCCGATTTTAGCAGTTGCTACCGGAACTTCCCCGCAACGAATACTGATGTCGCTGTCTGGTGTAACATTGAGCATAATAGTATCACCAACTTTCAAATTCATTACGGTTGAAAGCGGAGCCTGATAATCATCAAGAACTGCCTGCACATCAATAGCTGTTGTCCATAATTGCGAAGCCAAGTGGCTTTCCCAAATATTATCTCTGCCAAATTTTTCTCCCATAAATTGCTGTAACAACAATTTTCTGATTGGCTCAAGCGTCGAATATGGCAACATAAGTTCAATCCGGCCGCCGCGATCTTCCATATCAATCCGCAAACGAACCAAAATCGCTGCATTAGCCGAACGAGCAATAGCTGCAAAACGTGGATTGGTCTCGATACGATCCAGTGTGAAATCCACTTTAGTAAGCGGAGCAAAAGCTCGCTGCGCGTCTTCCAGCACCACTTTGATCATTTTTTGCACTAATTGCCGTTCAATCGTGGTGTATGGTCGCCCTTCAACCCGCATGGCGGCAGTGCCTCTATGTCCACCGAGCAAAACATCAACAATTGAATAAATAAGGTTCGAATCAACAGTTAACAATCCATAATTATCTAATTGCTCGGCACGAAAAACAGCCAGAATTGCCGGCAATGGGATAGAATTAAGGTAATCACCAAAACGTATCGATGAAATATTATCAAGGCTGACCTCGACATTATCCGAAGTAAAATTACGCAATGATGTAGTCATCATTCTAACTAGGCGATCAAAGACAATCTCCAACATTGGCAGGCGTTCATAAGAAACCAGACCGCTATCTATAATCGCCCGAATACCGCTATCACTATTGTCATCGCCTTCAGAGCCGTCAAACCCCAAAAGATTATCAATCTCATCTTGATTGAGAATACGCTCGGAACCGGGACCTTCGGCTGTGGCATCAATAGCTGTGTCCGCGCTATCATCACCAACCATTGCCTCCCATTCAGCGGCAAAAGCATCATCATCGCCCGTAGCACCACCTGATGATTCAGCAGGCGCGGTTTTTTCGCCAGCTTCAGCTTCCCACTCAGCCATCATTGCTTCTTGATCTGGATCACCGGACATAAGCTAATTCACCAATAGTTTTTCAATTAAAACGTCATTCACATGTGCCGGCTGCACCGCGAGATTAACTCGTCGCAACAGCTCCAGCCGCAAGCGATAATTACCGGCAGAGCCTTTAATGTCCTCAACCCGTAATTCGCGCAAAAAAGATTGATAATGATCAATTACACGCGGCAGAAGCGCATCAAGTGTTTCAATAGTTTTTTCGTCAGGAACTTCCAATTGCATCTTAATTATTAACACCAGTTGCTCGCCATCAGTTTCACCGGAAATATTAACCAATATGTCCGGCATTTGATAAAATAACGGGATTTCCGCTTCAGCCAGTTTGGCATCTTTAGCAGCATCTTCAGAAATAATAGGATTACCGTGCTCATCCAAGGCAATCTCTGATTCTTTATCTCCCCCCATGAACATCAGGCCACCGGCCACAGCAAGAAGCAAAACGATTACCGCCGGTAACGCAATAAAAAGTAACATCTTTTTCTTGGATTTTTTAGGTGCACCTTCCTCATCAGCACCATCTTCAACCTTGGCTTCTTCTTCTGGTTTTTTGTCTGCCATGCCCGGCACTCCATATTACAGTAGTTATGTGCCTACTTATGAAGATTTATGGTTAAGGAGGTGTTGCTAAATCAGGAATTTCCTGCCGGGTAGTAGGACATTGATTGCCGAGCAGCAAAGCATATAGCACACAACAAAACACCTATACCACTGATATATAAGAAATTATTCATTGGCACACTCCATGCAAGGTTAGCCGTAACACTAAGCGTGAATTGCGCTTAAACAACAGCAAAAGGCTTGAAGTTATGGAAAATGCAATGATGGTGGCATTATCGCGACAAATAACTTTACGCCGTGAACTATCCATTACAGCTAACAATCTAGCCAACATGTCCACTGCCGGCTTTAAAGTTGAAAAAATGCTGTTAGCAAACAACCCTAGTAAATCAGCTAACCATTCTGATGGCCCGCAAAAAATCAACTTCGTTCAAGACTGGGGTATATCTCGTAACTTCTCGGATGGGCGAATCGAAGTCACCAGCCGGCCAATGGATATGGCGTTGGTTGGGCCAGGTTTTTTTGTTATCGAGACAGAGCAGGGCGAGCGGTACACCAGAGATGGCCGTTTTGATGTTGACGAAACAGGAACCTTAGTAAGCTCTGATGGCAATCCTGTGCTTGATGACACAGATTCACCGATACTACTTGATGCCTTTGGCAGCAGCCCAGAAGTAAGTAAAGATGGTACGGTTTTTGTCGCCGGAGCAGAGGTTGCACGATTGAAAATCGTTGAATTTACCCAACTTGGTCAATTAAAAAAAGATGGCTCCGGACGCTATTCTGCCCAAGAAGGAGCCGAACAAAAAATCATAGAGAACCCGAAAATTATGCAAGGGTTTCTTGAGCGATCCAATGTCGTTCCGATTCTTGAAATCAGCAAAATGATCGAAGTAACACGGGCATATAAATCAGTAACAAACATGTTGAAATCTCAAGAAGATAACAGCAGGGACGCAATCAAACGCCTTGGTCGTGTCAGATAGTAAAAATAGGGAGTAACGGTAATGCGTGCACTTAATACAGCAGCTACAGGAATGTTGGCACAACAGCTTAATGTTGAAGTCATTTCAAATAACATAGCTAATATGAACACAACCGCCTTCAAACGACAGCGGGCAGAGTTTCAGGATTTGATTTATCAAAGCATTGAGCGTCAAGGAGCCAGCTCATCTGATGCCGGCACCGTGGTTCCAACCGGTGTGCAAATTGGTCTTGGTGTAAAAGCTGGCTCAGTTTATCGAATTACCGAGCAGGGAAACCTTACCCAAACCGGTAATAAATTCGATTTGGCGATTGCTGGCGAAGGGTATTTTGTAGTTCAGCTACCTTCGGGTGAAGATGCATATACCAGAGCTGGCAATTTCGCTGTTGGCCCTGACGGACAGCTTCTTACCGAAGATGGTTATATAGTGTCACCGGGAATCACCATTCCGCAAGATTCAACCGATGTTATAATTTCGCAACAAGGACAGGTGCAGGTAATTAGCCCGGGTCAAACCGCTCCGACGATTGTTGGGCAGCTGGAATTAGCAACGTTTTTCAACCAAGGCGGTTTGGATCCGCAAGGGGATAATTTGTTTAAAGAATCGGCGGCTTCTGGGCCAGCAAGTCTTGGGACACCCGGTGTCAGCGGTTATGGCCGAATATCCCAAGGATTTATTGAAGCAGCAAATGTTAATGCCGTACAGGAAATCACAGCATTAATTCAAGCGCAACGAGCTTATGAAATGAACTCCAAAGTAATTTCTGCTGCTGATGAAATGTTATCAACCAGCGCCAATTTACGTCGATAGGAAAACAATATGGCTCATAGAGTTGATCAAACAAACATCCGCCGCAAATTTGGCATTTTTGCTCTTGCAGTGTTATTCCTTGTGGTTTCTGCTTCGCTGGTATTTGCCGAGAATTCAACAGACACGGCCAAGACAGAACCGTTGCAATTACGCTCCAACATTGTGGTGGACGGAGAAACCATCACCTTTGGAGATTTATTTTCCAACTCTGGGGATATAATGTCTATTGTCATATCAAACTCCCCTGCTCCTGGTCGCAAGCTCACATTAAGTCCATTGGCTCTTTCACGATTGGCCACGGATAATGGCCGCCAATGGAGTAATATTGCTGGCATCCGGCGGATATTAGTCAAGCGTTCTGGACACAGGTTAAACAATCACGAATTAGCACAATTGATCAAAGATGAAATGCGTGCCAATGGCACAGGCGGGCATTTCGATATAATGATTAGCTCTGGTGCTGCAGGCATTTATGTACCTGCAAATGATGGCGGCATGGCCTATATGCAAAGCGTAGATTTCAATCCGTCAAATGGTGGTTTTATCGCTTCTCTAATACCTTATGACGGCGCCAATGCAGTAACTTTACGTGGTCGTGCTTGGGCTATGAAACAAATCCCTGCATTAAACCGAACAATGAGTGCCGGAGAGATAATAAGTGCTGATGATATAAGCTGGATTTCCACCCGGGCGGATAGACTAGGGGTCAACCCGATTTTGGAAGAAGAACAACTGGTGGGCAAGGCAGTGCGTCGTTCATTACGGCCAGAAACTCCCATTAGACTTCAGGACGTTAAAACACCTGATATGGTGTCCAAAGGCGAGCTTATAACTATTGTCTATGAATTGCCGGGACTGCGATTAACGGCACGCGGCAAAGTGTTAGCCAATGCCGGCGACGGAGAGATTGTTCGAGTGGTTAATTTATCCTCTAACCGAACTATAGAAGTAATAATAACGGGCCCCGGTAAAGCCGTGGCTATTTCAACACAAATCCTGGGTGGGTAATTATGAAAAAAGCAATTTTATTGGCGATTTTAGCATTACCACTGGCCAGTTGCGGTACATTTGATCGCATCAAAAACATTGGCAAAGCCCCAGAACTCACCCCGATGCAAAACCCTGATGCAGTTTATGGCAAGCGCCCGGTGGTTATGCCAATGCCGGTAGCCAAGCCAGAAAATAATCAAGCTAATTCTTTGTGGCGTGCCGGAGCGCGAACTTTTTTCAAAGACCAAAGAGCTACAAATATCGGCGACATTTTAACCGTTTCAATCAACATTTCCGACTCGGCTAATGTTAGAAACACTACCGAACGCACTAGAACCAGCGCCGAAGATTCTGACCTGACAAATTTTTTCGGCCTTGAGAACAAACTTGGCAGCATCACCCCCGGCTCGGTCACATCGCTTGGCTCTACCAGTTCCAACAAAGGAGATGGTAGTGTGGTTCGTTCTGAAACCATCAACTTGACTGTTGCCGCAGTGGTTACGCAAGTTTTGCCAAACGGCAACATGGTGATCGCTGGCCGCCAAGAAGTTCGCATCAACCACGAGGTTCGCGATCTGTTGATTTCCGGCATGGTGCGCCCCGAAGACATCTCATCAAGCAATGTCATTGCTCATACGCAAATCGCCGAAGCACGAATTTCTTATGGTGGCAGAGGTATTATCTCTGATGCGCAAAATCCACGCGCAGGGCAGGAATTATACGATATATTATTCCCTTTTTAATTGGCCAATTCGTTTTTTTGCACTGAAATAAATACGCCAAGCAAATAATACCAGTAATACACCAAAATGTAGCCACGGCCCCGGCTGATTACCTTTGGCCATAAAGAAGTAATGCAGCACACCCAATATAGCACTGATATAGACCAGCTTATGCAGCCTCGACCATCGCTTTGGCCCTAATCGCCTGAGCATTGCCTTGGTTGAAGTCAGAGCCAACGGAATCAACAAAACAAAACCTATCATTCCAAGAGTGATATAAGTGCGTTTAGCTATGTCTTTCAGCAATGCCGAGAGCGAAAACAATAAATCCATTCCAAAATAAGATAACAAATGCAGGCTTATGTAAAAGAACGCAAACAGACCAACCATTCGCCGCAATTTTGTCAGCCACGGCATTCGCAACATTTGACGCAAGGGAGTTACCGCCAATGAAAGCAGTAATACTCGCAAGGAAGTATCTCCCAAGAACCGGTTAGTGGCCTCAATAGGGTTAGCACCTAATGAGCTGATTTTGCCGGTAAACAGCAAACTCCATTGCCAAAGAAGCCAAAGAAATGGCAAGGACAAAGCAATAAACAGCAACAGTTTTAACCAACGCAACCTGGACTTGGACATCAATAATTTCGTTTCAAATCCATACCGCGATAAAGCTCGGCAACGGCATCGCCATAACCATTAAAAACTTCTGTTTCACGGCGGTTAAACAATGACGAAAAGCTGCCGCCGCCGATCACCCGTTCCGATGCCTGACTCCAACGCGGATGGTCAACATTCGGATTTACATTAGAGTAAAACCCGTATTCCTTTGGCGCAGATTTTTCCCAAGAAGTTGCCGGTTGTTTTTTAAGAAATCTAATCTTCACAATAGATTTAATCGACTTGAAACCGTATTTCCACGGTACAACCAACCGCAAAGGTGCGCCATTTTGGTTGGGTAATTCACGACCATATAACCCGGTAGCCAAGAACGTAAGATCGTTCATTGCCTCGTCCATGCGCAACCCTTCCACATAAGGCCAGTCCAGAACCGGCCACCTTGTTCCGCGCATTTGCGACTTATTGAACTTGGTTACAAATTGCACATAACGAGCATTGGAATTTGGCTCGAGCCGCGCCAGAATTTTGCGCAATGGCACTCCCACCCAAGGGATCACCATTGACCAGCCCTCCACACATCGCAAACGGTATACCCGCTCTTCCAACTCGTCTTGGCGGATCAAATCTTCAATGGCAAGTTTTCCGGTTTTTGCCGCCTCACCCTCAACGGTAATTGTCCACGGATCAGTGACCAATGAATGAGCATACTTGGCAGGATCACTTTTATCAGTGCCGAACTCGTAGAAGTTATTATAACTGGTAACCAGATTTTCTGGTGTAAGTGGATCCGCAATAGTATAATCGGATTTCTTGAAAGCCAGCGTCTCTCGTGTGGATTGCGGCTTACTCTTTGCCAATGCCGATCCACCAACCAAACTGGCGGCCAAACCAAGCCCGCCAATGATATGACGGCGGTTCAGATATAACCGCTCAGGTGTGGTTTGACTTTCTTTTAACTGCCAAGGTTTTGCTATCCGGATCATAATCCTGCCTCATATTGAAGAATGACAATATAAAGCAGACGAAATAAAATTTACCAGTAAAAGATTACCGGATCACGCAATGTTTATACTGCCGTGAATATTCTGTCATAAAATCTGTAAAAATTTCAATCTCATAATAGTCAATAAAAACAAATTCTCTCATTTTCATGGTTTTCCCAACGGATATCTAAGCAAAAGTTAAGAAAAAATGATACCAGCTTCACGGTGGGTAGATGCGTTCACCAAGAACAACCGCTTACAAAACCCATGTTTTACTGAGCTTATCGTATATTCACCATGTCAAACAGCCGCAAACAGATAGTTTATGATCTGCTGCAACACCATTATAGCAGTTGTGTTAGTGATGGGTGCGTTTGAAACTTATCCCCGCCGGCTGATTGCTAACAAGGGTGAATAAGGGTCAAATAAGGGTGCAATCTTTGGCAATTAGCCCTTGGCTCAGATAACCTCTTTGCCAATGATTGCTAATTAAGGGTTATCCTCTAAGGGTCACCTGACCCTTGTTTGCACTTAGCGCAAAGCAACCAACATCCAGCCCCTAATCCCGACCTTCTCCCTATGGGAGAAGGGGCGCAGCGGAAATGTTATTGCTCTTCTTCAAAACACCACGAGGCGGATTCCTGCTCCCCGCTGGGGAGAAGGCTGGATTGAGGGGGCTTAAATAATTGTAATTAAGAATACCCAACAATGCCAGACGGGGTTTGAACCCCGTCCGGCAATGACCGGCTGATCATTTTCACCATTCACCTTGATCCCCTTACAAGGATGGATACCGGCTCAAGTCCTCAAGTAGCGAAGCGGTAGGACATTAGAAAAGGCCGGCATGACGAGACGTGGCTATGGCAAATCCATCGTTGCAATTCCTACCATTGTCATACCCAGACTTATTCTGAGTATGACAATGGCAATTAAAACAGACCCTCAACCAGACCATCATCATTTAGCCTAATCTTTTCTGCGGCTGGTACTCGCGGTAATCCGGGCATGGTCATCACCGCACCACAAACTACGACAATGAAGCCAGCACCAGCAGAAAGGCGCACTTCACGTACCGCCAAATCATGACCCGTTGGCGCACCGATCAAAGTCGGATCGGTCGAAAACGAATATTGAGTTTTGGCAATGCACACTGGTAAATGTCCAAAGCCAGCATCTTCCCACGCGGCTAATTGCTTTTTAACCTTAGCATCCATGGAAACCGAACCAGCGCGATATATCTCGGTGGCGATAGTTTCAATCTTTGCGATCAAGCTTTGCTCATCAGAATATAGCGGCGCGAAATTGGCTTGATTTTTTTCGATAAGCTCAACAGTTTTTTGCGCCAGCTCTTGCGTTCCTGCCGAGCCTTCTGCCCAATGATTAGCCTCGATAGCTTCAACGCCCAAGGTTTGGCAAAATTCTTGTAATGCCGATAATTCAGCATCAGTATCAGCATGAAAACGGTTAATTGCTATCACCACCGGCAGACCAAATTTGCGAATGTTTTCAATATGGCGCTGCAAGTTTTCACAGCCAGATTTAACCGCCGCCACGTCTTCTTCTGCTAACTGATCCTTGGCTTTACCGCCATTCATTTTTAAGGCTTTGATGGTTGCAACCAACACCACAGCATCAGGGCGCAATCCTGCTTTGCGGCACTTAATGTCTAGAAACTTTTCGGCACCAAGATCAGCCCCGAACCCGGCCTCGGTCACAACATAATCAGCCAGCTTTAAGGCGGTTTTAGTGGCAATAGCCGAGTTACAACCATGGGCGATATTGGCAAATGGCCCGCCGTGAATAAACACCGGATTGTTTTCCAGTGTTTGTACTAAATTAGGGGCGAATGCGTCTTTGAGCAATACAGTCATTGGCCCATCAGCCTTGATGTCTTTGGCTAAAACTAGCTTGCCGGATCTGGTTTCTGCTACCACCATCTCGCCCAGACGCTTTTGCAAGTCCTTTAAGTTCTCAGCTAAACAAAAAACCGCCATCACTTCGGAAGCCACAGTAATGTCAAAGCCACCTTGACGGGGAAAACCATTTACCGGCGAGCCAAGCGAAGTCACCACTTCTCGTAACGATCGGTCATTCATATCCAAACCGCGCCGCCAAGAAATTTTTCGCAAGTCTATATCCAGATCATTACCCCAATAAATATGATTATCTATCATCGCCGCCAGTAAATTATTGGCCGCACCAATGGCATGAAAATCGCCGGTAAAATGTAAGTTTATCTCCTCCATCGGCACCACTTGAGCATAACCGCCGCCAGCAGCACCGCCCTTCATGCCAAAACAAGGGCCAAGCGATGGCTCGCGCAGACACATCATAGTCTTTTTGCCGATTTTGTTGAGGCCATCACCAAGACCGATCAAAGTTGTGGTCTTGCCCTCACCCGCCGCAGTAGGGGAAATAGCCGTTACCAAAATCAATTTGCCGTCTTGCTTATCTTCTTGTTGAGCAACCCATGACAAGGAAATTTTCGCCTTGTCATTGCCATAAGCGGTTACGGCACTGGCCGGTATTTCCAACTTCTCTGCAATCTTGGTAATTGGCTGCATATCAGCAGCTCTAGCGAGCTCAATATCGGATTTTGTATGGCTCATAATTAATTTCCCAGATGGTTTTGTTTTTTTACAGTAAAGACCAAAACCAATAAAACCGCCATGACTTTTTAGCCATGACGGTTTTATCGAGTGCAAAGCACCAACAACGGCAACCGGGAGTAAAGATATATCGCTGTATTCGGAAGTTATTTTTCTTCGTCTATATTGATGATTTTCTTGATTTTAATATGGCGGATAGCCCGGTTATTAGCTTTAGCCGCAAATTCTTTTTCAGTTACTTTGCCATCACCGTCTTCGTCCAGATCCTGAAACTGATCAACCATTCTATTGCGTTGTTTTGCCATCCACAGGTTTTCATATTCAGAAAGACTCAAGGAGCGATTACGGTTTTTATCGTATTTTGACATTTCTTTGGCTTTGGCGGCCTTAATTTCATCTTTTGAAACTTCGCCATCATCATTGGTATCCCATTCCATGTTATGTCCGAAAAATCCGTCAAGATTGGTCAAAGCAGACAATCCGGCAAGACTTCCGCCATCGAAATTAAAGCTATTCCCGTCTTTCAAGAAAAAACTTTTCGCCATAATTGGACTATCACCAGAATGAACCATAAACTTTACCTTACCTTTATTGCCTCCAATTCCGGATAAAAGTCTCATTATTTTGCCATTAGTTCCGGTAATTTCCATCGAACCAACGCCATCACAATCGCCTTTTTTTGTCACCTCGCCATCGACTACTTTTATTTCACAGCGCTTTTCTTTGATTTCTTTCTTGTCTTCAGCCAATGCTGCGCCAGCGAATAAAATCGCCAAGACAGAAGCTCCGAATAGTGTTGTTGTAAGTTTCATGATTGTTCTCCTTGCTAATTTCAATAACCGCAGAATAGCCCTATCTCATAAGCTTGCATGGCTAACTTTGTCGCAAGTACCGGCTGAATTGTCGCAAAATGTAACCGCGCCGACTTTATTGCGATAATGTGGACAGTTTTTCACGTTCACCCATACAGGTTTTACGACTATACTGGAGTTATGAAAACCGAGCCGCATATTTTAGTTGTTGATGATCACCGCGACATTCGTGACCTCGTAGCGCGCTATCTTAAGCGGCACGGGTTTAGGGTTAGTTCTGCCGCAGATGGAACACAAATGAAGCAATGCTTGCGTAGCGGTGATTTTGACCTAATAGTATTGGACATAATGATGCCCGGCGATGACGGGCTGACACTATGTCGTAACAACTATCAAAATGATGGCCCGCCGGTGATCCTGCTTACCGCAATGGCCGGTGAAACCGATCGTATTGTCGGCCTTGAAGTCGGGGCTGATGATTATCTGGTAAAGCCGTTTAACCCTCGTGAATTATTGGCACGGATACGCGCTGTTTTACGGCGTTCAAACAATGCGCAGCAAAACAAATTATCCAGCAATCACGTAAAAGGCTGGCGTTTTGATCAGTGGAAACTGTTCTCCAGCGGTAGAGTTCTTATTGCCGCAGACGAAACAAAACAAAAACTGTCCAGCGGCGAGTATAAGGTGCTAAGTGCACTCTTGGAGCGGGCGAACACTGTATTAAGCCGCGATCAGTTACTGGACATTTGCCATGGTCGAGACGCACGAGCCTTCGAACGCGCTATCGACAATCAAATATCGCGATTACGCGGCAAAATTGAACAAGATCGCAATAACCCCTTGTTGATCCAGACTGTTTGGGGTGATGGTTATAAACTTTGCGCCGAAGTGAAAATGTTATGAGAGTATTATTTCCCCAAAGTTTGGCCGGACGGTTGATATTCTGGCTATTAGCCTCGTTATTAGTCGTACAAGTGGGCTTTATGTTGTTTCAGGAATATGATCGCAGACAAGACGTGTTACGCGCTGTTGAAAAAGGTACCGCCTCGCAAGCAATTTCCATTGCCAGAATTCTAGAAAATGTAGAGCCGGGAAGCTGGCCTGATGCTGTAATTAAATCATCGAATAAAGAGCTAAGCTTACGGGTTGATGTTGATCGCCGGTTTATTGAATTGCGTGCACCTAGAATCATAGTTCATAATAAAGAAGTAATAAAAGAAAAACTGGAAAAAGCACTTGAAGTGCACTCCGGTTCAACAATCGAAAACATTCGAATTCACAAAATAGATAAACCTAACATTTTGTTTGATAAAGAATTTATAGAAACCCGTAATGATCTCCCAGTTTCATCTTTTTCGTTTTTTATGCCAGATAATTTATCCGCAACACCGGCTTCAAATATTCGCGGAGTTTCTGTAAAACTGGTCGATGGAAGATGGTTAAACGCCGACATTCGCCATAATTCAGTGATAGCATTTAAATGGCAGGATTTCATACCGCTTATGGCTAGTGCGGTATTACTAATACTAGTGGTTATTATCGTCGTTAATTTGGAAACTAGATCTTTGCGCACTCTTGCAATAGCCGCTGACCGGTTGGGACGAGGCGAAAAGCTTGATCCATTACGTGAGGCTGGACCAAAAGAAACCAGAGTTGCCTTACGAGCCTTTAACCAGATGGGGGACAGGATTAGCCGGTTTGTCCGTGACCGCACCCAGATGTTAGCCGCAATGTCCCATGACTTACGCACTCCGTTGACTTCTATGCGCTTGCGGGTTGAAGAATTGGAAGATGAAACTTTGCGGGCGCACTTGATCAACTCAATCGAAGAAATGAAACAAATGGCCGAAGCTAGTCTAGAGTTTGCCAGAGCCGATGCAATTGATGAACCTAGTCTGCAAACCGACCTTGGTGCTTTGGTTAATGATCTGGTCGAGGAATTCCAAAAGTTCGGGCAAACAGTAGAGTTATCAACCACCGCCCCTATTATGATAGTAATTCGTCCTCTGGCAATAAAACGGGCTATCCGTAATTTAATTGAAAATGCAGTGCGTTACGGCAATCAGGCAGAAATAAGCATAAACAAAACCAATACTAAAACTATCATACAAATAATAGATAAAGGGCAAGGGATCGCTGAAGCTGACCTTGAAAGGGTTTTTGAGCCATTCACCCGATTAGAAACTTCGCGCAATAGAGAAACCGGTGGAGCAGGATTAGGTCTGTCCATCGCCAGATCAATCATCAACAGCCATGGCGGAGAGCTAACTTTAACTAATGCTGAACAAGGCGGGCTAATAGCAACGGTTACTTTGCAAAACAGCCTATGAAATAACTCAACCGCTTTCAGCAAATAATTCACGGCCTATCAACCAGCGGCGAATTTCCGAAGTCCCGGCACCGATCTCGTATAATTTTGCATCACGTAACAAACGCCCCGTAGGGTATTCATTGATATAACCGTTCCCGCCTAATACCTGTATTGCCTCCAACGCCATCCATGTACCGGCTTCGGCGGCATACAAAATAGCTCCGGCAGCATCTTTGCGCGTAGTTTTACCAGCATCACAAGACTTTGCCACCGCATAAACATAAGCCCGCGTTGCATTCATTTTAACATACATATCGGCCAGCTTGCCCTGCATTAACTGAAACTCGCCAATCGCTTTGCCAAATTGCTTGCGGTCATGAACATACGGAAGCACAATATCCATACAGGCTTGCATTATTCCGATTGAACCAGCCGCCAGCACAGTGCGCTCATAATCAAGCCCCGACATTAAAACACCAACGCCACCACCAAGCGGCCCCATTATGTTTTCTTCTGGTACTTCACAATCTTCAAACACCAACTCGCAAGTATCCGAGCCGCGCATGCCAAGTTTGTCCAGCTTTTGAGCCGTGGAGAAACCCTTCATGCCTTTTTCAATAAGAAACGCAGTGATACCTCTAGAGCCGGCCTTTGCATCGGTTTTGGCATAGACCACCAGCACTTCGGCTTCGGGACCGTTGGTGATCCACATTTTATTACCGTTAAGGACGTAAACATCGCCTTTTTTTTCAGCTTTTAGCCGCATAGAGACCACGTCTGATCCCGCTCCGGTTTCCGACATAGCCAATGCACCTACGTGTTCTCCGGAAATCAATTTTGGTAAATATCTCGCCTTTTGTTCCGGTGTAGCCCAACGGCGGATCTGATTTACACACAAATTAGAGTGCGCCCCATAGGACAACCCTACCGAGGCCGAAGCCCGACTTATTTCTTCCATAGCCAACACATGTTCAAGATAACCAAGGCCGGAGCCGCCATCTTCTTCATCAACTGTAATAACCAACAGCCCCAATGCCCCCATTTGCGGCCACAAATCACGCGGAAAAGTATTGCTTTTATCAATACCTTCGGCTCTAGGAGCGATGCAGTCAGAAGCAAAGTTACAAACAGTATCACGGATCATATCGGCAGTTTCGCCGAGCTGAAAATCAAAACTTGGTGCGGAATTTTTCATCATCATTCACCTGTACATTGCTGCGCTACAGGTTTCAAGAACAAGAATTTTAATGATTACTGAAACACATCATTAACGAGGTTTATCAGCGGCATTTTAATTCCCGGCAGCGATAATGAATATCAAAATAAATGGTGGAATATGAGCCATGTCCAATATAGATAAAAAAATAGCAAGTTATTTTCGCAAGTTTGTTAATGATCAATCTGGCAGCACTGCAATACTTTTTGCAATCACTTTGCTAGCGGTCATTACACTTACCGGAGTTGCCTATGATTTTTCCAGATCACAAAGTGCCAAGACAAGTTTACAAAACGCCGCTGATGCCGCCGCCTTGTCTATTGCTCGTGACCCTGACACCAGTTTGCAAAACCTTACCACCAGAGCCAGTGATTTTTTTAATGCCAATATGCAAGGACAAAGCTTTGGCCTAGATCATACAATTACCGCCACCGAACTTGAAGGAGGCATCGGCGTCAGAGTGGAAGTATCAACAGAAATTGCAACTACTATTGCCAGTCTAGCAGGATTTGACACGATTAAAGTCAAGACTTTTGCCGAGGTGTTATATTCTGCATCCAAAGTAGAACTGGTACTGGCTTTGGATAATACCGGCTCAATGGGCTGGAATGGTAAAATCGGTACTTTACGAGAAGCAGCCAGTGACCTTGTTGAAAAATTACTCCCTGAAGGATCTGCCGAGGATAATGTCAAAATTGGCGTGGTTCCGTTTAACTATATGGTACGATTGCCGACTAGTTATAAAAATAAAAACTGGATGAAATTTAATCTGGTTGGAGCTAATTCATGGCATGGATGTATTGCGCCCCGCAAACCACCACATGACACAAGAGACAGCAATCCAAATACCAATGCCAAAAAGTTCATCGCTCTACCCGGCAATGGCTGCCCCGAACAAGCATTAATTCCTCTTACCAATGATCGACAATTATTATTGCAAACAATAGATCAAATGGAGGCGCAAAACTGGACCTATGTACCCGAAGGCCTGGCTTGGGCATGGCGGGTATTGTCCAAAAAGAAACCATTACGCGAAGGTGTGTCGTATAATGACGAGGACTGGACAAAAATCATTATTTTGATGACTGATGGCGCCAATACAGTTGAATGGGATTGGCCAAATAATATTCCTCACGAAACCACCGGCACGTCCAGCAATCAAGGTGACAATGCAACTGAAACTTTATGCCAAAGAATAAAGAACAAGGACATATATATCTACACTATCGCCTTTGAGGTAAACAACAACAATACCGAGCAAATGTTAGAAGATTGCGCCACCGAGCCTGATATGTATTTTGATGCCGAAAATCAGGCGCAACTAATTGCCGCTTTTGCCAAGATAGCTGGTGACATAACCAATTTGCGCCTCAGCAGATAAATAATTCAAGGGATTATTTCTTAGGCTTTGTAAGCAGAAAATATACCGCAACCAACGTCAGTAGAATACCAATTCCGGCCAAACCGGGACCCTTTACCATATCGCTTAAAGTAACGATAAGGCCTGCTTTTTGAGTTCCAAAAACACCAGCAGTAATTAAAATCAACCCGGCAATTCCCATTAAAACAAATATAATGGAATTTCGTTTTTCCAGCACTTCAAACGGTTGCTCATTTTGAACCGGCAACTCGTTTGTTAAATTTTCAGGCACTAGCTCATCATAATCGGCAAATGGCGGAATATCCTCTTGCGGTTGGCTTACCTGATCCAGAACTAACACATTTTCCAGATTATCTTCTTCCAGAGCAATGTTTTCATCAGACAGATCATCACTGGTAATTTCTTCTGTAGTTTCTTCTGTAGTTTCTTCTGCAACGGCCTCCACTTCCGGCATTGGCGGAATATCATCAGCGGAAGGTTCAGTTTTTATTTCGTCAGCAGCCGGCAAATCAGAACTTTGCGGTTCATGAATTTCCTTGGCTAAATCTTCGGTAGCTGTAGCGGGTACATTAATGGCTATTTGCGCTATTCTTCCGGAAATTTGCTCGGCAAGTTCACCAACCGGATCATTTTTCTTTTCAGGTTGGAATACATCACCAATGGGAACCAGCTCATCAGTACCAGTAGCCTTTAATTCATCTTCTTCTAACTTGCCGGTTGATTGTGGATCATTTGCGTTAGCTACCTCTTCTTGGTCATCATCAGAAAAATGATAATCATATTCTTTTTCTTCATTAGAAGCAGTAAAAACAGGAATTACTTCTTCCATGGCGCTATTTTCGGTCAGCAAAGAACCAAGTGCCGCAGAATTTGACAAATCAATCGCAATTTCTTCTACAACTTCTTCGGCTGCTTGTTGTTTTGCATCTTCGGTGATTTTGCATTCCAACTCTGAATCCTTCCTGGTATGCAAAATCGAGCTAGGTGCTAATACAACCCCCTCTTCCACATTCAGGAACAATGCTTTTTCAGCTGTCCGGCGACGCACCAGCGCATCAATTATAATTTCTCGCCCACCAAGGCTTGCTTTGCGCCAGGCATCAAACGCAGATGCAGCACTTAATAATTTTCCCTCATTAATGAAACGCACAACTTCGGAATTAGTGAAATTATCAATCCCAATATTAAAAGCCAAAGACAATAAAGCGTCCATTTGCGATTGTGAAACCGGAGCAAAAATACAACTGGAAACTTTCACAGCCAAATTGCCCATATCCCAGATCAATAAATCTTCTGCGTCCGATTCTGATACAACTGCGCCCTTTTTAGCTGAAACAGTATGACCATAACCAATCACCCACACCCCATTAGGCAGAAGTGTTGCTAAAGCCCGAAATCCTTCAAAAGCCTTTACCAGCTTCAGTCCTGCATCGGAAATTATAGTGTTTTTTGTCATAATTCAGTCTCACAACGAAACAGTTTGGTTGTTTCCCTTCCTGTCCTTGCAAGCTATAGGCCGAAATTCATAACTCCGGCTGTAACCGTAGTATTTCAACTGAATTCATTGAAGTAAAACTGGCATAAAACCCGCCACCGGAACCGCCACCAATTACATACAGATCAACACCCAAAACAGTTGCACCAGCTCCGGTTCGTGGCGCAATCATATCACCATGCCTTGACCATTGATCAGTTTGCGGATCATAGATCCAATAATCCTTCAAGGTCTGCCCGCGACCGCCACCTCTACCACCCATAACATGAATTTTCCCAGCAAAAACAGCAGTTGCATGACCCGAGCGCGGAATTGGTAATGGTGCCCCTTTGCTCCAAACTCCTGTCTCGATATTATATATGTCCACCTCGCCAGTTGGCGCGCCAGAAAACCCGCCGGCGATCAAATAAATATTACCGTCAACAATATCGGCCGTAGCAGCCCTTCTAGCAGCAGGCCCACCTTCTATAAGTTGCCAGATATTTTCAGCCGGATTGAAAACCGCCATTTGACCGGAAATGTCACCAGAACCACCAATAGTGAACAGCTTTCCAGCCCCAGCAACCATGGCAAATGCCGCTCTGTTTCCAGGCATTGCCGGAGCCGGTTGCCACTCACCGCTAATCTCGTCAAACTTCCACATTTCGTTACCGGCAAGACCTTTGCCACCTGCAGGATAGCCACCTGCCGCGTACAAGACTCCATCTAACGCTGCCAGCCCGAACTGCTCCAGACCTACGGGCAAATCCGGCAGGCTGCGCCAAACCTTAGCAACAGGATTGTATCGTTCAGAAGCACTCATTGGCGCTAATCTTCCGGCACCACCGATAGCATAAATTTTACCATCCATTTCCACTACAGATAAAGCAGCTCTGGCAGTTTCCATTGGCGAGCCTTCGCGCCATGTTTGCGCAAAGCTAAGCGTTGGAAATAAAAACAATAGTATCGCAAAATAAAAACGCACTTTTAAAAACTCCTCAACTAACAAGAACTAATGCTGCCAATCCTAAAAACACAAAAAAACCAACAATATCAGTTACTGTTGTAACAAATACACTCGAAGCCACTGCAGGGTCTGCTCCAAGGCGTTTCAATCCAAGCGGCACCAAAATTCCGGCAAAACCAGCAACCAAATGATTTATTACCATAGCAGAAGCAAGAATTAACGCCAATGGTAACGACTTGAACCATACAAATGTAACCAAGCCCATGATAATGGCAAAGATAAGGCCATGCACCAGCCCGGCAACCATTTCGCGAACAATTATCCTGCCGGCATTAGCTTTGGTGATTTCACGCAATGCCAACGCCCTTACCGCCACTGTAAGTCCCTGAGTAGCTGCATTTCCGCCCATTGAAGCAACGATAGGCATCAGTACTGCCAAAGCAATGATTTTCTCCATTGAGGCGTCGAAAATAGAAATAACCATAGAGGTCAAAACAGCCGTAGCCAGATTTACTATCAGCCATGGAGCGCGACTTAGAACCACATCTTTGACTGTATCGCCTAAGCCAGCCTCGTTGACACCGGCCAAAGACAATAAGTCTTCAGTATGTTCGTCATGCATTACCTCAACCATATCATCTATGGTTATCATGCCGACCAAACGACCGCTTTGATCGGTAACCGGAGCAGAAGGAAGGTCATATTTTTCAAACATATAGGCGGCATCCTCTTTATCGGTTTGTTGTGTTACGGCAATTTGCACCGGCGACATTAATTCACTAAGCGGCGTGTTGCTTTTTGCTCGTAATAAAACCGGCAGAGCAACCAAACCGACAACATGATAAGACGGGTCAACAACATAAACTTCGTAAAACGTATCCGGCATCGTAGTATCATCAGACTGGCGTATATTGTTTATCGCCTGCTCGACATTAAAAAAGGCCGGAACAGCAACGAATTCACGTTGCATCAATCGCCCGACGCTGTCTGGCTCAAAGGCTAAAGATGTTTCAAGGGCTTGGCGTTCTTTTGGATTTACCGACTTTAGAACCTCATCACGAAATTCAGCCTCCAGTTCCTCGACCACCTGTATAGCATCATCTGATTCCAACGCCCCAATGGCATCGGCAACTGTCTTGGCATCAAGAATTTCAACAATTTTTTCCAATACCGGATCTGACAATTCAGCCAGAATTTCACCAGTAAAAACATCTGGTGCGAAACTGGCCAACTGACGTAACTGGTCATTGGATAATTGTTCTATAACATCGGAAGCATCGGCGGCGTGCAAACTGGCTAGAGCAATCTTTGCTGCTTGGGGATCATTATTTGATAAAGAACGACAGAGATCTTCCAGCGCAACTGAATCAATTTCAGTGCCACTGGTCTGATCAATATCAGTTTCTTGCTTTATAATGTCTTTCATCATCTGAACCATTTTCTTAAGCCAGAGACATGAATGTCAACACGGCCTAGAATCATGATCATAAACTACATAGTCAGATGCAGGTGATTAACTTTGCGTAGAATCAGTCTTGTTTTGCTGATTATTGGTTTTGATTATTTTATATCCTACATAGATCAAAAATAGGCCAATGAGTTCAGTTACATACAGCACTTCTACATGACCCATACGGGTGAATGTTCCGCCAATACCGGGCAATAAAGCTCCAATAGCAATAAACACATTCCCCTTAAACCGGGCTTGATGATCGGATAAAGCATAATACTTCAAAGCTGAATAAATTGCTCCGCCAACCAAGAAAATCATTGCATAAATATTGATCGGTATGGAAAATAATCTAATCCACTGCCACTCGAACACCCGACCAGTTAACTTATCTTCAAACCCGATGGGAAGAGCTATAGGCGAGAGCATTACGCAAACTGCCGCAATAACAATAGTCGATACAATCAATATAGTTGTAGCATGAGCAAATTTTCGGTTCATCAACAAATAAACCGAACCTTGCGCCAATGGAAAACCGCCAAGCAAGGCTCCGACAATATACCAGAATTTGGTGTTTAACTCACTCCAGCCAAATAACACATTGACACTTTCGGTCAATGTTCCCAGGCCAAAAGCAATCACACCAATAGTCCACCACATCAAATAAGTGGTTTTACTTCTTCGGTAATGCAGTAAAATCTCGCGAGCGAAAAACACCGCCCCGATTGTGGTCAAAATAGGTATATATTCAACAAGATTGGACATAGCAAAACTCACGAGCAATATAATTTGTGCTGGTTATGACACTAAACCAGTTTAGGAGCCAGCCAAAAAAACACAAACAGAATCCAAGGTGATGTTCGGTATTTATACGAGGCAATAATAAAAAACCGTCACAAGGCTGCTGTTAGGCAGGGTTGAAACCTAGTAAAAATGGTGGGCGATGAGAGGCTCGAACACGCGTTTGAAGGTTTTGAGGACAAGAAAGTAGACCTTAAAGAATAACGATTTGATTAGTTAAACGTCGCTTCTAGAAATATGGGCACGACAGAGATTGAATCTAGCGCTTTATCTTCAATCTTATTGACATTGAAACTGAATCCCTAGATGATGACTTTACGTACCAATCAAAGTAAAGGATTCCGTTTAGATGTCGCTACAAGAACTTAAAGAAAAACTAGGAATTCCATACTACGAGGATGAAGATATTCTGATTTACTCTGGAGATTGTTTGCATTTGCTAGACAAGGTTGACCCTGCATCAATACCTCTAACAGTAACATCTCCTCCCTATAATATAGGTAAGGAATATGAAAAAATATTAAAGACAGATGACTATGTAACTTGGTCTTCCGAGTGGATTAGTAAAATCCATCGAATTACGTCAGAGAACGGGGCATTTTGGCTAAATTTGGGATATATTCCTCTCGATGGAAAAGCTAAAGCAATACCGCTTCCATACCTCATATGGCAGCATGTTCCATTTTTTCTGATTCAAGAAGTAATTTGGAATTATGCCGCTGGTGTCGCGGGGCGTTTGTTTTTTTCCCCAAGAAATGAAAAATTTCTTTGGTATGTGAAAGACTCCGAAAACTATACATTTAACTTGGATGATGTTCGAGATCCGAACGTCAAGTACCCAAATCAAAAGAAAAACGGAAAGTTAAAGTGCAATCCACTTGGCAAGAACCCAACTGATGTCTGGCAAATTGCAAAGGTAACCTCAGGTAAGAATCGTTCTTCTAAAGAACGAACTGCACATCCTGCACAATTCCCAATTGAATTAGTAAAGCGAATTATTCTGGCATCCAGCAACACAGGAGATATTGTATTAGATCCCTTTTTGGGATCAGGTTCTACTTTGGAAGCGGCCATCAGAACAGGAAGAGAAGCCGTCGGAATCGATATAGAGCCTCAATATCTAGAAATAGCCATTGATCGCATCAAAAAAGTCAGAGAACAGATTATTTTGGAAAAAAGCCAAAAAAGCCTATTTGATGAATTAAGTCCTCGGGAAAATGATTATAAGCTTCAAGCGGGCTAATGCAGCCCCAATAGACGCTTGCTGTCCAGTGGACTTTGCTTGCCCTTTCCAATCATCATCGTCTATCCACCCAAACCGGATTTTCTTAATCTCATTTGATTTGTCATCTTCTTTTGGCAACTTGTAGTTTATTACTAAATAGTAGCCAGAACGATGTTTACTTCTATTGGCTGACCGGTGGCCTGTGCTCCTATTGCCGTAAAGACCTGTATTGCTGGATGACGTTTTAATCTCGAATGAGAAATAATTATCATCTTTCCGAACAATGTCTTTTTCAGTTTTTGTCTCTCCACCTCGCCAATTTGAACAGATATTGTGCAGTCGAACAGCAATAAGCTTTTCTAAAATGACGCCAGTTGCCTGCGCGGGTAGAAAAATATCGGAACCAATTTTGATACTATCATCTCCGAAACTCGATGTATAAATGTCATCCCACGCATCATGAACAACTTTTACGATTAAATCGTTATCTAGGGGAAAATCGTCTACGAGTTTTTTGGTGATACTTAGCCATTCAGACTCATCGCAATCCACATATGGTGAAGTTATCATCACTTTACCCCCTCCAATAATTTTTCAGGGGGGACATCAAGCGCACGTGCAATACGTACGATGTTGATTAAACTAATATTACGTTCGCCACGTTCAACACCGCCAATATAGGTCCGGTCTAACTCACACGCCAAAGCAAGGCCTTCTTGCGATAAGCAGAGCTTATTTCTAAATTCACGCAAACGAGAACCAAAAGCCAACTTGATATTTGATAAACTATCCGAATCCATCTATCCATTTGATCTGATAAGAGGACAATAAGTCCACGGACTTTACGTATCTTTTATTGGTGATTTTGTCGCAAATTTTGGTATATTTGGTATCTATACACCTCTACGTAGACGATTTATAGATTATCAAAAATAAAGGGGAAAAGTTTGCCAACGGCTTAAGCAAACAGCTAGGGGATGCAACGCGATAATTGGTAAAACCTCCCCCAAACACCTGAATCGATGAACCGACCAACAGGTACCAAGAGCAAGTCAACAAAGTTTCATTTTGTGTCAGTGGGTAACCACCCTTTCGGTAGATTGGCGGGAGAATTGAGCCATTCAAAGTGCGATTTGATAAGTTGGTCAAACACCTGCTTGTGTTTCCTGCAACCCTTTGAAGTTTCTAGTTTTTAAGTAGACCGACCTTTAAGCAAACCGTCCGAAGGCTCATATTTTCTACGTACATTTCATGCTGTCAAAACACCATCCTTGAACACAAAAAACTACCTTACCGGCTATTTGCACAAGAAATAGAGAAATGGTGGGCGATGAGAGGCTCGAACTCCCGACATCCACGGTGTAAACATGGCGCTCTACCAACTGAGCTAATCGCCCTTACCAGCATTGCTGACAGGAAAACGGAATATGACTATTCCGCAGAAAACTGCAAGTTAAAAATGAAAAAGGGCCAGCAAAAGCCA
>JAESTZ010000076.1 GCA_016763315.1 Robiginitomaculum sp.
ATCACTATGCATTTGTTATGTTAATTGGATTAGTCGGGTTCGTGACATGGAGTTTCATGCGCGGTCTGGGAGGGCATTAGGGTGAGTGATTTACCGTATTTATTATCACTGACAACATTCACGCCGGTGATTGGCGCATTATTGTTGCTTTTGTTTAAGGTTTTTGCACGAGCTGACGACAAAGACATTGTCGAACGCAATGCACCGGCTGTAGCTTTGGTAACTTCATTGTTTACCTTTGCTTTGTCGGTATTGGTGTTGATAGAGTTCAACCCGGCAGATCCGGGTTTTCAACTGGTTGAAGATGTAAGCTGGTTTGCCGGCTTTCATTACCGGATGGGTGTCGATGGCATTTCAATTTTGCTGGTGTTGCTGACGACGTTCTTGATGCCGCTTTGTTTTGTTGCCTCGATGGGGGTGATTAAAAAACGCGTTACCGAATATATGATTGCGTTTTTGGTGCTTGAAACTCTGATGATCGGCGTATTTTGCTCGTTAGATATCGTAATGTTTTACGTGTTCTTTGAAGCTGGCCTGATCCCGATGTATCTTATTATTGGTATTTGGGGTGGTGATAACCGGGTCTACGCCTCTTTCAAATTCTTCTTATATACCTTGCTTGGTTCATTATTGATGCTGATTGCGATCATCACCATGATTTTGATCGCCGGAACCTCGAACATTGTGGAATTGCTGGCCTTTGATTTTGATCCCGGATTGCAAATATGGCTATGGCTGGCATTTTTCGCCAGCTTTGCAGTGAAATTACCAATGTGGCCGGTGCATACTTGGCTACCAGATGCTCACGTCCAGGCTCCTACGGCTGGCTCTGTGGTATTGGCGGGTGTGTTGCTTAAAATGGGTGGTTACGGATTTATACGGTTTTCATTGCCAATGTTCCCGATAGCATCACAAACTTTTGCTCCGATGGTGTTGGGTTTGTCGGTGATCGCCATTATCTACACTTCACTGGTGGCGTTTCGACAAACCGATATGAAAAAACTGATTGCTTATTCATCGGTTGCGCATATGGGCTTTGTTACCATGGGCTTGTTCGCTATGAACTTTATCGGCCTGCAAGGTGCAATGTTCCAAATGCTAAGCCACGGGATAATTTCTGCGGCTTTATTTCTAATTGTCGGGGTAATTTACGATCGTATACATACCCGTGAAATTGCCGCTTATGGTGGGCTAGTGCATCGAATGCCGATCTATGCCGCGATCTTTATGCTGTTCACTATGGCTAATGTCGGATTGCCGGCAACATCTGGCTTTATCGGTGAAATACTGACCTTGGTCGGCGTATTCCAAGTTAATACTTGGGTGGCATTTGGGGCAACGACCGGAATTATTCTTTCGGCGATTTATGCCTTGAATTTATATCGAGAAGTCATATTCGGCGAAATGGTCAATGAAAAACTGGCCGGGATCAGCGATTTGACAAAAAAGGAAGTAATAGTGTTTGCACCATTGGTGGTGGCAACATTGGTTATGGGCTTAATGCCAGCATTGGTCACTGATATTACTGGGCCAGCTGTTGAGGCATTAATTGAACGAATAGATGCGGGGTTAGCGTTGGCTGCACCAATAGGAGGAGCCGGTGACTGATCTGGTATCCAGTATTTCTTTGATGGCACCGGAAGCATTTCTGGTTTTATCTGCTTTGGTTTTATTATTGCTCGGTGCCTTTGGTGGTCGTAAAATGACTTCCACGGTTAATTTGGCAGCGATTGTCGTTCTTATAGTGGCTGCTGTTTTGGTGTTGTATAAAATCCCTGATGACGGTTCAAAAGAGCTATTCGCCGGCGCTTTGAAGTTGGATTATCTGGCTGTGTTTGGTAAATTTACTGCTTTGCTGGCCACCGCATTTAGCTTGTTACTGGCTTATGGTTATTTGAAAACCGAAAACCGGCTAAGCTCTGAATTTGCAATATTGTATCTGTTTGCGGCTCTTGGCATGATGATTATGGTTTCGGCCAATGATTTGTTGTCGCTTTATATCGGTGTCGAGATGCAAAGCTTGGCGCTTTATGTATTAGCGGCCAGCAACCGTGACAGTTTGCGTTCATCTGAGTCCGGCTTGAAATACTTTGTGCTTGGTGCATTGTCTTCCGGTTTGTTATTGTATGGCGCATCATTGATATATGGATTTTCAGGCGCAACACGCTTCGATGGCATCTATGAAGCCGTGGCAAATGGCGGCTCTATTGGCTTGATGATCGGTATTGTGTTCTTGTTGTGTGGGCTGGCATTTAAGGTCTCGGCTGCTCCGTTTCACATGTGGACACCAGATGTTTACGAAGGCGCTCCAACACCGGTAACAGCATTTTTCTCAGTCGCTCCGAAGATCGCGGCAATTATATTGATTGCCCGGATTTTATTTGAGCCATTTTTGGCTATGATTGCCGATTGGCAGCAGGTGATAATTGCCATTAGTGTTATTTCATTGACCGTTGGTTATCTCGGGGCAATACAGCAAAAGAATATCAAACGCTTGATGGCCTATTCGTCGATCGCAAATATGGGTTATGCGATGATCGCGCTTGCTACCGGCACAATATCGGGCATGAGCGGGTTATTGTTCTTTATGGTGTTGTATTTAATTTCAACGTTAGGGATATTTGCCTGTATTTTGGCAATGCGTAGAGCCGAGGGCATGGTCGAGCAAATTGATGACCTTGCTGGTTTGTCACGGACAAAACCGGCACTTGCACTGGCTTTGACCATATTACTGTTTTCTGTGGCCGGTGTGCCACCTGCTGCCGGTTTCTTTGGTAAATATTTTGTATTCGTAGCTGCAGTTGATGCAAACCTTACATGGCTGGCGGTTTTTGCCGCAGTGGCTAGTGTGGTCGGTGCGTTTGTCTATTTGCGATTGGTAAAGATAATTTGGTTTGATGAGCCAGCGACTGAATTTGTGCCAGTTAAATTTAGTCAAGGCGCTGTAGTGGCGTTAAGCGCCATATTGATGCTTCCCGGGGCTATTTGGTTGTTACCGGCATTGATGAAATGGTCAGAAACTGTCGCTGCTTCATTATTGCTTCTTAATGGTTGAGCCAACTGCGATCCGGCATTTTTCCGAGATCGACAGCACCAATAGCGAATGCCTGCGTTTGGCTGGCTCTGACTGTGAACTGCCGCTTTGGGTTTTGGCAGATTACCAAACCAATGGCCGGGGTCGGCTCAGCCGTTCGTGGTTGGGGCAAAAAGGTAATTTATACGCCAGTGGACTTTATTCATTTACTGCGCCACCAGCAAAATTAGCCGAACTTGGATTTGCCGCCGCATTAGCTGTTATCGATACTATAGCTCCATTTGTGGCCAATGAGCAATTATCGCTAAAATGGCCAAATGATGTATTGATTAATGGCGCGAAGCTTTGCGGCATTCTGCTAGAAAGTCATGCAAGTAAACAGCAAGGGCAAAATATCTTGGTGATCGGTATCGGTATTAATCTATCACACGCTCCTAAAATACAGGATCGCAAAACCGTTTGTTTGGCTGATTTTAGCAAGGCAGAGCAACCCGTCAAACCACAAGACTTATTGCCTGGTTTAATCGAGAATTTTGAAAAACGGGTAAAGCTTTGGCAAGAGCAAGGATTTGCACCTTTACGTCAGGCATGGCTAGCAAACTGCCACGGCTTGGGAGAGACTATTCGCACTTCGCAGGGGCAAATTGGTATTTTTGAGGATATGTTACAAAACGGTGCATTACTATTGCGTAAAACAGATGGTAAGGCCATTGAAATATCAGCCGGTGAGATTTTCCTTAGTGGCCAAGAGGAGCAGAGCTAATGTTGTTAGCAATAGACTGTGGCAATACTAATGCGTTATTCGCTATTCATGATGGCAAAAAATGGCGCAATCAATGGCGTACAGCAACAGACACTGGACGCACCGCAGATGAATATGCGGTCTGGTTGCATCAATTATTGGCTTTGGGTGATTTGTCTCTAAAAGACCTTGATGCTTGTATTGTTTCCACGGTTGTGCCGCAGTCCTTGTTTCATTTACGCAATTTGGCTAGAAGGTATTTGAATTGTGAGCCGCTGATAGTTGGTGAAGAAGGTGTTGATTTAAGCGTTACTGCCCGCACTGATAACCCAAAAGAGGTAGGGGCTGATCGTTTGGTTAATGCTGTTGGCGCACGAACCTTGGTTTCCGGAGCCTTATTACTGGTTGATTCAGGAACGGCAACCACATTTGATGTGGTAACTGACGATGATCACTTTATCGGTGGAGCAATTGCTACCGGAATGTATTTATCGCTTGAGGCATTACATGATGCGGCGGCAAAGCTGCCAAGAATAGCATTGCAAAAGCCAGACAAGGCCATTGGCACAAATACGGTGAACGCAATGCAAACCGGAATATTTTGGGGGCATGTGGAAATGATTGATGGTCTGGTTCGGCGGATTAAAAATGAATTTGGTAAACCGATGACGGTCATTGGCACTGGCGGTGTTTCGCCCTTGTTTGATGGTGCATCCAAGGAAATTGAACGCTTTGAAAGCGATTTGACCATTCGTGGGTTGTTGGAAATTTACCGCCAGAATGAAGGTGTAAAATGAGCGCGAAGAAAACAGATCGTTTGGTGTTTGTGCCATTAGGTGGATCCAATGAAATTGGTATGAACCTTAATCTTTATGGGTTTGGACCAGAGGGTCGCGAGAAATGGATCGTAGTTGATTTCGGGGTGACATTTGGTGATAGTACAACACCGGGTGTTGAGGTGATTTATCCTGATCCGACATTTATCGAAGAGCGCAAAAAAGATTTATTGGCTATTATTCTTACCCATGCACATGAAGACCACATGGGCGCAGTTGCACCTCTTTGGCATCGTTTGCAAGTGCCGGTATATGCCACCCCGTTTACTGCTTATCTGGTGCGTGATCGTCTTGCTGAATATGGGCTGCTAGATGAAGTGCCATTACATGAAGTTCCCTTGGGTAGTCGTTTTTCTTTGGGTGATTTTGATCTGGAGCTGGTGACTTTAACCCACTCGATACCAGAGCCAAATGGCCTGGTAATTCGCACAAAATTGGGCACAGTTTATCATACCGGTGACTGGAAACTTGATGCTGATCCTTTAATTGGTAGTGCTACTGATGCAAAGAAGTTACAGCAATTAGGTGATGAAGATGTTTTGGCAATGGTTTGTGACTCAACCAATGTCTTTACCGAAGGTGAGGCTGGTTCAGAGGCCGGTGTGCGCGAAAACCTGATCAAACTTGTTGGCGAGCAAAAAGGTGCCGTGGCAATAGCGTCATTTGCTTCTAATGTTGCAAGAATGCAGTCTGCTGTTGAAGCTGCCGAGGCCAATGAGCGAACTGTCTGTCTGGTGGGGCGTTCCATGCATCGAATGATGGGGGCGGCGCGTCATGTGGGGTTATTCGCTAATTCTAAAGCGTTTATTGATGAGGACGAAGCCTCAAGCTTGCCAAAGGCCAATGTGCTTTATTTATGTACAGGTTCTCAGGGCGAGCCCAGAGCGGCCTTGTCACGGATTGCCGCTGGAACCCATCGCCATGTAAAACTTACCCGTGGAGATACGGTGTTATTTTCATCACGGGTTATTCCGGGGAACGAAAAGTCAATTTTTGCGCTGCAAAATTCTTTGGCCGAGCAAGGTGTTGAAATAATTACCGAGAAAGATCAACATATTCATGTTTCTGGCCACCCGTGCCGTGATGAGTTGCGGCAAATGTATTCATGGGTTAGGCCAAAAATCGCTATTCCGGTACACGGTGAGCGACGGCACTTGATCGAACATGGCAAGTTGGCGCAAGAACTACAGATACCACATGGTTTTGTGCCTAAAAATGGTGATATGATTCAATTATCTCAATCTGGTGCTGATTTGGTTGACGAGGTCTATGCAGCGCGTTTGTTCCGTGATGGCAAGGTAATCGTTGCCGAGGGCGAGGGGGCGTTAAAAGAACGCAAATATCTTGGCTTTGGTGGCATGTTGGTTGTTTGTTTTGCTATAGATATTAAAAATAAATTGCGGGGAATTCCTGAGGCTAGAATATCTGGTCTGCCAGATCCGTATGATAATGATTTTGACCAGGTACTTGACGAGATCGAGGAGCTTACGGCCTCTACTTGGTCAAAGCTCAAGTCTAAACAACAACAAGATCGAAATTCTGCTGAAACAGAGGTGTTTCGCAAAATAAAACGTTATGCAAGAAATGTTTGGGGTAAAACGCCACATATTGAGATAATTGTTTTAGCCGATGAATAGGAAAACATCATGATTGGACGGATCAACCATATTGGTATCGCTACCAAGGATGTGGAGAAAGAGGCAGCAAACTGGGCTACTCTTTATGGGGCAATAGACGCACAAGATGCATTCGATTTGCCAGAACAGGGTGTTAGGGTGAAGTTTATCAATTTACCGAATGGGCAGTTGGAACTAATTGCTCCATTGGGCGAAAACTCTCCGATAACTAAGTTTTTGGAACGTAATCCATCTGGTGGGCAACACCATATTTGTTTTGAGGTCGAAGATATTACTATTGCCAGAGATGATATGATAAGTCGCGGAGCCAAAGTATTAGGTAACGGATCTCCGCGAATAGGAGCGCATGGTGTGCCTGTTATATTTATTCATCCGGCCAACTCTGGTGGGGTGCTAGTTGAATTGATGCAACAGCCAAAGGAGAGCTGAAATGGGATTATTAACAAGCTTTGCAATTTTCTTCATAATCTGGTGGGTGGTGTTATTTGTAACATTGCCTTTTGGGATTAGAGGGCAATGGGAAGATGGAGAAAGTGCTAAAGGCACTGAACCGGGTGCACCTGTTAAATCAAAACTTGGAAAAAAATTTCTAACAACAACAATTATTACCATTGTGGTTTTTATTGCCTTTAGAATTGCTTTGAGTTTTGGATTGTTCAATAATTTCATTTTAACGTGATTGGAAATTTATTTCTAAAATGCGTCTAAAATGGTGTATATTTGCCACAAAATAGGTGAATTGGTTATTTTTCGCAAAATACATCTAAATTAAGGTTGTTTTTCTTAATGCTTCTGCCAAGCATGAGTTGTCAGTTTGAGCTGCTCGCTCACTGACATTTGCTTGATGGAGTACTAAACTTGGGCGGTCGGAACTTGTTCCGACCGCTCTTTTCTTGCCTGTAAGGATTGAACGCTAGACAATGGCTATCAGTCCGGTTTATCAAACTTATTCATAATTTAGGTAAGTGCTTCCATGAGACTCTCGAAATTTTTTCTTCCAACTTTAAAGGAAACACCGGCTGATGCTGCGATTGCTTCGCATCAGTTAATGTTGCGCGCCGGCATGATGCGTCAGGAAAGCGCCGGGATTTACTCATGGCTGCCGCTGGGTTTTAGAGTTCTCAAGAAAGTTGAACAAATAGTCCGCGAAGAACAAGACCGCGCCGGTGCTATAGAGATGTTGATGCCAACGATACAACCCGCAGAATTGTGGCGTGAAAGCGGGCGATATGATGATTATGGTGACGAAATGTTGCGGATCAGAGATCGTCATGACCGCGAATTGTTGTATGGCCCGACCAATGAGGAAATGCTTACATCAATTTTTAGAAATTTCTGCAAATCTTACAAAGAGTTACCGAAGCTTCTTTATCATATTCAATGGAAGTTTCGCGATGAAAGACGCCCACGTTTCGGGGTGATGCGTGGCCGTGAGTTTTTGATGAAAGACACGTATTCGTTTGACCTTACCGAAGAAGATGCCATCAAGTCATATAACAAGATGTTTGTGGCATATTTGAATACTTTTGCCAGAATGGGATTAAAAGCTTTTCCGATGAAGGCGGAAACCGGGCCAATTGGTGGAGATTTATCGCATGAATTTATTATTCTAGCCGAGAACGGCGAGTCAGAAGTGTTTTGTCACCGTGATTTGCTGGAAATTCCGGCTCCGGGACTTGATGTGGATTTTAATGGTGATTTACAGGGCATTGTTGACGAAAGAACTGCACTTTATGCTGCAACCGAAGATGTCCATGATGCAGAAGCCTTTGCAGCGATTCCTGATGATAAAAAGGTATCGGCTCGCGGCATTGAGGTTGGACAGGTGTTTTATTTCGGTACCAAGTATTCCGAACCTATGAAAGCCAAAGTAAGTCACCCGCAAAATGGTGAAGTTCCGGTGCATATGGGCTCCTATGGTATTGGCGTGTCAAGAATTGTTGGTGGGTTGATCGAGGCTTTTAATGATGATGCCGGAATTATTTGGCCGCGTTCTGTTGCGCCATTTGATGTTGGGATTTTGTCCATGCGCCCGGGAGATGATGCAACCGATGCCGCGTGTGAAGATGTATATTGCAAATTAAAAGCCGCAGGGCTGGATCCATTGTATGACGATACCAAGTCCAGTGCCGGAGCAAAATTCTCGCAAATGGATTTAATCGGCCTTCCAGACCAGATTATCATTGGCCCGCGTGGATTAAAACAAGGCGTGGTAGAAGTAAAAGATCGCGCCAGCGGTGAGCGAGTTGAATTGTCCACTGATGATGCTGTTGCAGAAATTATTCGCCGACATTCACAGGCTGTTTTATGATTAAAGCCATTAAGCAGCCAGGAAAAGGAGCGATGCCTCTTTCGTTGTTTGAGCGTCGATTAACGGCCAGGTATTTACGGGCGAAGCGCTCAACCGGCGGTGCGTCTTTGATCACAATAATTTCGTTTTTTGGAATAATGCTGGCAGTAATGGTGCTGATCATTGTTATGTCGGTGATGAACGGTTACCGCGACAAAATCATAGATATTATGACCGGAGCACAGGGGCATATTTTTGTTTATACTAGTTCTGTGGAGATAGAGGAAATTGAACCCTTACGAAAAAGAATAAGTAAGGTTTCTGGCATAAGAGGCACCAGAACAATAATTTTTGGTAGTGCTGCTGCACTATCCCCTTTGGCCAATGATGGCGCGTTGGCTTTGGTGTTTGGTATTGAGCCAGAAGCATTAAAAAGCCTTGACGTATTAACCACCAAGATCACATCCGGTTCAATTGATAACTTTGGAGTTGGTAGAAATGGCGGAGATGAAATAGTAATCGGCTCTATTATGGCACGTAAATTCGGGTTGATGGTTGGAGATGATTTAACGTTATTGAGCTTTTCTGGTGGTACCATGACCCCGTTCGGAACCAGACCAATACGAAAAACCTATCGGATTGGAGCGATTTTCAAGATGGGTTTTGCCGATTTTGATCAACACTTTGTTTATATGCCACTTTCACAAGCTAATTTGTTTTTCAAACGCAATGGTAAGCCTGATTTCATTGAAATACGAGTCGACGAACCATTCTCAACACCGGAAATGAAGCCGTTAATTCGTAATGCTGCGGGCATGCCTATATTGATTGATGATTGGCTGGATAAAAACCGCAGCTTTGTTTCTGCTTTGCAAATTGAGCGCACTATGATGCGAATGATATTGATGTTGGTGGTGTTGATTGCGGCTTTAAACATCATTTCTGGGCTTGTTATGTTGGTTAAAAATAAAGGCAAGGACATCGGTATTTTACGAACCATGGGTGCCAGTCAAGGTTCTATCATGCGGGTTTTCATAATGGTTGGTGCTGCGATTGGTATTTTCGGGACATTTTTTGGGGTTGTGCTTGGAGTTTTATTTGCTTGGTTCATAGAACCTATTCAAGACTTCGTGCAATGGGTGTTCGGGTTCTTTTCACCGGGAACCATGTTGTTTGACGAAGACGTGTACGGGTTAGCACGATTACCGGCCATGGTTGATTGGAATGAAGTATTGGTTATTGCTTTATTCGGGTTTTTGGCCTCGGTTCTAGTGACTATTTATCCTTCGTGGAGAGCTTCAAAAATGGATCCGGTGGAAGCGTTACGCTATGAATAGCCAAAGCGATAAACCTATATTACGCATAGAGGGAATAAAACAGAGCTTTGCCACTGCCGCCGAAGAATTACACGTTCTTCGCGGAGTGAATTTAGAAGTTTCTGCCGGTGAAATCGTTGGCCTGTTAGGGCCTTCTGGTTCTGGAAAATCAACTTTATTGCATGCTGCCGGATTATTGGAAAAACCAAGCTCCGGTAAAGTATGGATAGATGATCGCGAATGCCTTGGGTTAAATGACCGGGCAAGAACTCGCATCCGGCGCAATAAAATTGGGTTTGTTTATCAATTCCATCACCTTTTACCGGAGTTTTCAGCTTTGGATAATGTTGCCATGCCAATGTTAATTGCCGGCATATCGCAAAAGAAAGCTCGTATGGAGGCATCACGGCTGCTTGATGTTATGGGGCTGTCAAAGCGGCTCAGTCACCAACCCTCTGAACTGTCTGGTGGAGAACAGCAAAGAGTGGCTATTGCCCGTGCTTTGGCAAATAAACCGGCGGTTCTGTTGGCGGACGAGCCGACAGGTAATCTTGACCCCAATACTTCGGCAACAGTTTTTCAAAGTCTGTTTGATCTGGTACGTATAGAGGGGGTTGCGGCATTGGTTGCCACCCATAATCTTGCGCTTACTTCCTATATGGATAGGGTTTTGACAATGTCTGAGGGCGTAACGGTTCCAGCTAAAATAAGCTAGTGCGCATATCTATTTAAATTAGCTTGAACCCTAGGACAACATTTGTATTGCTTGCTCACAATTATTTGCTCTTAAGGCCTGCTTTAGAACTATTTTGTCGGTAAATCCCTGATCAATGGTATGCCGGATTAAATCAAAAAATGGATCCCAATAGCCATCTTCGTCGAGCAGAACTACTTTTTGCTGGAGTTCTTGTAAGTTGACCCAGCTTAGCACTTCAACAACTTCTTCTAATGTACCAAGGCCGCCCGGTAAGACTACAAACCCTTGTGAAGTTTCGGCCATTCTGGCCTTTCTCTTATGCAAGGTATCAACTATTTCCAATGTGCAGCGATCAAAAGCAATTTCTTTGGTACATAAAAACTCCGGTATAATTCCCAAAACATCACCGCCAGCATCAGCGCAGGCACTGGCCGCTGCTCCCATTAAACCAATGCCGCCACCACCGTAGACAAGCTGAATATTTTGCTTCGCCAATAATGCACCAAACCTGCCAGCCAACTCCATATATTCAGGTTTTACTCCTTCTCTGGAGCCGCAAAATATACAGATAGATTTTAGCTCAGTCATGTTCGAATCCAAATTAATGTAATGGAGGGTGTCAAATTGTTAGTTGCTCAAATTATACAATTTTGTTTGCCCTGCAAGACGGAAGATGTGTAATTTACTCATACGAAGATTATTCACTACTGCTTTTATCACTCGCATCATACTGAGAGCCTTAGGGTTTTAGAAAGGTAACATTGAGTAGGAAAAGAAAAGCACAATAATTTTCAGCTTTGACTTTATCGGCAGGCAGGTTAGTTTAATATACTCCATCGATCTAAAAGTGAGTACCGGTTTTTGGATAAATTGGTGGGGAACAAAGAAAATTACATTCGAAGCTCCGCCTAATTTGATGTTTCGAATGTAACTGAAATTTAGAGAGTTTCTATGTCAACTTTACGTGGATTTATTATTGCAGCTTTGATCACTGGCATGGCCGCAATTGCTATTTTCTTTTTGTTCTCGAGACCAAAAATCGAAACACCTGAAGTATCAACGACGCCTGGTGATACGCCAACTCAGGAGCAGGCAGTGCGTTCCGCTCCGGCATTTGATATAGTTCGTGTTGATCTTGGCGGAACCGCTATTATAGCTGGAACTGGCGAACCTGGTTCAGCAATCACTATTATGGTTGGCGACCAGGTTATTGCTAAAGCTGAGGTTGGTGCTGACGGAAGCTGGAGCATTATCATTTCTGACCCATTGCCGGTTGGTGATATAGAATTGCATCTAGTGACAACGACAAAAGATGGCCAAAGCATTCGTTCCCGTAACGTAGTACTGGTTTCAATCCCGCCAAATAGGGATCGTCTACCACTTGTTGTTTTGGGTTCTCCCGGTGGGGCAAGTCTGGTTATGCAAGATCCTGATCGACAACCAAGCTCCGGTTCATTGGTTCTGGAAACAGTAGATTATGATCGCCAAGGCGGTGTGATTTTTGCCGGAGTGGCTAAGCCCGGAATGGCTGTTCGAGTTTTCTCCGATGATATTTTAGCTGGTGAAGCCAGAGCCGATGAAAATGGTCGTTGGGTTGTGATTAGTCGTGATCCGATCAGTGTTGGAGTTCATAAATTACAGATTGATCAAGTTGAAGCGAATGGTCGGGTAAGTGCCGTTCTGGTCTTGCCATTTGAGCGGGCTGATCTAAAGACAATTGCAACAGCAGGAGCTGGTTCGGTTATAGTACAACCGGGCAATTCTTTATGGCGCATTGCCAGAAAACTTTATGGAAGCGGTTGGCAATATACGGTTATTTACTCAGCAAATGCCGACCAAATTCAGGACCCTGATAAAATTTACCCGGGACAAGTTTTTGCAATACCGAAAATAAGCCAAGAAGACCCCTGATAATAGCCTTGTCATTTTAGTAATTTCGATCATGTTGCCCCTATGAGGCATATGAATCAAAATTCAGAAGACAATCAAAGTGAAGGTGGTATCGGTTTTGCCTTGCGGCGGGTTATTTCGCTATTATTAAAGCCGGAACTAGCCAAATACAGGCCGTTAATGGTGTTGGCAATTTTGCTTACCTTAGTGGCTAAGGTGTTTTCTGTTATGTCACCGGTTTTCTTTGGTGATGCAGTAAATGCCTTGGCCGGTGATGGTGATGAATTAGTAATTAAATCGTTGGTGTTTATGTTGTTGGCATGGTCGATATCACGATTTTTGGCAGTAGCATTCCCGCAATTGCGAGATGCCTTTTTTGTTGTAATCAGTCTGGCTGCAGTTCGAATTACGGCAGTAGAAGCTTTTTCTCATGCAAGTTCTCTTTCATTACAATTCCACCTTACACGTAAAGCCGGCTCATTAAACAGGATCATCGAACGCGGTTCAAACGCTATAGAATTTTTGATGCGGTTTTTGGCCTTTAATATTGTTCCAACGCTAATCGAGTTAATTATGGCGGCTACTGTTTTGGCAATTCGATACGGTGTCTGGTTTTCGGTTGTCGCGGTGGCAACTGTTGGTTCTTATACTGCTTTTACCTTATGGGTTACAGAATTACGGGTAAGGCAAAGACGTAAAATGAACAAAGCTGATAATGAAGTTCGTGGCTTATCTGTTGATTCATTAACAAACTTTGAGACTGTTAAGGCATTTGCAACAGAGCAGCGTGAAGCAAATCGTTTTGGGGCAGCACTTGGAATTTATAATAAGTATTATACCAAAGTCATGCGTTCTTTGAATTTGTTAAATGCCGGCCAAGAGTTTCTTATGGGAGTAGGGGTGTTCACCATCGCATTGCTGGCCGCATTTATGGTTCGAGATGGTGGTTTACAAGTTGGTGATATGACAGCTGTTGTGTTGATCTTGCTCAATATTTACCGGCCACTTGGAATCCTTGGCTTTGCTTGGCGCGAGATAAAACAAGGCGCAGTTGATTTGGAAAACCTTGATCAATTAGTTGCAAAAAGCCCTGATATTGCCGACCTACCAGACGCACCTAACTTGAAATTGAAGCAAGGAGAAATAGTGTTTGAGGGCATTAGTTTTACCCATCAAGGAAGAAGTGAAGGTATTAAAAACATCAGCTTTACAGTTCCAGCCGGAGCTAAGGTCGGGATTGTTGGGTCAAGTGGTGCTGGTAAATCAACAATCCTAAAGTTGTTGTTCAGGTTCTATGACCCAGAAACTGGAAGGATACTAATTGATGGTCAGGACATATCGACTGTTAAGCAAGACTCTTTGCGTCAAAGCTTGGGTTTAGTTCCTCAGGATGTGGCTCTATTTAACGATAGTTTGCGTTTCAACATCACGTATGCTCGCCCAAAAGCTACCGAAGAAGAAATAATGAAGGCATTAGAAAAAGCCCACCTTACCGAATTCATTACCAGCCTACCTGACGGTTTGGATACTAAGGTTGGTGAGCGAGGGCTGAAATTATCAGGAGGTGAAAAACAACGAGTAGGAATTGCGCGGGCAATTTTGAAGGATCCAAGAATTCTAATACTTGATGAAGCGACTTCTTCATTGGACAGTTCTACTGAACGTGAAGTGCAATCTGCTCTAAAAGATGCAGCAAAGGGAAGGACTAGTTTGGAAATCGCCCATCGATTATCGACTATTCAGGATGCAGATTTGATTTTGGTTGTTGAGGACGGAATAATAATAGAGCAGGGCACTCACGAGCAACTGATAGCCATCAACGGTTTATATGCCAATATGTGGCAACACCAGTCGGAACGAAAATCGCTCGATATATAACTTTGTGTTTATAATACCTTTGGTGCCGCAGATAAAACCTCTGCATCAACGTGGCTGGCAAATTTATCAAAATTCTCTACGAACATGCCCACCAATTCGGCGGCTTTTTCATCGTAAGCCGCTGTGTCGTCCCATGTTCCTCGCGGGTCAAGAATGTTTGTGCTAACTCCGTTTACTTTCACTGGAACCATAAAGCCGAAATTTGAGTCCTTGCGGAATTCGGCCTTGTTTAACGAACCATCTAAAGCCGCCTTAAGTAAGGCACGAGTTTCACGGATCGGCATACGGTGTCCAGTTCCATGAGGACCATTTGTCCAGCCAGTATTTACTAGCCAACAATTTACATCTTCACGAGCAATCAAGTCCCGTAGCAAATTACCGTATACAGATGGGTGGCGAGGCATGAACGGCGCCCCGTAACAGGCTGAGAATGTGGCGGTTGGCTCGGTAACGCCTTTTTCAGTGCCCGCTACTTTTGCAGTGTAGCCAGACAAGAAGTGGTACATGGCTTCGGATGGAGTCAGCTTAGCAATCGGCGGCAATATGCCAAAAGCGTCTGCAGTCAACATGATCAAGTTTTTTGGCTGGCCACAGCGGCCTGTCGAACTGGCATTAGGAATTGAGGTCAACGGATAAGCTGCCCTGCTGTTTTCAGCCAAACTTGCATCATCAAGATCAAGCAATCTAGTGTCTGTGTCCATTACTACATTTTCAAGAACAGTACCCCACATCTTTGATGTAGCATATATTTCCGGCTCAGCTTTTTCGGACAACCGGATCATCTTGGCATAGCAACCGCCCTCAAAGTTAAATAATCCATTTTCAGACCAGCCATGTTCATCATCACCAATTAAAGTGCGATCGGGATCCGCAGACAGAGTAGTTTTTCCAGTACCTGACAATCCAAAGAAAATAGCAGAATCGTCATTATCACCAAGATTGACCGAGCAGTGCATCGGCATGACACCATCAGTAGGTAATAAATAGTTCAAAATTGAAAATACTGATTTTTTGATTTCACCGGCATAAGAGGTTCCACCAATCAAAACCAACCGTTTTGCAAGGTTTACAGCAACAATAGTTTCAGAATCTTCACGAGAGCCGTGGCGAGCCGGATTTGCCTTGAAATTCGGAAAGTCAATTACAGTGAACTCTGCCGCAAAGTTTGCAACATCTGCAGCAGCAGGAATACGAAGTAAGTGACGAATGAATAATGAGTGCCAAGCAAACTCGGTAACTATTTGCACAGGTAAGCGGTGATCTAGATCGGCTCCGCCAAACAGCTCTTGAACAAACAATTCTTTATCCAAAGCAAAGTCTTTAAAATCTTGCCACAAATTTTCAAAATTCTCGGCCGTCATTGAAGCGTTATTTTCCCACCATACAGTATTTTCTGTTGTTTCATCACGAACAATGAACTTATCAAGTGCCGAACGTCCCGTGTGAGTGCCAGTTTCAACCACTAACGGGCCACCTTCGGCTATTTTTCCTTCACCGCGAGCAACACTGGTTTCGTACAGTTCTGCATTGGTCCAGTTGCAATTCATTGTCTTAGATTTTAACTTAAGAGCCTTGATAGTGGCTGGAATTGATTTGTTCACGGAGTTGCTCCTGTTGGTCAAAACTTAATGGTTTGGCGGCTGATTACTTGGCTTTGTTACCGATGTCCACCCTTGTTGATTTCTCAACGAGGTTATCTGTGCAATTTATATTCAAGATCGGCTTAAAGACGGATTTGTAGCTTTTGTTCACAATTCGTAAGCGAACTTTATGTGATTTAAAACTAAAACATGCTACTCGATATGAGTATGCAGTATACAGGGGCGCGTAAAATGCAAACACCTACACCTACAGCTAGTGGCATAGCCATGCGGTTTGCTGATTTTTCAACTCTGGGAGAGGCGTTGGATTATGCTGCAACAGGGGACAGTGGAGTAAACTTTTATTCCGCTCGCAAAGGCTTGGAGGTGGTTTTACCATATAAAGAACTGCAAATAAGAGCTCGTGATTTGGCAACAAAACTATTGGGTAGCGGTTTGAAACCCGGGGACAGGGTTGCAATGGTTGCTGAATCAGATGCTGATTTTGTGATAATGTTTTTTGCGTGTCAGTATTCCGGACTGTTGCCTGCACCATTACCTTTGCCTGTGGCATTCGGCGGAAAAGATGGATATATTGAACACATAAGACGTATTGCTTTAGTGTGCGGTGCCAATGCAATTTTTTGCCCTGATGATTTATCTGACTGGATTGAACAGTCGGCTCAGACTCTCGACCTTGTTTGGAGTGGTTCTGTAACAAAATTTCTGGACACGCATAGTATTGCTTCTGAGTTACCAAAAATTGATCCAGATGGATTAAGTTATCTGCAGTTCTCTTCAGGTACCACACGCTTTCCGCTTGGTGTTGAAATCAGCCATAGAGCTTTTATGGCAAATGCTAGGTCTATTGCACTATATGGGTTAGAAATTCATAAAGGCGATCGTACTTGTTCGTGGTTGCCGTTTTATCATGATATGGGTTTGGTTGGCTTTCTTCTTACCCCACTTGTTACGCAAATGAGCAATGATATTTTGCCAACAAGAGACTTTGCTCGCAGACCTTTAGTCTGGTTGAAGATGATCTCAGATAATCGCTCTAGCCTGTCATTTTCCCCTAGCTTTGGCTATGACTTGTGTGCGAGGCGGGCTGCGAAGGCAAACCTTGATCATCTTGATTTAAGTTGCTGGCGGGGTGCCGGCATTGGTGGCGATATGATCCGTGTTGCGGTATTAGATAGCTTTGTGGAGCGTTTTGCCAAAACCGGCTTTTCTGGGAATTCATTGATGCCGAGCTATGGAATGGCGGAAACAACTTTGGCGATCAGTTTTGCGCCATTAGGTCAAGGTGTGGTTTACGACACTGTTGATTTAAACCTTTTAGATCAAGAAAAGAAAGCTGTTATAGTCGATAGAAATAGCAATATTGCTTCACGGGAATTTGTCCTGTGTGGGTCAGTTTTACCGGAGCATCAGCTTGAGGTAAGAGATGAAGCTGGTAAGGTACTCGGTGAGGCCGAGGTCGGGCGTATTTTCGTTGCCGGGCCAAGTTTGATGACTAAATACTTTGGTAATGAAGGTGAAACTTCTTGCGTATTAGCCAAAACCGGTTGGCTGGATACAGGAGACCTTGGATACCTACGGAACAATCAAATAGTTATTACGGGGCGTGCCAAGGATTTGATTTTGGTTAATGGTAGAAATGTGTGGCCTCAGGATCTTGAATGGTCGGCAGAAACTGGTGTTGATGGCTTACGCTCTGGTGATGTTGCTGCATTTTCCATTGATACTGATGATCATGAAGAAGTTATTTTACTGGTTCAGGTACGTATTTCTGACCGCCAAAGGCGAGAAGACTTACTGCGAGGAATCGAAGGGTTAGTAAATGCCCAGTGCGGCTTAACAACACAGGTTATTGGCGTTCCTCCGCATTCTTTACCGCAAACGTCCTCTGGAAAACTAAGCCGTTCCAAGGCTCGCAAAATGTATCTGGATGGAACTTTCGAGGAGTTACGTCGCAAAAAAGAAGCTGCGTTAAATTGAACTTTGAACAACGAATTGCATTAACCGGTGCTACCGGGTTTTTGGGTTCACATGTTGCCAAAGTACTTATGGCAAAGGGCTTTACCTTAAATGCGTTGGTGCGAAACCCTAAAAGAGCTGAGCACTTGCAGGTAAGGGGAATAAAACTGGTAGCAGGAGACTTGTCTGATGCGAAATCCTTGCAGGAATTAGTTAGCAATTGTTCTTGCGTAGTGCATATAGCCGGTGCGATCAAAGCAAAGTCATCTAAACAGTTATTTCAAATAAATGGTGGTGGTACTGCAAATTTGGTTAAAGCTTGCGCTGTTAATAATCCGCAAATTCGTTTTGTTCATATATCATCGGTGGCGGCACGAGAGCCACAATTGTCTGACTATGCCAATAGCAAGTTCGCATCCGAAACCGAGGCGAAAAAACATAATGGTGCCGTAGCTATTGTTAGACCAAATGCTGTATATGGCCCCAACGATCGGGAGACGTTACAGATTTTTCAAGTTGCTAGTGGATTGTTCCACCCTGTGCTGGTTGGAAAAGAGTCCCGTATAGCAATGATCCATGTTGCAGATGCCGCCAAAGCCATAACGGCTCTTTGTTCTGTTGATGCACCAACGGGCTTGTTCGAGATTAGCGATGCCAGGGCTGATGGTTATAGTTGGAGGGAAATATCTCAAACAGCAGTTAGTTCTGTTGGCGGAAAATACCGTCCAATAAAAATACCAAAATGGTTGTTTCATACATGTGGGTTTGTTTCTGAAAATATCGGGAAATTACGAGACCAGCCAACAATACTTAACTCAGGCAAAGTTCGCGAAATTTTACATGGTGACTGGAGCGTGCAAGATGACTTGCAAATTCCAGCAGAGATATGGAAAGCAAAAATTGACCTTGAATCTGGATTTAGAGATACTGTTCAATGGTATAGGCAGCAGGGTTGGCTAAAATAACCGGTATTATTTGTTAGCTGTAAAACCCTCTTTGCATTCCGGCTTTTGAACGGGCTTCGGTATTAAATGGTGGTTTCAATGCTGCGGTAAATCGTTCCGACACCATAGACTTGAAATGAGATTTTGGTTGAACCTCTAATACTTTACAGACCCGTTCAAACCATTTGACGCCAACAGCTACATGGCCTATTTCTTCTTCATAAATTATTTCCAATATATGGGCAGCTTTGATGTCCCCGGCTTGTTTCATTTTTTTGATCATTGGCGGTGTTACATCAAGACCTCTGGCTTCTAACACCATAGGGGCAATTGCCAACCTTGCATCAACCCTATCCATGGTGCTGGTGGCTGCGTCCCACATGCTGCCATGTACGGCAAGGTCGCCGTATTTCATATTTCGTTCTGCTAAAAGACTAGATATAAGCATAAAGTGTTTTGCTTCTTCTTGGCCAACACGAAGCCAGTCTTCGCAAAACTCGCTGCTCCAGTCAGGTGATATCGGTGAAGTGCAGGAAAACCGCGCAATCATATCAAAAGCCAGATCAATAGCGTTTAACTCTATGTGGGCGATAGCGTGTAGCAAAGCCAAACGCCCTTCTTCGCTGCCCCATTTGCGTTTGCTGACTTTACCCGGTTGAACGTCTTTAATATGCTTGGGTCTTGCGGGGTGATTTGGAATTATTGCAACTGGCACAAGTTCACAAGTGCGATTATACCTTAGGTTTAGCGCGAGTTTTGCTTTGAGTGCAGGATCCGGCTGTTGAAGAATAGCAAGACATTCTTGGATGAAATTACTCATTATGTATTTAATTCACTGACCACAGCTAATACAGCATCAACATGCTCTTTGACTTTTACCTTGCGCCAGATATGAATGATTTTCCCTTCTTCATCAATTAGAAAAGTAGCGCGTTCAATACCCATATATTTTCTGCCATACATGGATTTTTCAACCCAAACATTGTATTTTTGTAAAACCTTTAAGCTTTCATCAGATGCAAGTTGTATTTTTATTTCATGTTTTGCCTTGAATTTGTCATGTTTTTCGACGCTATCTTTAGATATTCCAACAATTTTTGTATTATTTTTGGAAAAAACTGACATTTTTTCAGTAAAAGCAATAGCTTCTGTGGTACAACCTGATGTGTCGTCCTTCGGGTAAAAGTATAGGACAAGGTTTTGACCTTTGAAATCCGCCAGATTAACTTCGGAGCCGCCATCAGCGGGCAAGCAAAAAACTGGTGCTCTGTCACCTATACTAAGTGGTTTGGTCATTTGTTTCTCTCATTGTTTGCTTATACGCCACTAATTGCATATTCAGCATTATTGTCAAAGCTATCCTTGAATAGATTTTTTGGATGTAGAGCTTTATGAAAAACTGGTTTCAAAAAAATACTATAAAAAAAACAAAAAATCCAACAAGTGTCGATTCAACACCTCGACCAGTCAGGCGCAAAATTATGCGCACTACTCTTTTGCACTTTTTTGAGTTTGCTGCTTTGCTGATAGTCGTTCTAGGGGTGATTTTTGGCATTCTTTCATGGCAATTATCAAAAGGCCCCATCGAATTGGAATTTTTGAAATCTGATGTGGAGAGTGCCATAATAGAAGTGTTCGGCGGCAAAAGTTCTCGAATCGACACATTGCAGGCTGATTGGTCGAACCAGAACAAGGCTTTGGTTATAGTAGCCACAGACGTTGAGGTATTAGATGCAAATGGGGCGATTATAATTGCAATACCCAGATTTGAAGCCGGCCTGGATGGTTTGGCTCTGTTAAAGGGAAATTTAGCATTTTCCAGATTGGTGGTAATCGGCGGCGAGGTGTCTTTAGTACGTAAGAGTGACGGGGCAATAGGCGTCGGTGTAGGAAGCATACAGCAAGTCCTATCAAACCCTAAGGTGTGGGTGCGCAAGCAAGGCTTGGCGGCTCCTTTGCTGCGCCAAGTAACTGCAAACCTAAAGCTTTTGACAATTCGTGAGGGGACTTTGAATTTACATGATTTCTTGTCAGGTATTCACTGGCAGGCACCTGATGCAGAAATATCTTTTGCCCGAAACAACCAGCGAATTGACTTTTCAGCCAATGGAGTGGTTCATAGTAATGGACGCAGTAGTCAGTTATCTTTCCAAGGTTATTCAAATAGTGATTTTTCCAATCTTACTGCTACTGCCAGTTTCCAAAACTACATACCGGCGCAATTAGTTCCTGATATTGGCCGGTTAGCATTTTTTAACCGCATTCAATTACCGGTTTCTTCTTCTTTATCTATCACTACAGATAATCAGGGTTTACTTACCAATGCTACGTTGGACGTGGTGGCTGAAACTGGACAGATAAATTTACCGAATGGGACTTTGAAAATTGAAGAAGGCGTAATAAAGGCTCGTTTTGATGCTGTCTCTGGCGCCATTTCTGTTGATTCAATCAAAGTCAAAGGACCCAGCTTAAGCTTAAGCATGAATGGCAAGGTCAAAGGGCTTGATCCTGCGCGATTGATCGTTGGTGAACAAATTGATTTTAATTTAGCTTTTGATCATAGTTGGCTTGATTTGCCGAGCGTTATGCAGGGCAAGATAGATTTAGATGCCGTCGTTTTAAAGGGGTCGTTATTGCCAGAAACCAAAGTTCTAGAATTATCACAATGGGATATTGTTGCCAATAATTTAAAGCTTAATGGGGATGGGAAATTAAAGTGGGTGTCCGCGCCCGAAAGTAATGAAGGTTATGCAAGAGTTAGATTGAATGGGCGAAGTAGTGGCAGCGCAGAGCTATCTGAAGTATTAGCGTTTTGGCCATCAAATGCAGCGGAAGGTGTCCGTACGTGGGTGAAAAATAATATGCGTTCGGCAAAAATCAGTGACATGATTTTACAGTTGAAGGTTGATGAACCTATTCGAGGCAACAAAGCGTTAGGTAATGATATATTAGCTCTTTCATTTAGTTTTGACCAAGTGGAAACTACTTACTTTGGAACCATGCCTCCAATTAAGTCCGCCAAAGGAACTGCGCTACTGCAAGGCAACAGGTTTGATGTAAACCTTACGTCCGGTAGTTTAATGAGCAATGACTTAACTTCTGGATATGTTGAAATTCCTCATTTGTATCCAGCTGGTGCAATAGCTGTTTACGGTGCCAGAGCAAGTGGCGAGTTATCAGATTTATTATACATGCTAGATCAACAACCATTCGGTTATGCCAGCATGTACAAAATCACACCGTCCAGCGTCACCGGCACTGGTTATGTGGATTTCCAAATGCATAGGGCAATGCGTACGCGAGTAGCTTTTAAGGATATGAAGTTCTCTGCCAAAGGCACATATAACAATGTGGGCGCTCCAGGATTGGTCTTTGGACAAGATATTAGTGACGTGGAAATGAGTTTCGAGTCTGATCAAACCGGCCTTAAAATAAATGGCGAAGGCTTAGTTAGCGATTGGCCGTCCAAATTTGTCTGGAGTGAGAATTTTAAGGCTGTTGATGAGCCAAGGACGGCAATGAGCGTTGAAACGCGATTAGATGTGAGTTTTTTTGATAATATTGGATTACCTACCCGTGATTTTTTTGGTGGTGAAATAGACTTGAAACTCGAAATGGTAGGCAATGGCCTAATGGTGCAAGAAGCTTTTGTTGCAGCAGATTTAACTGACAGTTCTATTGATTTTCCTGGGCCAGGTTGGAACAAGAAAGAAGGAAGTCCGGCAAAGCTATCTTTTAGAGTTTTTGAAAGTTTACCAAACGAATATGTTGTTGAGGACATTTCATTGCTGGCTGATGGACTTGAAATTGAGGGAAAGCTCGAGTTTTCAGGTGAGACAGGGTTAAAGTTGCTAGAATTAGAAGAAGCAAGATTGGCGGGGGTGTTTGATTTTAAAGCAAATGTCGAGCGTAATTCAGATGGAGTGTTTCAGATTTCTGCTGATATCAAAGAAGCTGATGTTTCAATGTTTAGCAGCGGTTTGCTTCAGGGGCGGACAAATTCCATTATGGTTCCTGTGCAGGCGCAAATTAATTTCAAGCACACAATAGCTGGAGAAAGATTGTTATTCGATGAGGGTTATTTGAAGTATGACCATAATGGCGAGCGGTTGGTTTCTTTGGATTTTTATGCACAGTCGCTTTCTGGGGAACATTATTTGAATATTTCGGAAAGTGCTGATGTTGGGCAAAAAATCACCGCTTCCAGTGTTGATGGAGGGGCTGTTTTAGATGCTCTGCTGGGATTAAAAGGCCTAAGCGGTGGTGACTTGCAAATTACAGGTGAAATTGCGGGTGCAGAAAAAGATGAAAATAATTTTGTACTTAAAATGCAAAATTTCCGCTTAAACAATACACCTGTTGCTGCGCAAATTCTGTCCCTTGGGTCATTGACCGGCCTATCAGATACTTTATCAGGTTCTGGAATAGCATTTAATAAGCTAGTAATCCCAATTCAAAGTAAGAACGGTTTTTTGTACATAAGAGAAGCTAGCGCTACAGGGCCTGCAATGGGCATCACTTTAGATGGTAATGTCGACTTAACTGAGCGACAGGTTCACCTAAAAGGCGCTCTTGCTCCAGCATATACTTTGAACTCTTTATTTAAGGTCGTGCCAATCTTGGGGAATGTATTGGTTCCTGGAGAAGGTGAGGGAGTGTTTGGTTTGAATTTCAATATTGAAGGTGCATTTGACCAGATGAAAGTTTCGGTTAATCCTCTATCTGCATTTACGCCTGGAGTTTTGCGCCAAATGTTTGGTGGTGCATTACCCGATGCTCCAGTGGCCAATACTGAAAATAGTGATCCGGAAAATACGGAAACGCCAATAACTATGTCTAATGACGAATAAATAATTATGTCTTGTTCTTGATTGACACAAGACAATCAGGGGAACACAACAAGAGCATGAGTGATGTTTGTTGCGTCATGCATAAAAATCTAAAATGTGTAACAGTGGTAAAATAATTGGATTCGTTTTCCTGATTTGAATTCATAGACTTTAAGGGTCTTCAGTTGAGAAAAAACAGTAAAGCAAGCTTAAGGCCCTTCGTGCATTTGCGGAGCCATTCCGCATATTCAATGCTTGAAGGGGCCATTCAAATTGGCCAATTAAAAAAGTTTTGTCTCAAATATTCAATGCCGGCAATAGCATTGACTGATACAAATAATATGTTTGGTGCTTTGGAGTTCTCCGAAACAATGGCCAAAGCCGGTGTTCAACCTATAATCGGCTTAACTATTGCTGTTAGCACTTCTAAAACCAATAGAGGGTGTTTGCGTGAGCCAGATGGAATGTTGGTGCTGCTTGCGACCTCAAAAAAAGGTTATCTGAATTTGATGCAGATCGCCAGCAAGGTTTGGTTGGAGATTGACCCAGCAGCTACTCCTTGTGTGGATTTAAATACAGTTCTTGAATTAAGTGATGGGTTGATCGCTCTAACTGGTGGGCCGGACGGTGTTGTAAACAAGTATATTGTTGCCGAGCAAATTACTGCTGCCAATGACATTCTTGCTACATTACATGACAGTTTTAAAGATCGCTTATATATCGAGCTACAGAGGCATGGTTTAAGACAAGAGTATGAGGCAGAAACGTTTCTTATTAAGTGGGCCTATGAAAACCATGTAGGGTTGGTGGCTACACAGCAACCTTTTTTTGAGTATCCGGAAAACCACGCAGCTCACGATGCTTTATTGTGTATCTCTGATGGCACTTATTTATCTGTTCAGGATCGAAGAAAAGTAACACCCAGACACAGCTTTTTACGGTCACATGAAATGGTAGAGTTATTCACTGATCTGCCAGAAGCAATCGACAATACTATTGAAATAGCCCGAAGGTGTTGTTATCGGCCGCACACCAAGGATCCTATATTGCCGCGTTTCACAACATCTGGAAATCGTAACGAAGCAGATGAATTAGCTGCTCAGGCGCGAGAGGGTTTACGCAAATTACTGGAAAAATCAGAATTATTTGCCACCGAAAAAGAATACTTTGAGCGACTTGAATTCGAGCTTGATGTCATCAACCAAATGGGGTTTCCAGGTTATTTCTTGATTGTTGCAGATTTCATAAAGTGGGCAAAAGAACAAAATATTCCAGTTGGCCCCGGGCGGGGATCCGGTGCCGGTTCAGTGGTTGCTTGGGCTTTAACGATTACAGGCCTTGATCCTATTCGTTTTGGCTTGTTGTTCGAAAGATTTCTAAATCCTGAGCGTGTTTCCATGCCCGACTTTGATATTGATTTTTGTCAAGATCGAAGAGGCGAAGTTATTGAATATGTAAAGCAGAAATACGGTGTAGATCGAGTAGCGCAGATCATCACGTTTGGAACGCTACAACCCAGAGCAGCTCTTCGTGACGTTGGTCGGGTTATGCAACTGCCTTTAGGGCAAATCGACAGGTTAGCCAAGTTGATACCGAATAACCCTGCTGACCCAGTGACTTTAAAAGAAGCATTGTTACAAGAGCCACGTTTGCGGCAAGCCACAGAAGATGATGATGATATAGCTTCATTATTACGACTGGCCATGCAGTTGGAGGGGTTAATACGCAACGCATCAACTCATGCTGCCGGAGTGGTTATCAGTGATAGACCATTGGTGGAATTAACACCGTTATATCTGGATCCACGCTCTGACATTCCAGCGACCCAGTTTAATATGAAATGGGTTGAAAAAGCCGGTTTGGTCAAATTTGATTTTCTCGGGTTAAAAACATTAACAGTAATAGATCGTGCTCTAGGCTTTATGCGTTTGAAGGGGGTGGATATTGATATTGATAGTTTACCACTTGATGATAAAGCGACATATAAAATACTTAGCGAAGCTGAAACTATAGGAGTATTCCAACTTGAAAGCTCTGGAATGCGCGATACTTTGCGTAAGGCCGGGCCTGATTGTTTTGAAGACATAATCGCTATTATTGCATTATATCGCCCGGGGCCGATGGATAACATTCCTAAGTTTGTTGCATGCAAGTTTGGCCGGGAGAAACCTATACATTTACATGACATGATTACACCTTTGGTCAAAGATACTTATGGTGTGATCATCTACCAAGAGCAGGTCATGCAAATTGCTCAGGTTCTGGCCGGTTATTCATTGGGTGAAGCGGACTTATTGCGCCGAGCGATGGGTAAGAAAATTAAATCGGAAATGCAAGCGCAACGTACTAGATTTGTGAGCGGTGCTGTCAAAAACGGCGTTGAAAAAAACCGAGCTAATGAAATTTTTGACATAGTAGATAAATTTGCAGGTTATGGTTTTAATAAATCCCACTCTGCTGCCTATGCTCTAATTTGCTATCAAACTGCTTGGTTAAAAAAACACCATACTGTTGAGTTTTTAGCGGCTTCAATGAGCCTTGATATTACGAATACCGATAAATTGTCGGTATTCGTTCAAGATGCCAAGCGCCATAAAGTCGAAGTGGTTCCGCCTGATATAAATACTTGTGAAGCGGATTTTGCAGTGACAGATGGCAAAATACTTTATGCACTTGGCGCAATAAGGAATGTTGGCGTGTCTGCTATGAATCATTTAGTTGAAGTTCGAAATGTCGGAGGCAAATTCAAAGACTTATATGACTTTGCGGATCGTGTTGATCCCAGTGTTGTCAGCCGCCGCACTATTGAGAACTTAGCTAGAGCTGGTGCATTTAGTTCTATCGAGTCAAATTGCAGGAACGCTGTTGAGGCAGCTAGCCTTATGCAAACCGCCAGTGCTGCGGCAGCTCAGGGACGTCAAAGCGGCCAAGACAGCCTGTTTGGCGATGAGGCGAAAGATTTCGGTCGGCTGCCCTTACCTACTATGGAGGCATGGCACACCGAACAACGTCTTGGGGAAGAGCTAAAGGCATTAGGGTTTTATTTATCCGGTCATCCTCTTGATGATAAATTGGAATTATTGGATAAAATGCATATTGTTTGTAGTGATCAAGTGGAAAAAATAACAATTAGTGGCCGCACAGATTTTAGAATGGCCGGAATTGTGAGAAAAAAACACGATCGTATATCAGCCAAGAGCGGTAAAAGATTTTCCTATGTTTTATTTTCAGATATTGGCGGTGAATATGAAGTCTTGGTGCCGCCAGAAATGTTGGATAGGTATAGTGACGAGTTTCAAGCTGGAAATATCAGGGTGTTACGCATTAAGGCTGAAAACAAGATGGGCGATATTAAGTTCAAGCTAGCTGGTCTGGACTCATTGGATAATATTTCTACCGTGCTGATTAAAGGATTATCTATACACGTTGAAAGTGGCGTTGTTGCTGAAACTATTGCTGAAAATATGGAAGTTTTGAAGAGTTCCGGTAAGCAGAGGTTTGGGACACTAGAATTAGTGGTTACTATGGACGATGGACGGCAAGTGATTATAGATGCGGGTAATGGTTGGCCAATAGATCATTCGTCACAAGTGATTTTACGTGGAATTCCTGGTGTGCAATCCTTATCTGAAATAGAAAACAATCACTGAAAATAAAGTCTTGCCAAAATAAGTATGAGTTCCTATAACCCGCACGATTACGCACGAAAAGTCGGGTTATACAGGGATCATCTTGTATTTATCCATCCGGTGCCGCATTTGCGGAACAGGCTTTTCGGAGGCGAACCGGAAAAAGGATAGAATTATGTCACTGCCACAAGTAAGCATGCGCCAACTA
>JAESTZ010000077.1 GCA_016763315.1 Robiginitomaculum sp.
CTATTTGACATTGTGAATATGTAACAACACCCATGAAACATGGGGTTTGGTGATGATTGGTACAAATACCGCCGCCAAGAACAATTTTTGTTCGTCGAGCCTTTTTAAGTTTTATCCACTGTGGAAAACGACAGAAATTGCCGATGGTTTTTTATTTGAGCAATAAAACTTACAAATTAGCGTAGTTTAGGCTTTGAACAATTCTGCTAATTGCTCGGTGACGGCTCCGCCTAATTGTTCGGCATCGGTAATGGTCACTGCACGTTTATACCAACGGGTGACATCATGGCCGATACCAATGGCCAGTAATTGCACAGGTGATCGTCGCTCTATGTCGGAAATTACTTCGCGTAAATGTTGCTCCAAATAACCGCTTTTGTTTTGTGACTGGGTGGTATCATCAACTGGCGCGCCATCAGAGATAACTAACAAAATCTTGCGAGCTTCTGGGCGCATCATCAATCTTTCATGCGCCCAAAGCAAAGCTTCGCCGTCAATATTTTCTTTTAACAAGCCCTCACGCATCATCAGGCCAAGGTTGTTATATGTACGGCGGATCGGCGCATCAGCAGCCTTATAAATGATATGTCGCAGATCGTTCAGACGACCAGGATCTCGTGGTTTTCCTGCTTCTATCCAGTCTTCGCGGGATTGTCCGCCTTTCCAGGCTCGTGTGGTAAAACCCAGTATTTCCACTTTAACTCCGCAGCGCTCTAAAGTTCTTGCAAGAATATCAGCAGTTAATGCTGCGATCATTATTGGCCGGCCACGCATCGAGCCGGAATTATCAAGCAATAATGTTACTACTGTATCGCGAAATTCTGTTTCACTCTCCTGCTTGAAACTAAGCGGCTGCATTGGGTCGGTTACTACTCTGGTCAGGCGCGCTGCATCAAGAACACCTTCTTCGAGGTCAAACGTCCATGTACGTTGCTGTTGCGCCATTAATTGCCGTTGTAAACGATTGGCCAACCGTGAAACCGCGCCTTTTAGGCGATCCAGCTGCCGATCAAGATATTGCCGCAAGCGAGCCAATTCTTCAGGCTCACAAAGGTCTTCGGCGCGTAATATCTCGTCATGCTTGTTGTTATAAACCCGATAACCGGACTTGCTATCACCAATGGAGCGAAAATTTGGGCGCACTGGCACTTCTTCTGCTTGCCCGTCCTCAGCCTCACCCAACTCGGTATCATCATCAAGTAAATCAGATTGCTGTTCTTGTTCGTCAGCATCACCGCTATCAGATGTGCCTTCGGTTTGGCTTTGATCCTCTTCGTCACTTTGATGTTCGTCGGTAGAGGAATTTTCCTCGGCGGCATCATCTTCAGCATCATCGTCATTATCGGCATCTTCAGAACCCGGTACATCTATTAACTGCATATCTCGCAGCAGGTCATGAACCAGCTCAGCAAATGCTCTTTGGTCAAATAAATCCTCGGATAAAGCGTCTAAAGCATTACCAGCCTTGGCCTCTATATCATTTTGCCAAAAGGATAAAAGTCCATCAGCCTCGCTTGGCGGCTGACGATGGTTCATACGGCTTCTGGCCAATAATGATATTGCCTCGGTCAAAGGCGCATCATCAACATTGCTGACATTTTGATAACCTTCGCGAAGACAACGATCAATAACAGCGGCTTGCATGTTATTGCCGGCTCCAACCAAAGCCCGTTCGCCAATAGCTTCGCAGCGAACCTGTTCTAAAGCATCATACACTCTTCGCGCCGGGCCGGAACCCGGGCGATGTTTACTGTGTAATTGCGGATCATGGTGCGCCAATCGCAAAGCCAGCGCGTCTGCCTTGCCACGCAAAACAGCTATTTTGTCCAAATTATTATCCGCAGGTAAAGCCGGTAGATTGATCCGGCCATCGGAAATAGCAGCTATTTCGCCACCAAAAACAACATCAAGCTCTTCTTTTCCAGACAGTGCTCGCGTGGTGATACTGATCGCCTGTTTTAATGCTTCTTCTGGGGTTAATTGCTCGCTCATTACACGGCCTTTTTACACTTAAGCCACTTGTATCCGGCTAGCTGCTTCTGGCAGGTCTTGCGCAAATGCTCGTTGGTAAAACTCGGCAATTACCGGCCTTTCCAACTCGTCACATTTGTTCAAAAAAGTCAGCTGAAACCCTTGTGCGGTATCACCATCGAAAATTTCAGTGTTTTCAGCCCAAGTCAAAACCGTGCGTGGAGACATAACCGTTGAAATATCGCCGTTCATAAAGGCATTACGAGTAAGGTCAGCCACTCGAACCATGGCGGCAATGGTTTTGCGGCCCTTATCATTATTCCACTTTGGCATTTTGGCAGCAATGATCTGTTCTTCGGCATCATGCTCGAGGTAATTTAGTGCAACAACGATAGACCAGCGATCAAGCTGTCCTTGGTTGATCTGCTGGGTTCCGTGGTAAAGACCGGTGGTGTCGCCAAGCCCAATGGTGTTGGTAGTTGAAAACAAACGAAAGCTCGGATGCGGGCTGATGATACGGTTTTGGTCAAGTAAAGTTAACCGCCCCGAAGCCTCTAATATGCGCTGGATCACAAACATCACATCTGGACGGCCAGCGTCATATTCATCAAACACCAAGGCCACCGGACGCTGTAATGCCCATGGCAGCAGCCCCTCTCGAAACTCTGTGATCTGTTTTCCGTCTTTTAGAACAATCGCGTCTTTGCCGATAAGATCAATCCGGCTAACATGGCTATCAAGGTTGATCCGAACCATAGGCCAATTCAACCGAGCAGCCACTTGTTCAATGTGCGTTGATTTACCAGTGCCATGATAACCTTGCACCATTACCCGACGGTTATGCGCAAATCCGGCCAGAATAGCCTTAGTAGTCGCCGGATCAAACCTATATGCCGTATCCAGTTGCGGTACATACTGGCAAGACTTGGAAAAAGCCGGAACTTTCTGAGACGATGAAAAACCAAAGGTTTTCTCTACACAAACCTCGGTATCTGGCTCCCATATCGCGAATGCAGGATCATGATCAACCATCAATGTTCTCTTTCTTGAAAATTACCATTTCTATATGCGCTTCTAGGATCAGAGCCTATTAATTGAGTAGGATTCTGTTTGAAAGGTAAGTATAAGCTGTCAGCAAAGCAATCGTAGCACAGGCTTACCCCTATGCAAGAGGGTTTTGCGCCGCAGATTGCCTTAAGTTTCAAACCCGCAAGGGCGCGGCCATTTTGCCGCCTGAATGCGTCTAAATCTCTTGAAAATATCAATATTTCTTGCGACCTTTCTCCTGTTCAGTCCGCAAAATATCTAGCGCAGAATACACGCAATTAATAGGCTCTGACCCTAAAATTGTTGTTCAAGCCAGTTTAGCGGTTTTTAGGATTTGATAAGCTCTAATTACTTGTTGCAAGCGAGCCTCGGTTGAACGATCACCCTTATTGGCATCAGGGTGAAAGGTCTTGACTAATTTCAAATACCTTTTGCGAACAAACCTTGGTTCGGTATCGTGGGCTAAGCCTAAATCATCCATGGCCAAAGACTGTAATCTGCCAAGCCGGCGGTTTGGAGTGCTGGTTTCTTTGAACTTTGCATCTCCAGTCAAATCCAGAGGATCAGCAAAGCGATGTTGCCAGCCTTTTGCCCCTTTGCCTTGGCCTTGTTGCGAACGGCGCATGTCCCAAGTCGGGCGATTGCCATAAATCTGTGCTTCTTGGTAAGAACGTGCGGCACTTTCGCTCATTCCGTGAAAAAAATTCCAAGCCTTGTTGTATTCGGCTGTATGCTTTTGACAAAACCAGAAATACTCGTTTAAGGCATCAGGACTTTGCGGAGCTTTGCAGTTTGCTTTTGCTACACAACCGTCCCACTCGCACCTTTTGTCCTCATCACCAGCTTTTTCTTTGCCAGGAGGTTTAACACGTATGTCAAAAAGTTTAGGGGTGTATTTAAAATCATCTGCCATGTTACTACCTATATGGGAAACTAATATGCACCGTCTACGGAGAATGACAACAAATGGTATCCATGAGTGAAAAAATACATCAAAAATTACAACAAGCTTTTACACCAACACACCTTGAGGTGATAGATCAAAGCCATCTTCACAAGGGTCATGCCGGAGCAAGACCCGGTGGGGAAAGTCATTTTGCAGTAACCATCAAAGCATCTGCCTTTAACGATCTTGGTTTATTAGCGCGCCATAGGGCTATCAACGAAATACTGGCAGAAGAACTAAAGGGTGCGATTCACGCCTTAAACATTAAAGCTGACGGTGTTTGACAGCTCTTAATCTACTATTCCTGTAATTTGTGGATTTTGACCTTGGTGATCTGATTGCGTTTGCGCTCCAGTATTTCAAAGCGATACCCGAAAAAGGAAAACATCTGTCCGATTTCAGGTATTGTTTGCGCTACGTGAATGATCAAACCGGCAATTGTTACAGCCTCTTCATCAGGCAAATTCCAGTCTTGGTCACGGTTAAGGTCACGAATACTGACATCTCCGGTTACCACTATACCGTTTTTTACTCGGCGAACTCCAACTACAGGAATATCATATTCATCATCAATTTCACCGACAATTTCTTCTATTATATCTTCAAGGGTCACCAAACCCATTAAGGCACCATATTCATCAACCACTAATGAAAAGTGCTCCTGACGTGTTCTAAATGCCGCAAGTTGCTCCGGTACTGTTGTGGTTTCCGGCGTAAACCACGGCGCTCTGAATATTTTATCAATTTCCACCTTGTCGCTGTCACCATCAACTTTATGTAATTCAATCAACAGGTCACGAACATGTAAAATACCGATAATATTATCTTCTTCGCCAACATATAACGGCAATCTGGTATATTGGCTGTTAAGCACCTGAGTAATGACTTTGCTAGATGACTGGCCGGCATCGACAAGGGTAATGTTTTTACGATGAACCATGATTTCTTCAACGGTCAATTCTCGCAAGTCCAAAACGCCATCGATCATATCGCGATCGTGTTTAATTACATCACCTTGCTTGGACAAGTAGTCCACCGTGCCGCGTAACTCATCATGGCCTGATAAAACTAGGCCGGTAGTGGTAATTCCAAATAGTTTGAACATACTTCTAATTATTACCTCCACAGTTATGACAATTGGAGAAAATAATAATTTTGCTAATTTTATCGGCCCCGAGACAAAAAGGGCTGCCCGTTCCGGATTTGAAAGAGCGTATGTTTTTGGTGCAACTTCAGCAAACACCAACACCAAGACTGTCATTGAAACTGTAGCAAACACAATGCCAGCCGAGCCAAACAAGCGAACAAAAAGAGCGGTGGTCAACGCCGAAGCCAGAATATTGACAAGGTTGTTTCCTAACAATATGGAGCCAATAAGGTTTTCTCGATCAGAAATTAAACTGTTTACCCGGCTTGCTCCGCGCACGCCGTCTTGCTCCATTCTGTGCATTCTGGCTTTAGACGTTGCAGTAAGCGCAGTTTCAGAACCGGAAAAAAATGCTGACAATAATAACAGTAAAAAAACACTGCCGCCGATAATTAAGATCTCTAACGTCTGGGGAGTCATTCTAGGGCCTGTGGACAATTATGGAAGTGTCAAGACGGGAGTAATTTTGTGCGGGATTTAGGAGAAAAGCGCAAGTAAGTGTTTGCACTTTCGAGCATTTCCGAAGCGAAACCCGTGCAAAAGTGCTCCACCGCTTCGCGGTATGGCCACAATCGTCCATTTTTGCGTCAACGAAACTCGCCGGGCAAACGCCCGCCTTCGTATCCTTTCCTGAAACTGTACAATTCTGACTCATATCTTGACTACTTCAGAACTGTCCACAGACCCTAAGTTTGTTTCCATAAATTCTAACAGATCAGTTTCACTTACATCATTTGTAATAAATGCGTCACCTATTTTGCGACACAATATTAGATGTATTTTCCCGTTTCTGTTCTTCTTGTCTGACTTCATACGGTTTAATAGATTTGCCGGGTCATACTTACCACCGGGAGCCTCGGCCAGTGACGAAGGTAAACCAATAGCGCAAAGGTGGTTAATCACCCGATCTCGATCTTCAGGCGGACAAAGCCCTTGAGCCGCCGATAACGAAAAAGCAGCCCCGAGTCCGGCAGCAACCGCTTCACCGTGTAAAATCATTCCTGACGCCTCGCTTTCCAGTGCATGAGCAAATGTGTGACCAAGGTTTAACAAGGCTCTTTGCCCGCTTTCAAATTCATCGGCAGCAACTATTTTTGCTTTGCCATGTACTGATCGCGCAATAGCCTGTTGAAGACCTAAATGCCCATCATTTAACAGATTTGTTCCTAAGTTTTCTAGAAACTCAAAAAAATCACCGGCTTGTAAACAAGCAAGTTTCAATATTTCCGCATATCCAGCCCGTATTTGTCGTGATGGCAAAGTTTGTAAGAATGCAATATCAGCAATTACCATTTTTGGCTGATGAAACGTGCCGACCATGTTTTTACCGATAGCAGTATTAATTGCAGTTTTACCACCAACAGAGCTGTCTACCTGCGCCAATAAAGTCGTCGGGATTTGCACAAAACATGTTCCTCGCTTGACTAAAGAACTTGCCAGACCTGCCAAGTCCCCTATCACCCCACCACCAAATGCAACGAGACAATCGTCGCGTTGCATTTCTTGCTCTAGTAAAAAATTACAAGTTTTCTCTAAGTTAGAAAAATTTTTGGTTTTTTCCCCCGAAGGCAAAATCAAGGCTTTGGTTTTTATGTCAACATTTGCCAATAAACTTTGCAAACGATTTAAATGCAAACCGGCAACCGTCTCGTCGGTAATTACCGGCAACACACCATTTGCAGCTAACTTAGCCAGTTCCGGTATCATTTGCGGTAAAGCATCAACACCTATAACCACCTGATAACTGCGCGAAACCGGTTGTAGTTCAACATCAACAATTTGCAGGCTCACTGGTTTTTCCCTTTATAATTATGCAAAGCCTGTATTATGGCAGTTACCGTTTCGCTGTGTTGGCCTTGATCACTATCAATCACAAGGTCAGCTTTAGCATAAACTGGATGTCGTTGCTTTATCAACTCGGCTAAAATTGTTGCCGGATTTCCATTGGCTAATAACGGTCTGGTTTTTCTGCGAGCAGTACGGCGCACTAATTCCTCAAGGCTACTGCGTAGCCAAACAGAAACCCCCTTGGCGGCAATTGCCGAGCGTATATCAGGATTTAAAAATGCTCCGCCTCCGGTTGCCAGCACCAAAGGCGCGCCGTCCAATAATCTTAAAATCACTTTCTTTTCACCATCACGAAATGCTGTTTCACCAAAATCGTCAAAAATATCTGAGATACTGCGACCGGCGGATTTTTCAATTTCATCATCGGCATCAACAAAATCCAGACCCAGTGCAATCGCCAGCCTTCGGCCAATAGTGGATTTACCAACACCCATCAGGCCAACCAAAACAATAAGTTGGCTTTGCATTTCATTAGCTTTATCGGTAATATCCGGTTTCATAATATTTGATTGTATCTATACTTTAACAAGATCGGAACAGTTAAAGCTGAAATAATTGGAGGATTGAAGCTATAATGGATGACAAAAGGAAATATAATGCGCAAATGGATTAATCTTGTTTTGTTTATTTTGATTTTTCTCGGCGCGGCGGTAATCATGGTCGAAAGAAAAGCAGCAAACGGAAATACAAACCCGAAAGAAATAGTTATAGAGGTAGATAATGTCCTTGACCTTTAGGGCAGCTCTTCTGTGTTTATTTTTTACCCCTTTGGCAACGCAGGCACAAACTAGACCGGGTGTTGTTGTTGAAGAGCTATCACCAATAAAACAATTCTCGATCAGCGCTCTAGCGCTCGACCAACAAGCTATGCCAGATGATCAATGGCAAAACTCAAGCCCAGAAGTATTGCGAAATTTACTGGTTGACCTGCCCGTAAGTGGAGGTTCTCCGGTGATCAATGATTTACTAGGGCGAATGTTGCTAAGTGGTAACCAACCGCCAACAACAGGTGCAGATTTGGCTGAATTATCCAGATTGCGCTTGGCCGGCATTTATGCGCTAGGTCACTTAAAAGCTGTCACGCAAATTGCCGCCAGATCTCCAAATGGCCATAGCAACCCCGAGACAGCAGCAATTACGGTAAATGCTTTACTGGCTCAAAACCAAGCAGATGCAGCTTGCCGTATAGCCGGGCAGCTAAACGAAGCTAGAAGCGCAGCGTTTTGGTTACAAATGCGGGCGTTTTGCCTAGCCAGATCGGGGAATATTGCCGGTGCTGAGCTAACTGCAGAATTGGCAATAAGTGCTGACCCGAGAGCTGAAGGATTTTTAAGGAGCATTAACCGAATTATCAATAGCCCTAAAACCGTGGAAACAATTAGTCCGGAAACCGCTTTGGGACTAGCAATGATCGAGGCAGCGAATGATCAGGTATCCACCCAAAACCTTACCTTGGCATTACAATCGGGACTGGGTGCTCAAGACGAGCTACAAATGCTTGAAGTTCTTTTCCACGCCTTTATTGCCGGGGCCGTACCGGTCGGAGAAATGTCCGAACGGCTATTGGCTCACGCAGAGCAATTACAACAAACGGCTCAGCCACCTGAAAACGCCAACGAAGAAACAACTATTACGGCTTTTGAACAAGAGCTCCTGAGCCTTAAAGCATCCAAAAACCTGTCAGGAATTGATGGAATTGCCAGTCTGTTTGCCTTGGGGCGTAACGCTACCAGCCCTGGAATTCGTGCCGAAGCATTATTGTTGATTATTGATGAAAAATTCGAATGGAAAAAATGGTTGGCCGTTAATCGCCTGATTGCTAAAGAAATACGGTTTTTACCTTTAACCGAGGAATTAAAACAATACGCCGCTGATTTAGTCCGCACCAGCTTGTTATCAGGAAATATTGATTTGGCTGGCCAATGGCTAACCTTTGTAACTGAAGATGAAATCAAGCAAAAAAACCTTTCGGCAGCATTTCAAGCGTTTGGGAACAAACAACAGGTCAACAACAATAACCTTAATGCCCTCATGAACAGTACAAACCGGCAACAAGAATTACTGGTAAGCGATCTAATGGCAATATCTGCACTTGGCAATAAAATATCCCCTGAAAGTCGGCACTGGTTATCGCTGCGATCAGAGATAAATTCGGGAAATTGCCAATCATCTAAACTTTTTGCTTTACGCGACAGTGCAAATGGCAGTGCAATTGCCGAGACCATTATGCGGGCAGCTGATTTATTGCGAGAAGAGGGATTTGATACTTTATCCGACTATTGCAGTTCCGAAATTATTTCTTCATTAAAAACAATCGGACTTGAAAAAGAAGCGCAAGCCGCAACAATGGAATGGATGTTCTCACGCCGGCAGATACAGTGAGCAACAGACACTTAGAATCTTTTCTAGAAATGATGAGCGCGGAGCGCGGAGCTGCAAAAAACACCTTAGCAGCTTACCGTAATGATTTATTGGATTTAACCTCGCATTTGCTTTCTCATGACACCACACTAGTCAAAGCAAAACGACCTGACCTAGAGGACTGGATGGTTTTTTTGCATTCCCAAGGTCTTGCTGCGAGTACCGTTGCGCGAAGGCTAAGTGCTGCAAAACGGTTTTACCGTTTTTGCCAAAGCGAGGGCTGGATTAAGCAAAGCCCGACCCGTTTAATAAATTCCCCGAGACAGGCAAAACCACTGCCGAAAACCCTCTCAGAACAACAGGTAAACCTTTTGCTGGAAACAGCAGGAAAAAACCAAAGCCCAAAGGGTTTGCGAATGTTAGCTTTGCTGGAAGTATTATATGCTTCTGGTCTGCGCGTGACAGAGTTGTTATCTTTGCCAAATCATATTGGCAAAAGAAACGAAAATTTGATTCTGGTCACCGGTAAGGGCGGCAAAGAGCGGTTAGTGCCGCTCACTAAAACAGCTATATTGGCAATTAATAATTGGCGAGAAGTAAGAAAGTCGTTTTTGCCAAAAGGTCATCGTCAACAAAGAGCAACAAAATTCCTGTTTCCCTCAAACTCAATCGCCGGTCATTTAAGCCGCGAGCGGTTTTTTGCAATGCTAAAGACACTTGCGGCAAAATCCGGCTTGGACCCAAAAGGTGTTTCGCCACACGTCCTAAGACACGCATTTGCTTCGCACCTTTTAGCTAATGGGGCTGATTTACGGGTGGTGCAAACCCTGCTTGGCCATACTGATATATCAACTACTGAAATATATACCCATATACTTGACGAACGGCTAAAAAAGCTTGTTAAGAGCGCACATCCACTAGCTAATCGCTCATAACAGAATATTGGCTTTAGTATTAACTCCACTCATATTCCGGGGCAGGCTAAAAGTACTGATAGAATTTATGTGGAAAATGCTTGTCGCGGCAAAGCGCTGTCATTATGATAGCAAAACTCAGAATTCCTTTGTTCCCGACACGTAAGTGACGGGAAAAGCAAGAAATAGTAGGTAACAGTTCCATGTCTGATCCTCAACGGACTTATCTTGATTTTGAACGTCCAATTGCTGAATTGGACAACAAAATTGAGGAATTGGAAAGCTTGAGTAATGGTGAGACTGGCGTCGATGTTGCTGCCGAGATCACAGCTTTACGCACTAAATCCGCTAAGATGCTGGCAGACACTTATGCTGCCCTTGGCCCGTGGCGAAAAACATTGGTTGCAAGGCACCCAAACCGTCCGCATTTTCGTGATTTTCGTAAAGCAATGATAACCGACTTCGCCGAATTACGTGGAGATCGCTGTTTTGGTGATGACAGAGCAATAATTGGCGGTGTCGGCTTTTTTAGAGGTCGCCCTGTTATAGTGTTGGGTCACGAAAAAGGTCATGACACCAAAAGCAGGTTGATACATAATTTCGGTATGGCAAGGCCGGAGGGCTATCGCAAAGCCATAAGAATCATGGAAATGGCAGATCGCTTTTCATTACCTGTATTATCATTTGTTGACACAGCCGGAGCTTATCCGGGTGTTGGAGCAGAAGAACGTGGTCAAGCAGAAGCCATTGCTCGTTCGACCGAGCGTTGCCTGACACTTGGCGTACCAATGATTACATTGATTACCGGTGAAGGTGGCTCCGGCGGAGCTGTAGCGTTGGCGGCATCATCTCACGTTATGATGCTTGAGCATTCAATTTATTCGGTAATTTCACCAGAAGGCTGCGCTTCTATTTTGTGGGGCGACTCAACCAAAAATAAAGATGCTGCCGTAGCAATGAAAATAACTGCTACCGACCTTAAAGCTTTGGGTATTATTGATGAAATTGTTCCAGAACCGGTTGGCGGTGCTCATAGAGATCCAGTGCAAACCATACAAAAGTCCGGCGACGCTATTGAGCGAGCATTGGATAAATTCAGCGATCTAGGTTCGAAAGAAATATTAGCCCGGCGCAAAGCCCGTTTTTACGCTATTGGTCGTTCCGAAGTATAACGCCTTATAAAGTTAGTTATTGCGAAGCACGTAACCGCAAGCCAAACCAAGTGGAGTTTTTACCACTTAGCGCCAAGCCTTGTAGAAAAGTTGTTTCCGTTGCCGCGGCAAAATGGCCTCCAACGCTTATTGAAAGATTACGGTTGAAATTTTGCACTATTTCCACATCTGCTTGAGCATATCCAAAATCAAATCCATTATCATCGGAATACCCAAGAGTTCCGCCAAACACTAAATCTGTTCTGGCTATTGGTATGATGTATTCTGCCGACGCCTCAAAAACAAATCTCTCCAGTACGAAATCATAAAAAGCGTAAAAAGCCGGATTATATTCTCCGCCCAAAGAAATGCCGGCATAGGCCTCTATTGAATCATCGTATGCAAACAAAAGGCCGTTTTGTGGACGGATATAACCGGCTACACCAATGTCAGCCTGTATAGTGTTATTTAAATCAAATCCGTAACCAGCATAAATATCTATTCGGTCTTGATACGCACTAAAACTGTCGGCAACAGGAGCTACCGCCCAGACACCGCCATATAGGTTAGCAGAACTTATCTCTATTCCACCGGCTATGGTCTGTTTACTTTCCTGAAGACCGCGGAATATGTTTTCTGAATCCCAAGCAATCACAGCTTCAAGATTAATATTAGATCCAGATGGCGAATAACTACTTAAATTACCGGATTGTGCTTTGGCGGAAAAACCTTGCGGTTTATCTCCGGAAGACATCCAGACAGGTTTACTCCACTGTACCGGTTGCACCTGAATATTTTGAACCTGTTTTATTGTATTATCACTAATGATGTATCCGTCTGCTTCATCACGTAATTGCTGTAAAATGCTGTCATTGGCAAAGGAAAACCCCGGAATTGCCAAGGATACGCCTAAGGCAATTATTAGAACTGATGTTTTCATATTTGTTCTCACCAAGTTTTCAAAACGAATCACTATTTCCAGCACCTTACATCGCGGCAAATTCGTCGGTAAACCCCGCAGGCATTATTCAGTTTCCGATCTGGCCTTTATAGAGCCGTGGCAGCGCTTATACTTGGCACCTGAGCCACATGGGCAAGTTGCATTTCTAGATACCCTGCCCCAGGTTTTAGGGTCGTTAGGATCAACACGCGCCGCAGCTTGCCTAATGTTTAAGGGAGCCGTGACATTCCCGCTGGAATCCATTTGCGCCTCACCTTCACTAAACAACCCGTGACTTTCGGTAAGATCATCTCTAAGCAGTTCCGGCTCTGGTGGCGGTTGTAATTGCAAATGCTGATATGACATTGCATTTTCAGTAACTGCAAACCGTAAATCAGAAAGCAAGCTTTCAAACAGGGCGAAACTTTCAGATTTATATTCATTTAGAGGATCCCGTTGTGCGTAAGATCTTAAGTGAATTGTTGATCGCATGTGATCCATATTTTGCAAATGCTCCTGCCATTGAGCATCAATAACATTAAGCAAAATATGTTTTTCAATTGGCCGCATATTCTCCGAGCCGAATCTAGCAACAATACCGGCATAAAGCCTATCAGCAGTACCTTTGATGCGTTCCAGTATCTCATCATTAGCAACACCTTCTTCAGCCGCCCATTCTTTTACCGGCACCGTACTTCCAGCCATTAATTTTGTTAGCTTTTCCTCTAGACCGTCCAGATCCCATTTATCAGCCATCACATTTTCAGGAATATGAATGTCAACCAGATCAGTTATTGCCTCATGGCGCATATCGTTGATTACATCAGAAACATCATCTGCTGCCATAAACTCACGGCGTTGTTCAAAAATAGCCTTGCGTTGATCATTGGCCACATCATCATATTTCAATACATTTTTGCGTATTTCAAAATTGCGAGCCTCAAGTTTCTTTTGCGAGGTTTCCAATGCCTTGTTCATCCATGGGTGGGCTATAGATTCGCCTTCCTGCATTTTCAAGGTTTTCATGATGGTGTTCATTCGCTCGGGCGCAAAAATTCGCATTAGATCATCTTCAACCGAGACATAAAACTTTGAAAGTCCGGGATCACCTTGACGACCAGTACGTCCACGCAACTGATTATCAATACGGCGGCTTTCATGGCGCTCGGTGGCTAATACATAAAGACCACCAGCATCTAAAACCTTCTGCTTTGCAATAGCTATTTCAGCCGTTAGCTTCTCACGATGTTTTTCTATTGCTTTGTCGGTAGGGGCCTTTTTCGTTGTCGTCTGCTCTCGTACCCAGTTATCCAGAAGCATTTCTAAATTACCGCCAAGTTGAATATCCGTACCACGACCGGCCATATTGGTAGCAACAGTCACAGCCCCCGGTGCACCAGCTTGAGCAATTATTTCTGCTTCTTGCTCGTGATATCTAGCATTTAAAACCGTATGTTTTATTTTGGCTTTAGTAAAAAGTTCCGACAAGGTTTCGGATTTCTCAATTGAAACAGTACCGACCAGTATTGGCTGTCCAGCTTTTTGGCGTTCTTTTACATCTTCGATGACCGCATTATATTTTTCTGCCATAGTGCGGTAAAGTTCATCATCAATATCCACTCGCATTATCGGGCGATTGGTTGGTATTTCAACCACTTGCAAATTGTAAATACTTTCGAACTCAGACGCCTCAGTAGCCGCAGTACCGGTCATTCCACTAAGTTTATTGTATAACCGGAAATAGTTTTGATAAGTGATAGAGGCTAAGGTTACGTTCTCCGGCTGAATTTCAACGTTTTCTTTGGCTTCAACAGCTTGGTGTTGACCATCACCCAGACGCCTACCGTCCATCATCCGGCCAGTAAACTCATCAATCAACATCACTTGATTGTTACGAACAATATAGTCCTTATCACGAATAAAAATTTTATGCGCTCGCAGAGCCATATTAACGTGGTGGACTATGGAAACATTCTCGATGTCGTAAAAGTCACCCTTCATTAAACCAAGTTCTTGTAGCTTGTTTTCTAGTTTCTCATTACCGACCTCGGTAAGGGAAACTGAACGAAGTTTCTCGTCATGCTCAAAATCCTCGTCATCAAGCAACGGGATTAACGCATCAATGGTTTTATAAAAATCAGACCGGTCTTCGGTTGGCCCGGATATCACCAATGGTGTACGGGCTTCATCAATTAAAATGCTATCTACTTCATCAACGATTGAATAATAGTGCTCACGTTGAACCATTTGATCGAGCGAATTTTTCATATTATCACGTAAATAATCAAAACCATATTCATTATTAGTGCCGTAAGTAATATCGCAAGCATAAGCTGCTTTGCGATCTTCATCATTCTTGCCGTTGATAATACAGCCTGATGTCAAACCTAAAAAACTATAAACCTGCCCCATCCACTCGACATCTCGCGCGGCCAGATAGTCATTTACCGTAACCACATGAACACCTTTACAAGGCAACGCATTCAAATACGCAGCCAATGTTGCGACCAATGTTTTACCTTCGCCAGTACGCATTTCAGCAATATTGCCTTCATGCAAAACAATGCCACCCATTAACTGGACATCAAAGTGTCTCTGCCCCAAAGTTCTTTTTGCTGCCTCGCGAACATTGGCGAAACTTTCTGGCAACAAGTCGTCCAACGTTTCTCCATCTTTGAACCGTTGGCGGAACTCATCGGTTTTAAGTTTGATTTGCTCATCAGACAACTTTTCAAAAGTTGCCTCCAGGTCATTTACCTGATCAATGCGCGCCTGCATGCGCTTGATTAGTCTTTCATTGGCCGAGCCGAATAATTTTTGTACAAGTTTCAACATGGATTGATCTGCATTAAGGATACGTGTCATCAGACACTATGTTAAGGTATTGTCGCATGATAGTATGGCTGACTTAAGGAGCCATGACAGCACTGTCAACGCAGGGGCGGCGTTTTGCCACCAAGAAAGGGAAAATATGTTTGTTCCACAGATTAAAAATAAGCCGGGGAATTGCGAATTTTTAGTACTATTTCTAATTACGGCCATACTCTTGGGCGCCTGTAGTCCAGAAACAGGCAAACCACAGGCAGACGGTTTTGGAGTCATTAAGCCTGCTGTCGGAGATAGAGCTGCAGCCAGGGTGAATGAAACCCTGATAACTATTATGGACATTGAAAGAGAAGCGGTTGTACAAGGTTTAATTCAACCCGAAGACCCCGTAATAGAAGGTTCAGCCATTTACGTGCAATTGCTAGATGAACTTATTGATCAAAGATTGTTGGCTTTAGAAGCAGTAAAACGCAAATTGGATCAGGATCCAGAGGCATTAAATCGGTTAGCGATTGCTCGTGAGAAAATTTTAGGAAACATACTGGTCGAGCGCGCAATTGCTGATGCTGTTACTGAGGACACAATCAGCCGGTTATACAAAGAACAGGCAAAACTGGCAAAACCCAGCGAAGAGGTAAGGGCTAGGCATATATTAGTTAACACTAAAGAAGAAGCTGCCCAGATAAGAATTCTGCTTGTTAATGGAGCCACATTTGCCGCACTGGCTTTCGAAAGGTCAAAGGATTCCACAACCAGGCTTGAAGGCGGAGATTTAGGGTTTTTTAGCATGGCATCAATGGTGGAGCCGTTTTCCAAAGCCGCATTTGCTCTCAAACCTGATGAAATTTCTCAACCTGTGCAAACTAAATACGGCTGGCACATAATTCAACTAAAAGAGCGACGGAAAACTAAAACTCCGAGCTTGGAGGTTATGCGCCCGCGAATTGTACGGTTCATGACCTTTGATGAAATTCAGCGGCTGGTTACCGGGTTGCGTGAAAATGCTACAATAGAGCGAGAAGATGCTCCTGAGCCTACTCAATCAATTAAAAAACAAGATCAATGAAACCCAACAATATTTTACTGGTTGTTGCTTGCGCATTGCTTGACAGCGATGGGCGAGTTTTGCTGGCCAAACGACCTGAGGAGAAACCACTAGCAGGAAAATGGGAGTTTCCGGGTGGAAAAATCGAGACCGGCGAAACTCCCGAGGCGGCGTTAGTTCGCGAGTTACAAGAAGAGCTATCTATTGATGCTTGTAAAAGCTGTTTGCAATCTTTTGCTTTTTCTTCAATTTCTTATCCTGATTTTCATCTTTTAATGACACTTTATGTTTGCCGGGAGTGGGACGGGATTGTCCGCCCCGTAGAAGGACAAGAAATAAAATGGGTTAAACCAACACTACTTCATACATTTGATATGCCGCCAGCAGATATTCCTTTGGCCGTAGAAATTAGGGATCGTTTAAGAAGATGAAGTCAATTAAAAACCTCAAACAAACTTTATTACAGTTTGCCAAATGCGATCGCGGTAGCACCGCGCTTGAATATGGGTTGATCATGGCATTGGTATTCTTGGTTATTTTAGCGGCCGTAACTCAATTTGCAAATGTTGCCACTTCCAAAATGGATATTGCAAACGACGCCATTACAAACGCTGGAAACTAGAACATTTCCGAGTAAAAGTGGGTACCGGTTTTACGATTAGGAAATGTGACCACTAAATATATCTATTTCCGAGTAAAAGTGGCACCGGAATCCAACGCGCAATGAAGATTTCAGCTCTTTTTGAATGCATCCCCTAAAAACATCTGGCCGGAACCGGGCGCAAGTGGTTGTTGCTGACTATTGTGTGGTGCCCAGCCGCAAATGTGCAACACGTCAAATCGCGCCGGTAATAAACCGTTCTCGTCACCATATTTCTCGATATACAGATGATTAGCCAATGATAAAACGGCTCGTGGTAGTGGACGATAAGGAGGAAAACCCGGGTTTGACTCACCCATATTACGTAAATCATGCAATAAATCGGTAATTGACTTATATTTTACCGTTATCGTGTCCACATCAATAACCGGCAAGGCAAAGCCGGCGGCCTGCACCAACTGACCCAGTGTTCGTACATCAACAAATGGTATAACCCTTAAAGCCGCGCCGCCGGTTAATTGACTTTCGGCAGCAAATAGACTGTGTCGTAGCTCTTGCAAGGTATGACCACCGAACATTGCACCCAAAAACACCCCGTCGGCCTTTAGGGCTTGTCGGTACCGCAGCAACACCCCCGGCAAATCATCAATCAGATGAAGTTCTAAGAACGAACATAAAAAATCCAGTTCCGAACAATAAGGGTATAAAAGTTTGCTTTGTATCCAATTTGAATTATTGAAGACTTCTTTATCCGGTATTAAATCACCGATCACCTCTACTTTGATCAAATCACGCTTAATTATCTCTTTGCGCTCCATCAGGTCTTGCCAAATCCTTTTATGCATAAAATTATGTTTGGCAAAGCCGTTACAGGCGCGACGACGATTACCGGTTATTCGTTTCGGATCAAACAGGAGTGACAAAGTGCTCATCTTTCAAAGGCCTACCGAATGAATACACTCGGCAAATTGTTGGTGTCGATACAAAAGTTATCAATTGGTATAAGTCATCGGATATTACCAATGGTCTCAGCTGTAAATGGTGATGTTGTTTCTTCAACCGGTGCTTTGGCCAGTGAACACTGGCAAGAGTTGGAGTTTCTAACCGGCAGTTTGTGTTATCGCTGCGGATATCCAATGGAACAGTTCTGTCCACCAGAAACATGGTGCGGGACGTGTAATGCCAATGAGCCGGATATTTACCGAACCCGCTCGGCACTAGTTTATTCGGATATGTCACGACGATTGATTTTAAACTTCAAACATGGCGGAAGAGTAGACAATTTAACCGTTTTCAGCAATTGGATGCAAGGCGCTGCAAATGAAATTTTGTCCCAACCCGCTGTGCTAGTTCCGGTGCCGTTACACTTATTTCGCCGCCTGCACCGCAAATTCAACCAAAGCGCCTTATTATCTGGATCTTTGGCTAAAAGCTGTAAATTACAACATAAACCTCAATGGTTAATACGGCAACGCAACACACAAAGCCAAGGGTTCAAATCTACTAAAAACCGACAAGAAAACGTAAAAGGAGCCTTTCGTGTTCCTGACAAATACCTTGAACAAATCAAGGGTCAGCGGATAATTCTAATTGATGACGTTAGGACTTCTGGTGCAACACTAGAGGCTTGTGCCAAAACATTGCTCGTAGCAGGTGCCGGGCAAATTGATGCGATAACATTGGCACGTATTGTCAAAACACAAGAAACCTCTAAATAGAGTCGTGCACAGTCGGGAACTGCAAAATGAAACCAGTCACAATATATACAACTGCATTTTGTCCGTATTGTATCCGGGCTTTATCACTATTACGTTCCAAAAAAACTCAGGTGAAAGAAATTGCTGCTGGGTTTAACCTAAAGAAAAAGCAGGAAATGATCCAACGATCGAACGGAGCGCGCACTTTTCCACAAATATTTATTGGCGAGACGCATATTGGTGGTTGTGACGATTTATTTGCTTTGGAAGCTGCCAATAAACTTGACGCAATATTAGAGGGGAAGATGTGAAAAAAAGGCCGGATCCACACAAAGTGATCCGGCCTAAAGTCTTCGCGTTAAGCCTCGCAAAGGGGAGGAGGAGGCTCGCGGTTATGCCGTTTCATTCGATTAGGGGGTCGGGGGAAACGGAAACGAGGTCACCTATTGATGACTTCAAATGATATATAGGAAAGCAAAGCGCTAACTTCTAGGTGCGAATTGTCGCATCTGCCATGCAAATATGCATGGCTTGCCAAATTCAATTTTTCCAGATCCGGATTTGCCTGGTTAAAAAATCACTAAATGCCTGAACCCGCTTTGAGCGCCTTAATTCTTCAGAATAAGCAAAATATAAATCAAAACTAGGGCCGGTAGTGTCTGGCAATATTCTTACCAGTTCAGGGTTATCAGCAGCAACATAGTCCGGCAAGCCAGCGATTCCAACTCCAGATTGCACCGCCTTCATCAGCGCATAAATATTATCTATGGTCATTGCCGGTTCTCTGGCCTGCGCATTATCACGCCCCAATTTCTCCAACCAATCAACATTACTCATAACTCCGGTTGCCCCGTATAAAATAATTGGATGATCGTCCAATTCATCAAGATTGGCCGGTGAACCATGTTTGGCAATATAACTTCGGGAGGCATATAGACTTTGATCAAAAGTAAATAGTTTGCGTTGAATCAGGTTTTGTTGTGATGGTTGCCCAAGCCTTAAGGCACAGTCAGCTTCTAATTTAGTCAAATCGAACGAACGGTCTGTCACAAGCAAATGTAGAATAATATCCGGATAGTTTTCTTTAAAATGGATTAATCGTGGAGTTAACCAGATAGAACCAAACGCCACAGGTGCAGTTATCCGCAACCCTCCAAACGGTTTGTCTCTGCTGTCCCGTAACAGGGCTTCGGCTAGCAATACCCGCTCTGTCATACCGTCAGTAGTGTGCTGTAAGATGCGCCCTTGTTCGGTAAGGCGTAAACCACGAGCATGTCGCTGAAACAAAGACACGCCAAGGTCTTCTTCTAATGTTGATATTTGGCGGGACACTGCTGATTGTGAAATTGCCAAGTGCTCTGCCGCAGCGGTCAATGACCCGGTTTCTGCTGCTGCATGAAATGTTTTTAGCTTGTCCCAATCCATAATTCAAAATGCGCACACAGCAGCAATACGTCAAGCATAACGTTAAAAAATACAATAAAAGCAAATTAACACAAAAAGAATTGGTAAGCATGAGCGTTAATTTATATTAACCGTTGACAGATAGATTGATCGAGATGCAATTCACAGACAATAAAACCAGCAAAGGTAATTTTTTGTCAGTCCCAATTAGCATTGATGTTATTATAGTAAACTATAATGCCGGTGAGATGTTGCAGCGCTCGGTGCAATGTTTATTGGCTCAAACTTTTACCAACTTTAGGGTTTTTATTGTTGATAACGCTTCAACTGATGATTCTCTTTCTTTGCTTGTAACCGATGACCACCGGATTGAGCTTCTCAAGCTTACTGAAAACACCGGCTTTGCCAGAGGAAATAATATCGGCGCGACAATGGGAACAGCCCCATGGATTGCTTGTTTGAACCCAGATGCCTTTGCCGAACCAAACTGGTTAGAAAAACTTCTAAAAGGCGTAACTAGTGATCCAGATTATGTTATGGCTGGATCAACGCAAATTTGCGCAACCCAAGGCCACCTTCTTGATGGAGCAGGAGACTTATATTCACCAAGCGGCTTTGCTTGGCGCGGATTATATCGCCACCCCTTGTCTAGCTTACCCCCTACAGGGGAAGTTTTTGGCCCTTGCGCGGCAGCAGCATTATACCGTCGTGATACTTTTGAAGCCATTGGCGGATTTGATGAAAGTTTTTTTTGTTATCACGAAGACGTTGATCTAGCATTTCGTTTACGGCTATTGGGCGGCAAAGCCATTCAAGTCAAAGAGGCCATTGTTCATCATGTTGGTTCTGGTATTACCGGCACGGAAAGTCCGTTTGCTGTTTATCATGGCACTAGAAATCGTAGTTGGACGTTTTATAAGAACATGCCAATCATTCCATTATTATTATTAGCGCCATTTCATATAACCCTATCTAGCTTGTTCTTGATACGAGCTGTATTCAAAAAACGCTTTAACCCTACATGGCGCGGAACAATTGATTCCATTTCCGGTATGAAACAGGTATGGAAATCACGTAAGGAAGTTCAAAAAAACCGCACAGTCTCTTCACTTAATGTCTTAAAAGCGATGACCTGGTCACTGCGGAAGTTTTTAACCAGAAGCTCCGATGTTCGGCCGGTTAAACCAAAAAATTAAATCTTTAGTGGCCGCATTTGCTAACCAACCCTCTTGGGTTGGCAAGGGCGACTGCCCGTCGGCGACCATTCGCCGCGAGACAGAACAAGTCCCCACTTTTACTGAGGATTGCTTATCTTTAGTGGTCGCAATCCTTTGCCGTAAAACCGGTTCCCACTTTTACTAGGATTGCTCTAAACCGTCCGCTCCAGCAACATATGTTTAATCTTGGCAATGGCTTTGGCAGGGTTTAGCCCTTTGGGGCAGACTTGCGTGCAATTCATGATGGTGTGACAACGATAAAGACGAAACGGATCTTCCAATGCGTCCAAACGCTCACCAGTTGCTTCGTCACGGCTATCTATTAGCCAACGATAGGCTTGTAACAAGGCCGCAGGGCCCAG
>JAESTZ010000078.1 GCA_016763315.1 Robiginitomaculum sp.
CAAAACCCATGTTTCATTGGTTTTTACGTATATTAACAATGTCAAACAGCCGCAAGTTAGAGCAATACTCAGCAAAAGTGGGTACCGGTTTTGCGGCAAAGGATTGCGACAAAACAAGAGGTTAGAGTCAATTTCAGTTCAATTTGAATCGAAAATGCTCTGGCGCATTAAAGCCATTTGCAAGACCATTATAGCAAGCGGGTTGGTTGCGGGCATAGTTGAAACTTATCCCCGATGGTTGATTGCTAACAAGGGTGAACAAGGGTCAATGAGGGTGCAATCTTTGTTAATTAACCCTTGGCTCAGATAACCTCTTTGCAAATGAGTGCCAGTTAAGGGTTGTCGCATAAGGGTGCGTGACCCTTGGTATGCACCCTTGGTAATTTTTAATTTCATATCCCTCATCCCGACCTTCTCCCAACGGGAGAAGGGGCGAGCGTAAAAGTTCTACACAATTCTAAAATTATCACGAATATGACCCCCTCTCCCGGCTAGGGAGAGGATGAGGGCATAAATTGAGTAGCGCTCAATTTTGACCGAATGGTGAGGGGGGCGGTAATTCAAGCTTGTGACAGCAAAACTGGATCAGCCGAACAAGTCTTGTGATGACTAGCGTGGTAGGGTTAAGTATCGCGTAGCTTTGGGTGTTCTTTTCTTTGCTCTCCTCATCCTGAGGTGCTGCGTAGCAGCCTCAAAGGACGCTTTGCCTTTAACAAGGCTTACCCTCGACGATCAGGTCGCTGAGGTCTTTGTGGACGATCAATTCGTTCAGGGCGCTGTGGTCGATCAACACGTGTCGGTCTAACCCGCGCCGGTGGTCGATCAGTGGTTTGCGGTCTGGTTTCACCTCGTACTGACTCTGGCCGTTCAGTTATTACCGGTTCAACTGGCAATACATCTGTTGGCTGTGGCTCTGTGCTTGCCTCGCGCTCGATGTTTTGTGTCGGCTGCTCCTGGTCGTCTATGGTTTGTCGGTCTTCTTGCCGCACAACATCGGTTTCCAAATCATGATCGCTGTTTGGTGAAGAATTGTCAGTCTCTTGTTCAGTACGCTGACTAACCGAGCTTGGCTCTAATATGCGCGTCGGTTGTTCAGTGGTGGTATTATTCGGCTTTACTCTGTCCGGAACATTATTTGCTCGCTCGATAACAGGTTTATTTATTGCCCTTCCAATAGTTGGTTTTTTCTCAATCACTGGAACAGGAACAGTATTCGTAGGTATTATCGTTGGTTCGGTAATTTCATTTACCGGTATTGCTGACCTTTTTAGTTTCGGTTCAACCAAGGTGGTTATTTGTCGTTCAACAGATTTTACTTGTAATTCTTTTCCACTAATATCCGCCGAAATTGTGATGACTTTATTTAGGGATATGTCACCGTCTAAGTTGTCTAATTGATAGCCATAGATGAAGTAACCAGCATCGCTTTGCTGCACATATCCGCTTAAAGATACATTGCCTGCCTGACCGAAAAAAGGTAGCTCTAATGGCTCAGACAAAGACGCAGTAGTGTCTTTTGCAGGATCAATTCTGCTGGCAATGATTACTCCGTCATTGCGACGAAAACCGCTAATCATGATATTTTCACCAATGGCCGGATATGTGACATTTGCCGGCAAAATCACTTTTTCCCCGAACACAATCGCCTGATTGTCTGTAATGCTTTGAACAACTCCTATGACCTCAAAGCGCACCTTGATACTAGACGCGGTTAAGGTTCCGTTGCTATCAGCGCTGGCTAGAACTTGCACTATCTGGCCGATTTTTAAATCATCAACACTTGCGGCTCTTTGATTGAATTGCACTTTGGTATCAGCCGGATAAAAAATCCTTGCATCATTGACATAGATACTGCCGAATTTATCAATACGACCAATAAACCCGGTGTTGATGCCGGTTCCGCCAACTCCGCCATTGCCAATTCCGGTACCGCCAATTCCGCCCGGTCGAAGCGCCAGCAAAACTATTATAATCGCTAAAATTAGTCCGCCGGTAATTATGTTGGTTTTGTTGGCTCTAAAAGCAGTGTTATTCATCATCGCCCCCAAAAAAATAAACCCCGAAAGTCATTCGCTGGTCGGAATTATCCTTTTTTGCGTCTTTGGCTTCTAGCTGTTGTGCCCTGGCGTTGATGCGTAGCAGGCTTTGCGTGCCCAGCTCTCGTGACATTTCTTGTAATTCATCGACTGATTGCTTGCTCAAGCCGGAATAGTGTACGCTTTGATCAAGGAATGCAGGGGTTTTGCCGGAAATATTATGGGTGCTGGCGGCTATATGGTCATGTAAATTAAGGCCAAAGTACCAAGCAAGATTGTCAAAATCCTGATCCGGTATAAAGGCTGAAACGTCCAGATAAACCAGATCATCATCAGTAATGGTAACGACGCCGCTACGGGTCAATTCATCAAGAATAGCGCGTGGGTGCATATCTTTGGATATAGCTCTTGCCAGCTGCTCAAAGCTGTCTTTTCCGTTACGTGGTATAGGTTTTGGTGCGCCATTGGAGGTTTGGTATGTTGCATCAGCCAGCCATTTGGCAATTATTTGTGCGCTGACCGAGTGATCGGTTAAATCCATGCTCAAAGGCTCATCTTGCGCCTTGAACTTGCGAATATCTTTTCTGTGCACTCTGGTTAATAAGCTGATCCGGCTATCTGAGGGGCGTTTATCGGGATCGAGGCGAAAGTCTTCGGCGGCAATATCGATATAAGTTCGTTTCAAAATTTCCGTAAGTAGCGAGTAAGTGATACCAAAACGGATAAACCCACGAACCAAAGGCCGCAAAATACGACGCACTGCCGCAATCAAGGCTTTTGGTGGTTGTCCGGGACTAGTCTCGACACTCATATCTGATCACTTTTGGTAGTTTCAATATCATGTTTGTTTGTACATCTGTATTTCGTGGGAAACAATCCCTTATGGAATTTGCAGTAAATTGACCGCCTTCATTGCGGGGGTTGCAATAAAGGCGGTCGTATTACAGCCAGTGAAAAGGCTTCGGGCAATTGTCGGTAAGAGCAAAACCCTTATTGCTTTGGCCGCTGACTGTTATTAGGGCTGTTATTTCTTCATCGGCGGAAACTTAAACTTATTCCGCCACCGGCATCGGGACTGCCATCAGATAACCCCAATATCGCATAAGTCTGGAAGCTGATTTGCTTGTTGAGTTTATAACTGACAAACCCGGTCATTTCTGAAGGATCACTATTACCAAAACCGGCTGCTTCGCGATAATCATAAATCATACCGACACTTGTGGTGTCTGATAAATTAACGCTCACGCCGGCTGAACCAAGAAAGCCGCTTTGCAAAGGTAGAGTCGCGGAACTACCGATAAACCTGTAACCGAGCGTACCAAACCAGTTAACCGAGCCAGCTATTTTGGTAAAATCAATTTGAGTAGTATAATCAGTCTGCCCGGTGCCAAGGTTATTTGCTGCCGATGCAGTGGCTAGTTTTACTTTGCCGGTAAAATCAACAAACAAAGTATTATCTTGTAATATTTTTGTATAGGCTAACGAAGCTGTAATGTCGCCTAATCCTGATTGCGTGGTGATTGTATTTGCCAATCGGTTACGACGGATCGGCCCAATATCTCCTCCCCCAACTACTGTACCAGGGCCAGTGATACGAATATAAGGGACAGTCGCTTTGGCGGTAAAGTTCCCGAACATAGCGGTTCCGGTAAATGGAACATATAAAATTTCTGTTTTTTGTGTGTCGGAATAATTGCCACTGGTAAAATCAATGCCAGTGCTCCAGCGGTATTCATTGTCAACAGCCATCACGGCAGTGCTGGCAAATAATATGACACCGGTTATTGTTGCTAATTGCTTGTTCATAATAGTCCCCCTTGAGTTTTCGCTTGGTAATCCTGCTAAGGCCGAATTATCCGCCCGGATTGTGTGCCGGACGGATAAATTGGTCAATTACGACTTCTAGCTGGTCGTTGGGTGCGGTTTGGTCGCTGATCACGATTTGGCCGTGTTGTATGAACCGGACGCACTCTGGTTGGTGGCCGTTCACCAGCGCGGCTGCGATTACGGTCTGTCGCCAGATCATGACGTTGATCTGTCCGGTCTGCCCGGCGATCTACATTTCGTTCACGCCGTTGACTGTCCATGCGATCGTTAGCCATTTGCCGTTGCTCGTCGGCTCTGGCCCGACCGTTAGTGACACCATCATTACGAGGGTAATGAGCAGCAACGCTTGCATTGACCCAGCGCTGGATTTCGCTGCGATTATAGCCTGAATCTGCCAGATGATCGACAATTCTTTGGTAATTGTCTCGGGTAACTTTTAATTCCGTTGGTGGCGGTATTTCAGATGCCAATGCACTAGCAGTAACGCCGGTAATACTAATCGCCATTACAGCCAATAGGCTGGTCAGTTGCTTTTTCATAATTTCCTCCTGTTGGGTGTATTTAGGTTAGGTAGTGTTGTAATTTATAAATGGGAAATTTTCCCATGTCAACAAAATATTCAAAACTTCTGCTTCGGCCAATATTGCGGACTCTGATTATTTGTTAGAGATAGATATAGGTTCGTGACACACTATCCTTTTAAAGACTGCAGTTTATGGAAAATACAGATGAAAACTTTTAAGTTATACGGGTTCTCGCCTTCGGGTAATTGCAACAAAGTCCGTTATGTGGCCGATTACTTGGGTTTGGATTATCAATGGATTGAAACAGATTCTCCCAACGGCGAAACCAGAACACCAGAATTCCTCGCAACCATAAACCCGGCAGGACAAGTGCCGGCTGTGGTGTTTACCGATGGTCGTAAAATGGCACAATCCAACGCAATTATGTTCTACTTGGCTACGGGTAGTAAGCTAATCCCCGACGATGATTTTGCATTATCACAAATGCTTTCATGGATGTTTTGGGAGCAATATTCGCACGAACCATACCTTGCAGTTAGAAGGGCAATGCTAAAATTCAAAGGCAAGAAAGAAGACGAGCTAGATCCGTCTTTGCTGGACAATGGCAATGCGGCTTTGGCGATTATGGAGCAGGAGCTAACCGATAAAGACTGGTTTATTGCCGGAACCATAAGTTTGGCTGATATTGCGTTATTGGCCTATACCCGAACTGCTGATGAAGGCGGGTTTGCTTTGCAACTTTATCCAAACGTGCAAAAATGGATTGTTAGAACAAAGACCGCCTTGGGAATTTAATCATTCTATTTTCCCTCTTGAAGTTACAGCTTTGGCACGCTACCTGATTTTCATGAGCGAGGAAAAAGAAATAATTCTGCATGTAACCACCCAAGATGGCACAAAGCATAAGCTGGTTGCCTTGGACGGTTGGCGGGCGATGGAAGTAATTCGTGACTATGGCTTGCCGGTAAAAGCCGAATGCGGCGGTGCTTGTTCGTGTGCCACTTGCCATGTCTATGTGGCAGATGACTGGGCAGATCAACTGATCGAGCCAACCACCGAAGAAGAAGACATGCTGGACGAGGCTTTCGAGGTGCAAGAAAACTCTCGCCTGTCGTGTCAGATATTGATGTCCGAAGAATTAAGCGGGCTGGAGTTAAAACTAGCGCCGGGTTCCGAGCCGGATTAAGCAATCCTTAGCAAAAGTGGGTGTTTTTTGTCTCGCGGCAAGTGTGAGCTGGAGTAATCTTCAGTAAAAGTGGGAACCGGCTTTGTGGTGAGCAAATACGACCACTAACAACTCAGATCAACTGTAAGGCCTTAAAGCTAGTGGTCATGGTTTTGCCGACAATGATATGATCATGCACCCGGATCGATAACGCCTTTCCAGCGGCAACAATTTGCTTGGTCATATTAATGTCATCGACGGACGGAGTTGGATCACCACTTGGGTGATTATGCACCAGAACCACTGCCGACGACCCAAGCTCTAGCGCTCGCCTCATCACTTCACGTGGATAAACCGAAGTATGATCTATGGTTCCTTGATTTTGCTGTTCGTCGGCAATCAGGCGGTTTTTCTTATCGAGGAAAATCACCCTGAATTGCTCTCTGGTTTCGTGAGCTAACAATGCGCGGCAATAATCATTAAGCGCACTCCACGAAGATATGATCGGCTGATCTTGCAGGCTCTGGCGCATCATATAAAGTCCGCTGGCCTGAATGATTTTTATCTCGCGGGCAACCGATTGGCTGATGCCGGAAATTTCCTGTAACCGGTCAACGCTTGCACCCAAAACACCGGAAAAATCACTAAAAACTTCTAATAGATTTTTCGCTAAAGCCTTTACATCACGCCTAGGAATCGCTCGAAACAATATTAATTCTAGTAATTCATAATCGGCAAGACCATCGGTGCCAACTTCGTCAAAGCGTTTACGCAAGCGTTCCCTATGACCATGAAAGTGCGGCTTTGGTGTCGGTGGTTTAGCCATCAGGCAGTAGGGTTATGTAAGCCGGCTGGCGAAAGTGTAAATATTTCCGCGCCAGTTGCTGTAACGCCGATCGAATGTTCGAATTGTGCCGATAATGATTTATCACGGGTAACGGCTGTCCAGCCATCGCTTAGAATTTTTACCGATGGTTTGCCAAAGTTTAACATCGGCTCAATAGTAAAAAACATTCCTTCGCGCAATTCTGTGCCTTCGCCTTTATTGCCGTAATGCAAAACATTAGGCGCGTCATGAAAAACCCGCCCTAACCCGTGGCCGCAAAAATCCCGCACTACCGAATATCTGCGTGCTTCGGCATATTCTTGTATTGCCGCGCCAATGCAACCAAGTGTCGCACCGGGTTTAACTTCTTTAATGCCGATCATCAGCGCTTCATAAGTAGTATCTATGAGTAACTGCGCACGACGTTTTATTTCGCCGATGGCGAACATTCTAGAGGTATCGCCGTGCCAGCCATCAACAATTACCGTGACATCGACATTGGCAATATCACCGGTTTTCAAGGTTTTGGGTGATGGTATTCCGTGGCAAACTACATGGTTGGTCGAGATGCATAATGTTTTGGTATAACCACGATAAAACAGACAAGCTGGCAATGCGCCACGATCAATAACAAACTCACGTGCCATTTTGTCTAGATCGTCGGTAATTGCGCCGGGAACCATGTGCGGAACAAGCATATCCAGACACTCTGCCGCTAGTTTTCCAGCGGCTCGCATACCGGAAAATGCTGCTTCATCGTGCAGTTTTATGGTGTTACTGCGCTCAACTGGTGTTTGGTCTGCTTGGCTATACATATCGGCTCTACTCAATTTATTGTCTAATCTTCAGGCTTAATCACCTGATAGTGATGGCTAAGTTCCTTACTCATACGCGCTGGGCGGCCATTGTCTAGATTTATACATATAAGTTTCCAAAGGGAACGAAAAATTGTTTTGCCATTATCAACCCGTCTTATCTGGTACTGACGTTCAGCCCGCAATCTTCCATCGGAGGCGGTAATCCATACCGCAACATCAAGCTCGTCACCAACATAGGCAGCTTGTAAGTAATCGCTTTCGGATCTGATAACCGCCATTCCGCGTTTGGCTTGCGCCAATACTTCCGGATCCAGATCAAAACTGTTCCAATGCGCCCATGCACATTCATCAAGCCAAGTATTGTAAACTGCATTATTCACATGGCCAAACAGATCAATATGTTCGGGCTTGGCTGTCACCCGATGAATGAACGGAGCGGGACGATCCCAATCATCGGTTTGTTGTGGTTTCTTGCTCATCAAAGTTGCACCGGTATTTCGTGGGTGATGTAATTTTCTTGAGCATTGATGTTGCAGGCCATAGCGATAATTTCAACCCCTGCATTTTGCGCCACTGCCAAAGCTTTGGCGTATTCGGGATCAATATCATCCGCCGGGCTAAATTTTTGGCAATCGCTACGTTGAATGACAAATAACTGCACAGCGCGGTTTCCAGATTTCACCTGTTCGCTTAACTCGAATAAGTGTTTGGCTCCGCGCTTGGTTACGCTGTCGGGAAATTCTGCCAAACCAGAAGTACGCGACAAGGTGACGCTTTTAACTTCGACATAACAGCGCCGGCGGCTCTGGTGTTCAAGTAACAGATCAATGCGGCTGTTTTGCCCGTATTTCACTTCGCGGCGGATAGTATCATAACCGGATAATTGTTGTATCAGATTGGCGTTTATTGCTTCTTCGGCCAGCTTGTTGGCCAAGTGAGTATTAACGCTAACCAGTGTATTTCCCAGATCAATCAGCTCTAGCGAATATAATAATTTGCGTTTCGGGTTTTGACTATCAGAAACAAAAACACCATTTCCCAGTTCGATTAACCCTAGCATCGAGCCGGGGTTGGCACAATGAACAGTACGAATCTCACCATCTGCAAATTCTATATCAGCCAAAAACCGCTTATAGCGTTTAAGCAATTTGCCGCAAATTAGTGGCGGATCATATCTCATCTTGTGGGCGGTTTTTCGGCGAATAAAACAACCGGATCTTCGCTATTCCAAGCAGTATATTTATACATTATCGCGCCAAATTGCTTTGAGGCCAGCCATTTGCTCAGCCAGCTTTGCACCGCTTTGGGCGCGCTTTGCTCAAACCAGTTACGATCAACTCCGGCAAATTGGCGCACAAATGGGAATATCGCTATATCGGCCAATGAAGGCTTTTCGCCAAACAAATATGTTGATTGCTGTAATAGCGCATCAAGAACCTGCAAAAACTGTAGTCCAGCGGCGCGATGTTGTAGTGGGTCGGCATTTTCGTATCTATTGCCGTATTTATAGCGATCAAGGTTGTGTTTGAACGAGCCATCATTGTCGGCAATCAAAACCAGCATTTGCGCATGTTTGTTTTTGTCCGGTGATAATAACTGTTGCGGATCATTATTTTGCAATGCCCAAAGCATGATCTGCAAACTTTCTTCGATCACGGCTCCACCGGGAAGTTGTAATACCGGCACAGTGGCTTTTGCGGAAATATCCAGCATCTGTTGCGGCTTATTACGTAACACCACTTCACGAAGCTGCACTTGTTGCCGACAGACCATAATCGCCATTCGCGCCCGCATTGCATAAGGACAGCGGCGAAACGAATATAATACAGGAATGGTGGAAATATCTGGCAATTTTGATCTTTAATACTATTGGCTCTAAATAACAAATGTCCATAAATGAACATAATTGCAACTTATTTTCCTTGAAAACCACTGCTTAACTGGCCTTGAAAACAAATAAGGGAAGATATTGATGCAAAAATTTAAGCTGCTTGGCATGATGTTGGTTTTTAGTGTCGCTGCTTGTCAAAGTGATAATACTGAAATGGTTAGTCCAGAGCCACAGCAAAAGACAAAAGCGGATAAAAGAAATAACCCGCCTCCTGCCCCGGAGATCATAGGAGTTATAGGCTCTAGGCAGTCCAAAAAGTTTACAGGCGGGGTTGTCCATGCACCTCGTATTTCACCCCCTATTGATCGTGATCGATATTCAACCGAGCCAAGCAATCCAATTAAATTTGTATCCGAGCAGCCGGTTTCGACTTTTTCCGTTGATGTAGATACTGCTTCTTATGCCAATGCTCGCAGGTTTCTAAACGACGGCGTTTTACCACCGACAAATGCGGTGCGAGTAGAAGAGTTTATCAATTATTTTGATTACCAGCAATAAGCAGCAACCATTTTCAACAAATATCAGCCTTACCCCAAGCCCGTGGAATTCTGGCACGCAATTACTGCATATTGGCATCAAAGGCTATGACATAAAACCGGACAAACGCCCGGCGGCAAATTTAGTGCTGTTGTTTGATGTATCCGGTTCGATGCGCGGCAAAGACCGTTTGCCTTTGGCGATAAAGGCTATGAAATTATTAGTCGATCAAATGAACAATAAGGATCGGGTGGGAATAGTGGTTTATGCTGGTGCTGCTGGCATGGTGCTTGCGCCTACCACCGGCGATAACAAGCAAGCGATTTATGCGGCGCTGGAAAACTTAAAAGCCGGAGGCTCTACCGCTGGCGGTGAGGGCTTGCGTCTGGCTTATTCTTTGGCCGAGCAAAACTTTGATAAGAATGCAGTTAATCGGGTAATTTTGGCGACTGATGGCGATTTTAATGTCGGGGTTGTTTCTGGTGAACGCCTTGAAGACTTTGTAACTAGAAAACGTGATAGCGGGATTTATCTTTCGGTGATGGGTTTTGGCCGTGGTAATTATAACGATCAAATGATGCAAAAAATCGCCCAAGCCGGAAACGGTAATGCTGCTTATATCGGAACGTTAAACGAGGCCAGAAAAGTGTTGGTCGAAGAGATGCAAGGGGCATTATTTACCATTGCCGAAGATGTAAAAATACAAGTGGAGTTTAATCCGGCGAAAGTGGCAGAATACCGGTTGATCGGTTATGAAACCAGAATGTTAAAGCGCGAAGATTTTGCTAATGACAAGGTTGATGCCGCCGAGATCGGCTCCGGCCACACGGTGACGGCTATTTATGAAATTACTGCACCGGATTCAAAAGCTAGGGTGGTCGAAGATTTGCGTTACGGCGTTAAGGACAAGTCCGTAGTAAAATCAAGCGATGAAATAGCCCATGTTCGGATCCGCTATAAATTGCCAAAGCAAGAGCAAAGCCGCCTTATCGAGCAGGCAGTTACCGATGCAGATAAGATTGTGGATTTAACCAAAGCACTGGATTATGTGCAGTTTTCCACTGCTGTTGCCGGGTTTGCGCAAATTTTACGTTCAGAAACCAGATTGCCGAAATCAGGCGAACTTCGCCGTGAAATCGTCGAGCGTTTTCTTGATCTCGGCTTCGATGTCGTCCGTGAGGGCTTTCTCTTCGCGGATCTTCTTCAGAAGGTCGGCTTTCGCACCACGAATGTGAGCCAACAGCTCTTTCTCGTAGCGGGTCACGTCTTTCAGTTCGACCTTGTCGAGATAGCCGCGGGTACCGGCATAGATCACGACAACCTGCTCTTCCATGAGAAGCGGAGAGTATTGCGGCTGTTTCAGGAGTTCCGTCAGACGGGCACCACGGTTCAGCAGGCGCTGGGTCGCGGCGTCGAGG
>JAESTZ010000079.1 GCA_016763315.1 Robiginitomaculum sp.
ATTTGACCGGCAAGGCGCACCGCACATGGCAACACCCGTTTTTTGTCTTTAAGGTAAGATTTTGCCATTTCAATTGCGCTTTCTGCTGGCGCGTAATAGGCCGAGCCATTGCCAAGCAAACCAACGATTTCGCCGCCGCCTTTGCGGGTGCGGTCAACGATTGCGTCAATTCTTTCTTGGGTAGTCCAGCGCATTTTGATCATGTCCGGCAACGGTATGCCGGCGACAGTAGAATAGCGGATCAGCGGAACCATGGTATCGCCATGTCCGCCCAGCACAAATGCGGTTACGTCCTCTACTGACACCCCAAACTCTTCGGCTAAAAAGTAACGAAACCGCGAGCTGTCCAATACGCCAGCCATGCCGACAACTTTGCGTGGCGGCAGACCGGAGAATTTTTGTAATGCCCAAACCATCGCATCAAGTGGATTAGTAATGCAGATCACAAAGGCTTTTGGCGCGTACTGCTTGATACCAGCAGCGACTTGTTTAATAACGCCAAGGTTTTTGGAGACTAGATCATCGCGGCTCATGCCCGGCTTACGCGGAAAACCTGCGGTGATGATCACCACGTCTGCGCCGGCAATATCGGCATAATCATCGGTACCTTTAAGGGTGCAGTCTTTGCCCATAACCGTGGTTGCTTGGCATAAATCAAGGGCTTTACCTTGAGCGGGGCCAGCAAAAATATCAAACATCACCACATCGCCTAATTCCTCACGAGCAGCGATATGAGCCAAAGTTCCGCCGATCATGCCAGCGCCAATAAGGGCAATTTTTTTGCGAGCCATTTTGTTCTCCAATTTCAAGGTGATGCTGTTTAAAGCACAAGAATCATTAAATATGCAACATACCTAACCCTGCCAGCAAATCTTCGCAACGCACAGCGACAGCATATCTACTATTTGCCCAGCCAAAAGTTATTAAACCACTAAACCTTTACCGCCATGCGACATTTGCGCCCAGTTGGCTGAGCGCATTTCTTGCAAGCGAGAAGCACAGCGTGCGAACTCGAAACTGCCATCGCCACCTTGGTATAATTCTTCTGGCTCGGCATCTGCACTGATGATCAATTTCACCCGCGCCTCGTAAAGCGCATCTATCAGCATTACAAACCGCTTGGCCTGATTACGGTTTTCAGTGGCCAAAATTGGAACATTTTCCAGTAATACTGTGTGAAACTGTTTGGCAAATTCGAGATAATCTGCCGCTGCCAAAGCCCGATCGCATATTTCAGAAAAAGATAATCGAACCGCGCCGCCGAAAGTATCTTCAAATTCAAGTTCGCGTCCAAGAACAATAAACTTGCGCGAATAAGCCTTACCACCAATAATTATTTTTTGCCAAATAGTATCTATTTTTCGATCAGCCAGCGCACCCAAGGGCGTGATATAAAGCTCTGCTTTACGCAAACCGTCTTGGCGGTAATCGCGAACAGACTGCAAATCCAGTACATCAACCTGTTGTTCAAGTAATTTAATAAACGGCACAAATCGCTGTCGGTTCAGTCCATCTTTATACAGGTCATTTGGCGGCCGGTTCGAGGTCGCCACCATAACAATTCCAAGCGCGAACAAATGCTCGAACAGGCGTGACAACAACATTGCATCAGTAATGTCGGATACCTGGAACTCGTCAAAGCAAATCAAATGCGCTTCGCAGAATATCCCCTTGGCCACCGAGGCTATTGGATCATCACCAGCTCCTCGAACAAAATTAGGGTGCCGACGTTTAGTCGGCTCGTCCATCTCTCGCCAACGAGAAATTTGACGATGAATAATTTGCATAAAATCTTGAAAATGAACCCGGCTCTTTTTGTTAACAGGAGCCAATCGATAAAACATGTCCATCAACATGGATTTGCCGCGGCCAACTTCGCCATACAGGTAAATACCCTTTGGTTGTGGCGCGACTCGACCGAACAATTTTGGTTTCTTATTAGGTTGCCAGTTTTGTAACCTTCCTTGTAACAGGGTCAGCATTTGCGCCGCCCGCTCTTGCGCCGGATCATGAAACAGTTTTTCACTGGCCACCAATTCGCGCCATATTTTGATCGGCGTGTCCATGCCCATAAACCCTAGCTCTTAGGAACACCAAGTTCTTTGCGGATAATTCTTTTGGCGCGTTTGTCATCGCCCAGAAACACCCGCCAATCGCCATTTTCCGCCCGCCAGAACAATGCCGGCACTTCCATTGGCCAACCATTTTGTTGCATCACATTTGCTACACGGTCACGCACCACCCGCCCCCATTCCAGACAAGCCGCACGTTGCTTGTTGCTGTTTGCCGCAGGTGGTTTACCATAAATTTCGGCATAAGCCTCCGGGACATCTTCCATCCAGCGGGTAAAGATTGACCAGTTACGGGTGCACGCAAGATCAGCGACAATGGCTTCTTCAATCGCTCCGGTTTGCCCACGCCGTGCATAAACAATTACCCGTGTATCGATATTTGCTTTGTGCATATCCTTAAATTCGCTCATCTCGTAATTTATGCAATCAGGACAGGTGCGAAAGCCGATCTTGTATAGAGCTTTGCCAGACAAACCCGGCGACACCCATGGACTATTGGTCAAGGCATCGGTTAGCTCAGCCACGCCGATGGTGATCGTCTGCGGGGTTTTTGGCAACAGTTTTCCCGGAACTGGCGGTTTTTCAAACACTGCAACATATCCAATACCGGCCAGTATCAACATAAAAACTATAATTGGTACGAAAACAGCAATCCGCATAAACAGCCCCTTAAGCAAAACTTATCGCTATCTGTACCTGTTTGTGAGGCGGGGTCAAAGAATTACTTATCTTTGCTCGTTACAAAACCGGCACCCACTTTTGCTGGCAAATTCTCCAGCACTTTGCCGCGAGCCAAGGTGAATTAACTAGGTGCGGCCGCGAGACAGAACAGGTACCCACTTTTGGGTCAATACGAAAAGCTAAAGTGCCTTATATTTCACCATGCTATCGGCCATTGAAACACTCATTTCCTCCAGATCACGTGGCTCGATTTTTAAGACTTTGCGTAGTTTTTCATTAGAAATGGGAATTTTCTTACCCAAATCACGAGAAACAAGGCGAATTGTTTTATCAAATATTGCAATAAGTCGCACCATGAAATTCGGTAAGTTCCCGGTTGGAGTATTATAACCGTTTTTCTTTAATGCCTTTGATACATCAACCATCCACTCAGGATCCGTGGCCAGCAGAAATCTCTCGCCGGCAGCTTCGGGACGGATCATTGCCTCAAAATGGGCATCAGCCACATCGCGTACATCTATCATCGCAAAAGCAATACGAGGACAAGCCGGCATTTCCCGGCGTAATAGTTTACGAACAATTTCTCCAGAACTAGACCAAATATTATCAACAAGCGGCCCCAATACTCCACCAGGGTTTATTACCGATAATTGCATATCGCCTGCCGCATCTGTCTCCATAAAGTCCCAAGCGGCACGTTCGGCAATGGTTTTGCTTTTTATATAAGCACCAATGTCACTTTTAGTATTTGTCCAGTCTTTTTCGGTAAACGGCCCGGGATCACGGTCTTGATCACCATAGGCAATAGCCGCCATTGATGAGGTCAACACTACCCGCTTAACACCAGACTTTGCTGCAAAGCGAACCGCACGTAACGCCCCTTCACGGGCTGGAATAATCAGATCATCTTCATTATCCGGCTCTGCTGACGGGAATGGCGAGGCAACATGCTGCACAAATACACAGCCATTCATCGCCTCAGCCCAACCAGCATCAGACATCAGGTCTAGCTCTACAAAAGACAGCTCGCTAACATCACAGTGCCCAGCAAGAGATTTACTAACAATGGCCGCTTTGTCCTGTGAACGTACAGACCCCCGGACCTTGTAGCCCTCATTCAATAATTTGATGATACAATGCTTGGCGATAAAGCCAGAGGCACCAGTTACCAGAACTATTTGTTTGCTGTCCATTACCCAGTTTCCCTTGCGATTAAATCCACTCTGACGTTTTGACATATTTTGTCTGTTTGTTATTTTGACAAAGCCAGTATAAAATGTCAAGAAAATAACATGCCTGAACCTGACAAGTCTAATGACAAAAAATCCAACATTATTGACGCTGCATTTAGCTGTTTTACTTCCTATGGATTTAAGCGAACCAATATGGCAGATATTGCCAAAGCTGCCGGAATGTCGCGTCCTGCTTTATACCTTTTGTTTGAAAATAAACGTGATATTGGACGGGCAATGGTACGTAAACTTAAAGATGCGAGTTTATATGAGGCCAAAACAGCATTGCAGACAGAACAGCCTATTGCTGAGCGACTAGCGACAGCTTTCCATGCCCGTGAAACCGCGTTTTTGGAAATTATCGAAGACTCTGCGCACGGACGGGAATTGTTTGATACCGGAATGGAGCTAGCAGAGGATATAATACAAGACGGCAAGGCAGAGTTTTCCAAAGTTCTGCAACGATCCTTGCGCATGGCAGTGCGCGATGGTCAAATCAACTTAACTGCCAGTGGCTTGAGTGTTCCAAGGCTGGCCGAAATTTTAATTCATGGGGCGCATGGTCAAAAAACCGATGCCAGCAACGCGAAAATATTACGACGCAGAATTGATGACTTCCTCGTATTGGTTATGGCTGGATTACTTACCTAATTAAGAATCATCTAAAATCATCTAAGTTTTGGGAAAACGCTACCAGCCTCTTTTTTGTACTGCAAATACTCTTCACCGTGCTCGGCTATTAGGTCGCGCTCCTCAAACCATAAACCTATGAAAATGTAGATAGTGAAGCCTATGCTCAAAACTATTTGTGTTTTTGTCATAGTCGGCGTAGCCCAAACACCAATTAGCACACCGGTTTGTATGGGGTGGCGAATATATTTATACATTGCGCGTTTTGTGAATTGTAATGGTGGGCGGGATCTGTTTCTAAAATTGAGAAACACTTGTCTTAATCCGAATAAATCAAAATGATTGATAGCAAATGTTGCGCCCAAAAGAAAAACCCAGCCAAAAATGAATATCGCCCATAATACATAGGTAATGCTGGCCGCTTCAATGTGCCAAACCTGACCTGGAATAGCTTTCCAGAAAGCTATCAATGCAACGCTTGTTATACCTGCTACAAGAATATATGTGGATCGCTCTGCTGCTTCGGGAATAATTTTTGTCCAAGCACGTTTAAAACCCGGCCTAGCCATAATTGTGTGTATTGCACCCCAGATAATAACCAACACGCTATTCCATAAGATGGGATCTACGCTTGCGCCTTTTCCGGCTAGCCCGAACCCATAAGGTATGAGACCGGCCAAAGCTAAAATAATACACGCTAACCCAATAACACCCAAAAAATAAGATGCGATTCCATATAGTAAAATCAAAGCTCTTTTCATAGCTAACCCCCTTATCTTATCAGGGTTGCTAGTTATTAGTCTTTCCCCCGAAAGCTAATTTACGCTAATTCTGTAACATTATCGGGGATGAGAAGCAATACTCCGTTACCTTTATTTAGTCTTGACTCTAATTAGTTATTATCCTAATAAAGACTAATGAACCATACATTCAAAGCATTAGCCCACCCGGTAAGGCGGCAAATACTCAAATTGCTACGTGATGGCCCTATGACTTCTGGCGCACTGCTGGAACCATTTGACATGGCCTGGCCAAGTCTGACTGCACACCTAAAAACTCTAAAAAACGCTGGACTGATTCATGGTGAACGTCATGGAACCGAGATACGTTACCGCCTTAATGCCGGCGCGGCTGAAGATGCAATTGCCGCGGTGATGGCAATTTTTTCAAACGATACTAAAAGTGCTGAGTGAATCAGCATTCTTAGCATCAATTATTTCTGGATCCATCAACTTATCCAAAAACTGGTAACCACTTTTTGGGTCGATGGAGTAAGCACAACAAAAGGAGATGAGTAATGATATTCAAAGGATTATTGGCCAGTCTGATCATGGTCGCAATCATGCTAGGCTTAAGTGCTTGGGCAATGGGACAATTACCCGCAGACGAACAATTTGCCACTCATTGGAATGCCAGCGGCGTAGCCAATGGGTTTAGCGGCAGGGCAACTGTATTATGGATGATGCCGGGCATGGCGGTTGGAATTTCATTGCTTTTAGCCTTGGTTCCGCAACTTGATCCACGGAAGAAGAATTTACTTCGTTCTTCTACGCCATATCTCATTACTTGGGTTGGCACGATTATAATTTTGGGCTTTGCCCATTTTATGATTGTTTTAAGTGCCACCAAAACCATCAACATTGCCGATCTTGGTGGCGGATCAGGAATGATCAAAGCTCTGATAGTTATCCTTGGCGGTTTTTTTGCCGCTCTTGGAGCAGTAATGGGGAAAATACGTCCAAACTGGTTTATGGGAATACGCACCCCATGGACACTTTCATCAGATCTTTCGTGGGATAAAACACACCGACTTACCGGATGGATGTTTTTAGCTACTGGTCTGGCAAGTATTATATCCGCATTTATTATGCCTACTAACATTGCTATGGGCATACTTATCGTTGGGTCATTAGCTTCAGCATTGATCGCCGTTGTTTATTCGTGGTATGTATGGAGAAATGACCCCGTACGAGAGACGCTGATACCTGAAGATGCTGAATAACACTATAATCTTCGATAAGCCCCTATTCGCTACGGGAAACCCGTAAATGCCATTAACTCGCCGACAAATATTAATGGCAATGGGGGCGGTGGGTATTGCCAATACAATTGGCGCGCCAGTGTTTGCGCAAGAAAATTTTGGTGCTGATTTTCTTCAAAACGGTAGAGTGCTAGAAGTTATAAGTGGTGACAGCTTCATTCTCGAAGATGGCAGGCGGATACGGTTAACAGGCATGGATGCACCGCGTCCGGCTATTGGCGATGCCGTTGCACAACCTTTGTGGCGAACAGCAAAGCAGCACTTACAAAACTTAATTACTGGAAAGAAACTTAAATTTATTTCCGCCACAACTGACAGATTTGGCCGCTTGCGCGCTCATGTTCTGGTTGGGGATGAGCAAACATGGTTACAAGGTGAAATGCTCGGCCTTGGTATGGGGCGGGTACGTATCTGGTCTGATGAAGATATAAAAATTGAACAGATGTTGACCATAGAAAATCAGGCGCGAGATAAAAAAACCGGCATTTGGGATCGAGAATTTTATGCCGTAAGAAACCCCAACACTGTTGGCTCTGCTCGTGGTAGCTTTCAAATAGTCGAGGGTGAAATAGTAGATGCAGCCAGCACCCGTAAAATGAATTACTTAAATTTCGGCACTGATTGGCGTAGCGATTTCACCGCACAAGCCAATAAAAAAACCAACAGGAAGTTCGCCATGGCGGGAATTAACCTATCTGGCTTATCCGGCGCAAGAGTGCGTGTACGCGGTCTGATTAAGTCCAGTAACGGACCGACGCTATGGTTAAACCATGTTTCGCAGTTACAAATCCTTGATAATGAATAAAAGCCTTGCGGCCAATATGACCACAAGGCTTGTTATACAAACCCAAAGCTCTTTTAAGCAGCTTCTACAGATTTATTAACCAGAGTTTCGGTTAATTGATCAAATGCCAATTCGCATTCTATTTTTTTTACCGCGGCCACTTCACGAGCCATCCGGTCAATGGCTGACTCATATAATTGCCGTTCAGAGTATGACTGTTCCGGTTGATCGTCATTACGGTGCAAATCCCGAACAACTTCAGCAATCCATATCAAATCACCAGAATTGATCTTGGCTTCATACTCCTGCGCCCGCCTGCTCCACATAGTTCGTTTAACTTTTGGCTTACCCTTTAATGTCTCGATAGCATCTTCCATCACTACATTAGACGCCAAAGCTCGCATGCCGGTAGTAGCTGCCCGTGCGGTTGGAACCCTTAAAGTCATTTTATCTTGCGGAAAGTCTACAACGTAAACCTCCATATCAATGCCGGCGATATGCTCAACAACCACACTTGTCACCCGGCCAACGCCATGTGCTGGGTAAACAATATAATCTTTTGGTTTAAAGGTTTTAGAAGCAGATTTTTTAGCCATTATTTATTCTCTTTAACTTGTGTTGCTATTTTTTATAATTTGAGAAGGTCGTACAACAATCCTCAGCAAACTATTGCTTGGTCGAAAATTTTGAATTTTTGGTTTTAAAAAACGAATAGCAAACCGCTTGGATTAAATATCCTTGTTGCTAAACACTTTGTCACGAAATACTCACAATTAACACTATGGAAGAAATCATATAACATAAAAATCAGAAAAAATAAAGTCAGGTGCAGATAAAAACCTAATCACCTTCACCAGGCTTTTCAGAAAAGTATTTCTCGAACTTTCCAGTTTCATCAACCATGGCATCAGCATCGGCAGGAGCCGGCTTTATTCTGGTGATATTTGGCCAGATATCGGCAAACTTCGTATTTATCTCAAGCCATTTGCCATCATCATCATCTTCAGTATCCGCCTTGATTGCCTCAACCGGACATTCCGGCTCGCAAACTCCGCAATCAATACATTCATCAGGGTGAATAACTAAAAAGTTCTCACCTTCATAAAAACAATCAACCGGACACACCTCTACGCAATCAGTGTATTTGCAACGCACACAGGCATCGGTAACTATATAAGTCATGGCTATCTTTGTTAATATACTCAAAACTTAAATTAAACAGTGTTTTGAGTATATTTTCCTTTGCTTCCCATCAACTTATCCAAAAACCGGTAACCACTTTTTGGGTCGATGGGTATAGATGATCAATTAATCGGTTTTTGAGGAAAACAACACCTAACGTCAAGGCTTTTTACTGCGCCCTTGTGCTGCACGTTTAGCCGAGGCACGCTCATGGTCGGTCACAGCAAGCAAAGAAGCAACCCGGCGGATCAGTGCGTCCTCGAACGGACTTTCTTCACCATCGGCAAATGTCACATCCCACAAATGGCCAATAAGTGCAACACGCTGCTCTTTTGGCATGTTCTTTTTGATCACAGACGTAAAAGCATAATGATCAACAGCCATATCAGCTCGCTGCTCGGATTTCTCCAATAATTTTGCTGCATCACTATCATTTAGCGAGAAACTTTGCTTGATAACATTAAGAATTATGTCTTGCTCAATATTGGCATAAATCCCGTCAGCCAGCGCCGCTTCGACCAATAATGCAATAGAGCACTCCCGCGCTTCTTGCTGAGTATCGATTTTCGATGGCGGTGTGGTTTTTTGAAACATCCGCCGCAACTTTTCCAACATAATGGCTCCTTAAAAATTAAACTCAGTTTTATTGTTTATCCAAGTTTAGACCTTGTAACACAGCAAATGGGCTGTCGGGGTCAATTTTCTTTTCTTGCTGGGGTTTTTTCTTTTTCGGCATTTGTTTTGTAAATTTTGACTTTTTTGCAGATGGTTGCCGCTTAAAGTTTTTATTTTTTTTCACTGAGCGTATAGACCAACTTGAAGAAAGTTGATCGATTTCACCGGCTTCATCTTTCACCATATCAGTTTGCACAAAGCCCAAAGACGTTAAGATTTGCACCAGTTCCGGTTTGCTACAGCCCAATAAAGCAACCATTTCCAATGTTGGCTTAAACCCGCCATCAGAGCTCTGCTCTCTTGCAGATCTGATTTCAGCACCGATGCGCTCAAGAATATCAAGGCGAACCAATCGCTCTGCACATTTTCGCAAACCGGCAACAGACAAAGCAAATAAATCGACTTCCCCCTCAACAGTAAAAGAGGTCAAACCGGCCGGGGCGATATACGGTTTTTTATTCCCCTGCGCCCCGAAAGCCAGCAATATCGCCAATAAACGACTAGGAGCAGGACGCAACAATGTTGGCATAAACAAGGAAAATTCACCGAACCTGACCCCGCACTCACGCAAACCAGCTCTTTGATCCTGATTTATGTCTTTGAGCTCAGGAGCGATCTTGCGCCGGTCAAGTGACCCTAATGCCTCTAGCAACCTAAAGCCTAACCCGCGCACAGCCGGATCAAGATCACTGGCGTTGATTTTTTCCTGCAAGGTTAAAAGCGGTGACAAATGGCTGCGCATTTCTGTTTGCAGCCAATTTTCAAGCCGCTGTTTAACTTTATCAACAATTGGATCAGACGTTTCAGCCAAAACCTCTATTTGCGGCTGCAAAACCCCAGCACCGGCAATAAGCTGTCCGACCTCTTTATCTGACCAGCAAATTCGACCCTGATCGTTCAAGGAGAACTCTTTATCTTCGGCGACGATCAGTTTTTCCATTTGCTTTTTGACCTCCGGCTTAATGACTTTCAAGGCTGCCTGACGCAAGACTTTATCAGCAGCAGTTTGCAAACGGCTTATGGGGTGAAATACAAATCCGCGCAAGTACCCAGCCAAATGCCCTTCTATTTCAACGGCACCATCTTTCTTAAAATCCGTCACTGGAATTTCACCACTTTTTGCTATTTGCAAGAAATACGAAGTACGCCGGTCAACAAATCGTTCAACCAGTTTTTCATGCAAAGCATCTGAAAGCCGGCTTTCCATATCTCGACAAACCTCTTGCCAATGCTCCGGATCAGCCAACCAGTCCTTTCGGCTGGCACAATAAGACCAAGTGCGGATATAGGCTAAGCGATCAGCCAATACATCAATCGTTCCGCTAGTTTCTTCAAGGTTTTGTAAGCGTTTGGAAAACCAGTTTGTAGCAATCAAATTATCGCCTGCCAATAATTGCCGAGCGATACCCCGTAAAACAACAAAGTGCTGATCCACACCGATATTGCGAAAGTCAGGTATCTGACAAACCGCCCACAGCCGGCGTAATAATTTAGCATCTGTAACCAAAGGCAATATATCGTCTGCTGCAAGATCATATAGTGCCATTTCGTCTTTACAGCGACGAATACGACGTAAAAACTCATAATCCTGTTTTGCGGCAAGTGATATCTTTAACTCATCAACACCTGTAAAATCAAGACATGAGTTGCGCCAGTATATCTTTGATACCGGCGGAAACTGGTTTTCTTCGATCTGGCGCACCACTGCTGGATCTAGTGGCCGGGCAGACGCCGTTGTTCCAAAACTTCCCGGCCTAGTGCCACGACCGGCTCTGCCAACAATCTGCGCCAGTTCATACGGGAAAAGCTCGCGGCGCAATCTTCCATCGAACTTAGTTGTTTGCGCCATGGCAACATGGCAAATATCCATATTAAGCCCCAAGCCAATGGCATCAGTGGCGATTAGATAGTCAACCTCACCACTTTGGAACATTGCAACCTGCGCGTTGCGGGTTTGCGGCGATAAATTACCCATAACGATCGCAGCACCACCTTTTAATCGGCGCATTGTCTCTGCCAATGAATAGACCTGCTCAACCGAAAACGCTACAATCGCAGTGCGCTTGGGTAGGCTGGATAATTTTATATGGCCTATATGGGTTAGCGGAGAAAACCTATGGCGCACTTCGTGGGCGTTTTGAACTCGCATCTTCTGTAGCAAGTTTTGCATGCGCCCTGATCCCATGGCCATGGTTTCTTCACTTCCACGCATATGCAGCAAACGATCAGTAAAGATATGGCCGCGCTCTGGATCATCAGTTAATTGCACCTCGTCAATACCAATAAATGCAAATGGCCGTCCATTTAGATTATCCGGCATGCTTTCAACCGTACAAGCGAACCACCTTGCCGTTTTTGGTATTATCTTTTCTTCGCCAGTAACCAAAGCTGCATATTTAGCACCCTTTTCTGCTACTATTCGCTCATAAAACTCACGCGCTAAAAGCCGCAAAGGCAAACCGATACAGCCGCTGCTTCGTCCCAGCATTCTGGTAACTGCGACCCATGTCTTTCCGGTATTGGTCGGGCCAAGCGCAGCTGTAACCGGCACTTCTTCTATTCGCATAGATTTTTCAGCTTATATTTTATCGGACATTGATTGAACGAGCTTCAACTACCGCAGTTGCAAAGTCAAGCTTATATGAGAACTTCACAGGCAGACGCAAACCGGCGAATGGTTCATCAGCCAACCACATAATTACGGGTTTTTCATAACCAGGATCATTCAAGTCATCGGCATTGAACCCTGCTATTGGCACATACCAAACATAACAACGCGTAGCCAAACCCTTATAGGCTTTGGTGCGTATTTTTTCCTTTCCCTGAGCCTCAAGACGTAAATTATAGCGCTGCTTGCCATCAAATACTTTCAACGACCCCTGACAGTTTTGAAAATTCGCATCTTTTTTGTTAGCCAGCGCCAACGCCAACACCGCACTTATCGGATCCAGAGATTCAAGCCTTTGCTGCATTGTTGCCGGCGGATCACCCATAGTTCGTAAAGGAGGATTAACACGCAAAGTTACATGATCGGGCTCAAAACTCATAAACAACTCACGATTTTTACGCCCGTCTAGTTCTTTGTGCCAATATTCCTTAGTAAACAAACGATCATTTCTGATAATGCCTTGCGCGCTGGCTATAACTTTAATTTGCTTGAAAAATGCCGCCAAACCTGATGTACGAAACTCGGCTCGCGTTGCATAGCTTTCCTCAAGGAACACTGCCGAGACCTTGGCTCGGATCATTGGAATACCAAAAACCCGGCCACTATATACAATATCAACCGCTTGCTCTTTATGCAGGTGCTCTGGCTTATTACTTAGATCGGCCATCGCTTGAGTTGCAAATAATGGCAAAAGCAATAAACTAAAACCCAGTTTGGAATATTTTGACAATTCGTAATTTTTTGACCAACTCATTTTATTTCTCTACTATTATGCCAGCTCATTGAGAGTTTAATGATCTAATTATGTCTGTAATATGAACAATCTGCCATATACTCAAAACACTTAAATTGAAAAGTATTCTAAGTATAATTTTCTTTGTTGCCCATCAACTTATCCAAAAACCGGGATCCACTTTTTGGGTTGATGGGGTATAGTTTCATATTTTGAGCTTTATCCTGCCAATCGGTGCTTGACCTTGGCTCTTGCTTTAGGTATTTGACCGCTCACTTTAGTTCCAATGATGTTGGGGCTGATAATATGACCAGCACCATCTGGTTTTAATTTGATTTTTTTCTAGACAAAGGGAAAGCCCATGTCTCGCCGCTGTGAACTTACTGGAGTAGGTGTAATGTCTGGCAATAATGTCAGTCACTCCAAACGTCGTACCCGTCGCAAATTTCGTCCTAATTTGTGCAATGTAACCCTTGCTTCTGATGCTTTGAGCCAGTCTTTCAAATTTCGCATCACTGCTGCCGCTCTGCGTTCTGTTGATCATAATGGCGGTCTTGATACCTTTTTGAACAAGTGCAAAGATGAAAACCTTTCGGAAAGTGCATTAAAGATCAAAAAGACGATCCGGAAAAAACTAAAAGAAGAAGCTGCGGCTTAATATCGACTACTTCTTAAAATTAAACAGGCGGCTTTTTTCAAGGCCGCCTTTTTTATTGCCATTTTCGTGTATATATTATCTCCGTGGCTTAAACTGGGCAGTAATATGAAACTTTTTTTTATACTAACATTGGTTTTAGTGACCATTGCTTGCTCACCAAAGCAAGAAGTAGACCGTTTGTTCATTAACGGCACCATTCATACCGGGGTCGACAACCAACCTTTGGCACAACTAATTGCGGTTGATGATGGGCGAATCGTTCATGTCGGAACGACCAAGGACGCAAACTCTTTCAATGCTGCTCAAACTACTGATTTATCCGGTGCGCATTTATTTGCCGGCTTTACCGATGGTCACGCACATTTGTTCGGGATTGGCCAGCGCGAGGTAAATTTGAATCTTGAAAACACAGCTTCATTGGCTGAAATGCTACAGACCATCAAACAAGTCGCCCAAGACAACCCTAAAGGAGCGATCATAGGCAGAGGCTGGATCGAAACCCATTGGCCTAAGAAACGCTTCCCTAACCGTTATGACCTTGAAGCAGTTGCCAGTGGCCGCATTGTATTGCTTTCACGTTCCGATGGCCATGCTTTATTGGCTAGTACAGCAGCCTTGCAAGCCATAGGCATTGATGCCGACAGCGTTGACCCAGAAGGTGGCCGCATTAATCGCGACAGTGACGGTACTCCCAACGGTCTGTTGATTGATACTGCCATGAATTTAATGGCTCCATTATTACAAGGTGTCATCGGCGAGGATCGGCAGGTTTCCCTGGCAAAAGGAGCGCAAGTAATGGCAACTTACGGCTGGACAGGTATTCACAATATGTCGGTTACCGCCGATGACGTGATACAGCTAGAAGCCATGGCCAAGGCCGGTACAATGCCGATTCGAATCTATAACGGAATTGTACCAGAGGATATTGATCTTCTGGCCGATGGCCCAAGGTTCAGCGCTGACAAGCGGGTAATTACCAGAGCCATCAAGATAGTTACCGATGGTGCACTTGGTTCCAGAGGAGCAGCATTGCTGGCTCCATATTCTGATGACCCGACACAGTCCGGCCTGATGATCAGTACTTCCGAAAGCATGATACCTATATTGCAACAGGCATTGGAAGAAGGTTGGCAGATCAACGCTCACGCCATTGGTGATCGCGCTAACCGGCAATTACTTGACTGGATGGAACAGGCTTTTAACTCACAATCTACAGGGCAACAGGAACTTTCTGACCCAAGGTGGCGCATTGAGCATGCGCAAATTATCAACCCACAAGACCTAGAACGTTTTGCAGAATTAGGAATTATCCCAAGCATGCAAGCTTCACATGCTATTGGTGATTTGTTTTTTGCCGAAGATCGTTTGGGCAAGAGCCGCTTACAAGGAGCCTATGCTTGGGCTTCACTGCTGAAAAGTGGTACAATTATTGTTGGCGGCTCTGATGCACCAGTTGAACGTGGCGATCCGCGTATCGAATTTTACGCGGCGGTTTCGCGCACTGCCATTAACGGCTTTCAAGGTGCAAACTGGCATAAAGAACAGGCTGTTACCCGTCGAGAAGCCTTAAAAATGTTTACCTTATGGCCGGCGATTGCCTCATTCCGAGAAGATGATCTTGGCACTATTGAAGTTGGCAAACGTGCTGATTTTACCATTTTTGATCGCGACCTTATGACAATTCCGGCAGAAGAAATTCTAACAGCTAAAGTCTTATGGACAATAGTTGATGGCAAGGATTCATACAAAGCTAATCCATCAATGCAATAAAGCCTGATGCTAGACCTTTACCAGTAATTCGGACAACAAAATGAAGCAGAAACTATTGGATATAGCCCGTGGCAAAAATGCTTTGCGTGGACTGTTTGGGGTTTCGTTTATCGAAAGCTCGGTATTTCCAATTCCACCCGATGTCATGTTGATCCCTATGGTGTTGGCCAGACCGGAGCGCGCTTGGTTAATAGCCGGTGTCTGCACTATTGCTAGCGTGCTTGGCGGAATACTTGGGTATTTCATCGGTATGTTCGCATGGGAGACTATCGGTCAACCAGTATTGGAGCTTTACGGTAAACAAGACAGCTTTGATATATTCAAAGAATGGTTCGACAAATGGGGGTTCTGGTCAGTATTTGGCGCTGGTTTTACTCCATTTCCATATAAAGTAATTACTATGGCTTCTGGTTCGGTACAGTTGAACTTTGCCGCCTTTATTGCCGCCAGTATCTTATCACGCGGGGCGAGATTCTTTTTAGTGGCCGCAGTAATTCGTTATGCTGGCGATCGGGCGCGGGCGCAGATCGAAAAGCATTTTGGCCTCATTACTTTGGCAATTTTTGTGCTTATGATATTGGCGATTTTCTCCTTAAAATTTATTCGCTAACAACCAATAAAAAGACTTTGGAAGTTTCGCGAGCTTTGACCCGTGGATAAATCTTAAAAAAGTTTACCGCGAAACAATATTGTTTTTACGCATTACTAAAGCAATGCTGTGACAAAATTCATGTTTCATTGGGTTTAGCGTATATTCACCATGTCAAAGAACCGCAAACAGACCTGTTATAGCCATCTACAAGACCATTATAGCAAGAACGGACAAAGCGGGCATGCTTGAAATTTATCCCCATAACTCAAGGGTGGTTAAGGGTCAATAAGGGTGCAATGTTTGCCAATTAACCCTTGGTTCAGATACCTCCTTTGCCGTTAAGTGCAAAACAAGTATCAAGCAGCATTGCAAACAAGACCCTTGTTTGCACTTGTTGTTCTGTCTTGCGGCAATCGGACTCCTTCTCCCCGCTGGGGAGAAGCTTGAGATGAGGGGCTTAAAAAATCGCAATTAAGAGACTGGATCACCCGAATAAATCGGGCAATGACGGTGGGTGGTGGGAGGAAACCTGTCCTTGGCATCGCAAGCAAGGGAACCATATTCGTCCCCACTCAAAACGGCTGATCATTGTCACCATTCATGATCTGGTAGCAATCAAATTTATTTGAATATTTTTTGGCAAATAATTGCGCTCACCGACCCAATGTTCGGTTATATAATATCCGGCGGCAATGAGTCGCGGATAGCATATTTGTCAAAGTGCATTATTACGGGCAGTATATAGCCATGAATTTAACTGAAATTTCTTCCGCCAAATACTGGCCATCACTGGCTTTTTTGTTCAGTGCCGCAATGCTCGCCGGCGCGCATGGCTTTGAGCATATTGGCGGCATGGATCCATGCCAGCTTTGCTTACGACAACGTGAAGTATATTGGGCAGTAATACTTATTGCCGGGCTTTTGGTGGCTTTGCAATACATCGGCAAAGCGCAAAAATTCTTACGTATTGGGATTGTAATTATTGGTATAATTTTTTTGGCCGGAGCGATGATTGCCGGTTTTCATGTCGGCGTTGAATTAAAGTTCTGGGAAGGCCCGGCCAGTTGTAGCGGTACTATGGCTGATCTTAGTGGTTTGGGCGGTAATTTACTTGAAAGCTTGAGCGAGCCGGCAAAAGCCCCCGGTTGTGGCGAAGTTCCATGGTCAATGTTAGGCATCTCCATGGCTGGGTGGAATGGTCTTATCTCATTGGCACTGGCGATAATGAGTTTTCTCGTTTTCCTACGGCCATCAAAAACACAGGTTAACAAATGAAAACCAATCGACAAACCCGAAAAGCAAAGCCAATGCCTCCCGGTAGCGGAGCCAATAAAGACATTGCAAGGATGTTACGAATTGACCATGCCGGTGAGACCGCCGCTGTCGGAATTTATCACGGCCAAAAAGCAGTGTTTTCTTCTTTAGCGCATAAACAAGAACTGGCGGAAAAATTTTCCCAAATGCAGGCTGATGAACAAGTTCACCTCGATGCATTCAGCGATCAATTATTACAACGCGGCGAACGCCCAACGGCTATGATCGGCATCTGGTCTGGTATGAGTTATGCGTTAGGTGTCGGCACAGCTTTATTGGGCGAACGCGCTGCCCATGCCTGTACCGAGGCAGTAGAATCGGTAATTGAAAAGCATTATCAAGAACAAATTGACGAATTGGACAATGGTCACGATCAACCGGAATTACGTGAAATGTTCGTACAATTTCGCGAAGATGAACTAGGGCATCGCGATCATGCCATAGATCACGGAGCCAAAGATGCGCCCGGTTATCCGTTATTATCGGCAATAATTACTTTGGGCTGTAAAGCCGCCATCAAAATATCGTCAAAAGTCTAAACAATAGCCTCTGGCAAACTAGAATTGCCGCCCCATATATACTCCATCGACCCAAAAAGTGGGTACCGGTTTTTGGACAAGTTGATGGATCGCAAAAATAAACTATACAGGTTGCAGGAGCATATAATGAACAACAAGCAAACAGGCCGTGGCGGCATTTTCGATAATATGGCAGCTACCATGGGTAATACTCCATTGGTTAGATTGCACCGTTTACCGGCGGCACATAATGTTAACGCAGAAATTCTGGCAAAACTGGAGTTTTTTAATCCATTAGCTTCGGTAAAAGATCGCATTGGCGTGGCAATGATTGATGATCTGGAACAAAGCGGAGCATTAAAACCCGGCGGAACTATTGTTGAACCAACATCCGGCAATACCGGTATTGCATTGGCATTTGTTGCTGCAGCTAAGGGTTATCGACTTATCCTGACTATGCCAGCCTCGATGTCGATTGAGCGGCGTAAAATGCTATCCCACCTCGGAGCTGAAATTGAGCTTACCGATCCTGCATTGGGTATGAAAGGCGCAATTGCAAAAGCCGAAGAACTAGCCGCTGAAATTCCTAACGCGATTCTGGCACGGCAATTTTCCAACCCCGCCAATCCGGCAATCCATGAAAAAACCACTGCTGAAGAAATTTGGGCGGATACCGATGGTAAACTAGACGCTTTTATCGCCGGTGTCGGAACCGGCGGGACTATCACTGGAGTTGCACGCGCCCTAAAACCGCGCCTACCGGATTTACAAATTATTGCCGTTGAACCGGAAGAAAGCCCGGTTATTGCTGGTGGCGAAGCTGGCCCACACAAAATCCAAGGCATTGGCGCCGGTTTTATACCTGATAATCTTGAAACCGGCCTTGTAGACAGTGTAATTTCCATCAGCACCTCCCTTAGTATTAGAACCGCTCAGGAAGCAGCATTGTTAGAGGGTTTGCCATGTGGCATTTCTTCTGGTGCAGCTTTGGCCGCAGCATTACAATACGGCAAAAACAACCCCGGCAAACGCATTGTGGTGATCATTCCATCATTTGCCGAGCGGTATTTGTCCACATCTTTATTCGAGCCAGAATGAGCCTTTCGCCGCAACAAGTAGAGCGTTACGCCCGCCATTTGGTGCTAAAAGAAATTGGCGGCGGCGGGCAACAGGCATTACTAAACGCCAAAGTTCTAATCATTGGCGCTGGCGGTTTGGGCTGCCCGGTGGCAATGTATCTGGCAGCGGCCGGAATTGGCACGATCGGTATTGTTGATGATGATCTGGTCAGTTTAAGCAATTTACAGCGGCAGGTTTTATTTACCACGAAAGATGTTGGTAAGCCTAAAACCGAGTCAGCAATATCAAAGCTTCGACAATTAAACCCTGATCCGATTTTTCATCAGCATAATTTGCGCCTAGACGAAAACAACATTGATCAGATAATTTCCCGATATGATTACATAATTGACGGTTGTGATAATTTCCCCACCAGATTTCTGGTCAACCAAAAATCGCATCAATATGGCAAAACTCTGATCAGTGGCGCAGTGGGAAAGTTCGACGGACAAGTATCAGCGCACTCATTTGCCAGTCCGGAAAATAAAACCGCTTGCTACCAATGTCTGGTTCCAGCCGCGCCGCCAGAAGCGCAAACCTGTGAGCAAGTTGGGGTGGTTGGCGCTTTAACCGGAATTATTGGCTCTGTCATGGCACTGGAATGTATCAAGCTAATCACTGACAACGGACAAAGCCTGCTTGGAAGATTATTGATCTGGGACGGGCTTGGAGCAGTCTGCAGAACTGTAAAACTAAACCCTGATCCTGATTGCTCCATTTGCGGAAAAACCCATAATCCAATTATAATGAAATGATCACTCTATCTGGTGGTTTATGGCCGTCTTCATAAGCCTTGATATTTATGATCATTCGCTCGCCCATCGCACACCTTGCCTCTAGCGTTGACGAGCCCATGTGCGGCAAAGCAACCACATTGGACATTTGTAATAATTCCGGCGAAATTTGCGGTTCAAATTCAAACACATCAAGACCGGCTCCGGCCAGTTTTTCTGCTTGCAAAGCAGCAATTAACGCCGCCTCATCAACAAGCTGCCCACGAGCAGTATTGATCAACATTGCGTGCTTTGGCATTTTGGCCAACCGCTCGGCGCTCATAAGGTGTCTTGTTTGTTCACTAAGCGGGCAATTTAGTGAGACAAAATCCATTTCACCCAACATTGCATCAAGGTCAGACCAGTAAAGCGCTTGTAAACCCTCTTCGATAGCTGGTGAAACCGGTCGGCGGTTATGATAGTGTATCCGCATGCCAAAAGATCGCGCACGAGCCGCCACCGCTTGGCCGATCCGTCCCATGCCAATAATACCCAGCTTTTTGCCGCCGAGCGATCGCCCCATCATCCATGTAGGCGACCAACCGGCCTGATAACCGTCAGAGCGCAAACAATCAACGCCTTCAATGATCCGCCGAGGTACTGCCAATAACAATGCCATAGTCAGGTCAGCAGTATCTTCGGTTAAAACATCGGGGGTGTTGGTGACAACAATTCCTTGTTCGCAAGCAGATTGTAAATTAATATGGTCGGTTCCAGCCCCAAAATTCGCCAGTAATTTTAACTTTCCTTCACCGGCCTGCAAGATCTCTGCATCAATTTTATCGGTAACTGTCGGGCACAAAACTTCGCAATCTGCCGCCATTTGCAATAATTCCGGCCGCGGCAAAGCGCGATCAGTTTCATTCATTTGCACATCGAACAACTCGTTAAGCCGGTCAAGTGTGGAAAACGGCAGTTTTCGCGTAACACCGACCTTGGTTTTAGTGTTGCTCATTATTGCCTTCTTATTATTATAGCGTTGGCAGACACAATAACTCATTTATTTCTCTGGAGCCAGTGAAGTTGTATTTTTTTAACCAATACAGCCCACACTCAAAAACCAGCCAAATTGTTTTGAGAGCCCATGTCATTTTCACCTTATAAATTATTGCTTTGCGTTCTGCTTCTTGTGGTTGCCGGTAGCCATAAGGCTTTTTCCGAAACGATTACTCCTGCTTCTGCGCAAAAAGAAACCAAAGAGGTTTGGGCAAGTCTGGTTTACAAAAAAACAAATGGCAGAGCCGGGCCGGGAACCGAGTTTCACAAATTGTGGATATATCATCGCAAATACCTGCCGGTAAAAATTTTACGCAAATCACGCGAATGGTCAAAAATAGAAGATATGGACGGCACTGTTTTATGGATGCATAATTCCGTACTGAATAAAAGAAAAACAGCGTTGGTTATCTCCGCACAACCTGCATATTTATATGGCATTGGTCGCAAGAGAGAAAAAATAATTGCCAGACTAGCACCAAATATTATTGTCCGTATTGATACCTGCGAGAAATCCTGGTGTCAGATACGCATCAAGGATCAAACTGGCTGGATAAACACTACTGATCTTTGGGGTGCTACCGGCTCGTAAAGCATATTTCCTCACTTGCAATGAACACTATGCTTGAGCGTAAACTATAGCCGTGTTAGTAGTGCATTTTACTGTGAGAAAGCTAAAATCAACAATGTTTGAACCAAAAAACAGCTATGACTATGATGATCTGATACGTTCCGGTAATCATAGCCTGTTCGGGCCGGGTAATGCCAAATTACCATTACCACCAATGTTGATGATGGATCGCATCACCAATATGCAAATCGGAGGCGGCGAATTTGATAAAGGCTTCATGGTTGCTGAATTGGATATAAACCCGGATCTTTGGTTTTTCGAGTGTCATTTTTCCGGCGACCCGGTAATGCCAGGTTGCCTTGGGCTTGATGCTTTGTGGCAAATGGTCGGATTTTATCTTGGCTGGACCGGCGCCCAAGGACAAGGGCGGGCATTAGGGGTTGGTGAAGTAAAGTTCAGGGGTGAAGTAACTCCAGACGTAAAACTAGTAACATACAAGATTGACTTAAAACGAATTATCAATCGTAGTTTAGTTTTAGGTATTGCCAATGGCGAGATTTTAGCTGATGGCCAACAAATTTATACCGCCAAAGACTTACGGGTTGGAGTGTTCCAGCCACCAAAAAATAATGAGGAAAATTAATGCGTAGAGTTGTTATTACCGGATTAGGAATTGTTTCTAGCATTGGCAATAATGCCGATGAAGTACATGCATCTTTGCGTGCCGGTAAATCAGGCATTGGTCATGCAGAAGACTTTGCCGAGTTGGGCTTTCGTTCACAAGTAAAAGCCATACCGGATATTGACCTAACTGGTCGCATCGACAAACGAATTGCCAGATTTATGGCTGATGCTTCTAAATGGTGCTGGGTCGCCGCCGAAGAAGCAATTAAAGACGCTGGCCTTACACCGGAACAGGTGTCCAACCCGCGCACCGGATTAATCGTTGGCTCTGGCGGGCCGTCCACCGAAGAATTATTACGGGTTTCCGATATTACCCGTGCCAAAGGCCCAAGGCGAGTTGGCCCATTTGCCGTACCAAAGGCCATGTCGTCTACCACTTCGGCAACACTTTCCACCGGTCTTAAAATCAAAGGCATGAGCTTTTCGATCTCTAGTGCCTGTACCACTTCCCTGCACTGTATTGGATCGGCGACCGAGCAAATCCAATGGGGCAAACAAGACATAATGATCGCTGGCGGCGGTGAAGAATTACACTGGAATATGTCGGTAATGTTCGATGCCATGGGCGCAATGAGCAGTAAATATAATGATACACCAGAGCTGTCCTCGCGGGCATTTGATGCCAATCGTGACGGCTTTGTAATTGCTGGCGGCGCTGGAATTGTGATCCTAGAGGAACGAGAAGCAGCGATTGCCAGAGGCGCAGACATTTACGCCGAAGTTACCGGTTATGCGGCCACATCGGACGGTCATGACATGGTTGCACCATCGGGCGAGGGTGCAGAGCGCGCCATGCGCTTGGCGATGCAAACCAGCAAAGCACCGATCGACTATATCAACCCGCACGCAACATCGACGCCGGCTGGTGACGGCACTGAAATTGCCGCCATCAGACGAGTATTTGGCGAAAGCAATATGCCAGCCATATCCGCTACCAAGTCGATGACCGGGCACAGCCTTGGCGGAGCCGGAGCGCAAGAATCTATTTATGCTTTATTGATGATGAAACACGGCTTTATCGCGCCAAGCATAAATATCGAAACCATGGATCCGGAAATTGATGGTGCCAATATCATCACCAAAACCGTTGATGCAGAACTAAACTCGGTGATGTCCAATTCATTTGGTTTTGGCGGCACTAATGGCTCGGTGATATTTAGTAAAACCTAAGAGCCGGCAGCTTTTCGTTTAACTCTTTCAACAGCCCTTATCTTTGCTCTTTCGGCAGAGGTCATAAATTCATTTGCATCTCTGCCATCATTGGCTAATTGCCACAATACTGGCCAGATGTCGTGAGGGTGGGCAATATTATTGGCACAAAGATCAAAGAACTTATCTGCCGCCGGGTCTTCGCGTTTAATTTCTTCGGCTTTTCCGGCATATTCATCCCAAAGGGACAAAAATAATGCTGAGCCATAAGTAGAAACATCTTTTAATTTGATCCGGGTTTCGTCTTGTAAGATTTTGCGCATTTGTGCATCGGACATAGTCCCGTTTCTGATTTGTTTGTTTTTTTGTTTTATTGGAGAGATGGCTACTCTTTGTAAATCAAATGCGCTTTCTGATCGCATGGCAGTGCAAAACCCAAATGATTTTGCCGAAACCTCCTCTAAAACCCTGTAAAGACCCCGTGAAGTTTTGATCTGGTAGTTAGGAATTATCTTGGAAATTATTTTACTGACCTCTAAATGATAGCTTTCATGCGCCAAACTATTGGCATTTTGTTTTTCAGCAAGTCCACTACTAGTGGTTCGATAAAATGACAGCTGTAATGTCGGACTATTCAATCGTTTGATTGTTCTTTGGGTTATTTTATATTTGCTATAGATATAATATAATCTAAAGTCATATCTTTTCTTTGAGCTATTATTCCAAGTGATTTTTCGCTGTTCGGACAAGGCTTTGGTAAAGCGTTCACTAAACCTTTGCAGATGATCAATTACATTTTTTGCCTTTTTTGTCGGCTCGGAAAAGCCATCAACAATAATGGTCAATTTTATGTCATCACTGCTGGCTTGAGCAACTTCAGTAGTTGGCGCATTATTTTTTAGTTTTTCAGTACCACCATTATGAAATGAAGCCGTTAAATAGAATATTATTGGCCCGATCCCGTAAACACCAACTGCAAAGGACGTTGAAGTCCCTCCCAATTCAACCATACCATTTTTTATACGTGAAGGTGTCGAAGCATCAGTTGTACTCAGCCCAGTTGCGCAAGATGACAAACCAAAGCTCAATATAAACAAAACAAATATTGAAATTATTTTTACCATGAAGAAATCCTAAAACCCCGCCCCAATACCCAAAATTATCTAACACCCTGCTGCGAAGCTTGACTTTTGCAACAGGGGGTTAGACAAGCAACTTATAAGCGTATTAACCTACCTGACACAAGACAACATCAGGTGCGCCAGAAGGATCAGAAGACACCCCCACTGCAACAGCATTTGATAAAAGACTTTCAGGTGCTAATTTGATTTGCTATGATCGCGGCCAAATGTCTCGGCAATCAAAAACGACAGCAAATAAGGAATAATTCAATGAGCGATACTACTGAGCAAGGATTTCCCAAAGGCGGACTAATGCATGGCAAGCGCGGGCTTATCATGGGGGTGGCGAATAAAAACTCGATTGCTTGGGGTATTGCGCAACAATTACATGCCCAAGGTGCCGAGCTTGGTTTTACCTATCTTGGTGAAGCCCTAGAAAAACGGGTGCGACCATTGGCTAAAAGCGTCAATGCCAGTATTTTCACTCAATGCGATGTTGCCGATGATGCAAGCATGGAAGCAGCCTTTGCCGAAGTTGCGGACAAATGGGGTGAGCTGGACTTTTTGGTGCATTCCATCGGCTTTGCTGGTCGCGAGGGTCTAAAGGGTAGTTTTGTTGAAAATACCACCCGTGAAAATTTCAAAATGACCATGGATATTTCGGCATTTTCATTTGTTGCCGCCGCAAAACTTGCCGCGCCAATGATGAAACCGGGATCAAGCATTATCACCCTTACCTATCTTGGATCGGAACGGGTAATTCCGAACTATAACGTCATGGGTGTTGCCAAAGCAGCGTTAGAAGCTTGTACCAGGTATATTGCCAGAGACCTTGGCCATCAAGGCATAAGAGTAAATGCAATTTCCGCCGGGCCGATGCGCACTTTGGCGATGGCTGGAATTTCTGGCGGCAGAGGAATGCTATCTACAGGCAAAGATTGGAGCCTGCTAAAAGAAGATACATCAATGGAAGGTGTCGCCGGATCTGCTCTTTGGCTGCTTAGCGATCTTGGCCGATCAGTAGCCGGTGAAGTAGTGCATGTGGACGCAGGTTTTCATGCGGTTGGCATGCCAGAGCCAAAGCAAGAGTGATCAGAGCATAGCTAAGCAAAAGTGGGTACCGGTTTTGTGGTGAGCAAATGCGACACTCAAAACTTAAGTTCCCAATAACTGCCAAACCAGCCTAACCGCGATACCCACAAGGATTATCGAACCAAAACGTGACAACCATTTCTTGGTGCTTGGTTTTCCGCTAATGCTGTGCTGTGCGCTACCAACTATTTGAGCTACGCTTAGCATTACAACGCCACCAACAATATTAAATATTGCCACCAAGATCAGCATTTGCAGCCATATTGCCAAGCCATCGGGAGCAATAAATTGCGGTAAAAACGCCAGATAATACAATCCAATTTTCGGATTTAAAATATTAGTGGTAAAACCGCGCCAGAAAATCTTCTCGCTGGGGAGACTGATATTAGCTTGCTGTCCGGTATTACGCCAAAGATCAAATGCCAAGAACAACAAATATCCAGCTCCGGCAATTTGGATAATAATCAAAACCGCAGGCATGCTTGAGATCATGGCGGTTAAACCAAAAACCGCAGCTAACGCCCAAAAAACCAAGCCGGCTAGAATACCAAATGCTGCGGCAAATCCGGCTTTTTTACCGTGGCTGATTGCTTGGGCTGAAATGAATAAATTATCTGGCCCAGGAATCATCGCCAACACCAAACAGGCACCGGCAAATAATATCAGGCTTTGCGGATCAATCATTTTAGCAGCCTTAAAGAGTTATCTTATTTTGCTTTTTCAGCTCTGAAATTCTTCGATTGCGAGTTCATCATTGCCATGCCCACTGCTTCGGGAAGTATTCTGATTAACAGAGCAAGGAAGTTATTGACCTTGCCGGTAATATGCACTGGATCATTTCTCTCTACCGCCGCATAACCTTCTTTTGCCACTCGCTCGGCACTTTCCCACATATAATTAGGCATCTTAGAAACCATTTTACGGGTGGAGTTTACATCGTGAAATTCCGAAAAAGTAAAACCCGGGCAAAGCGCGTTTACATGCACACCATGGCGCAAATTCTCGACATTTAATGATTGCGAGAACTTGATCAGAAATGACTTATCAGCACCATACAAAGTATGACCATTGGTTCCGGGCAAATGACCGGCCAGTGATGCCACATTGATAATGCGTCCAAATTTGCGTTTTTGCATTTCCGGCAATACCAAATAACACAACTCTAGCGGTGCAGTTAACATCACAGTTAAAAACTGTTCATGGTCTTTCCAGCTTGGTTGATTATATGTCCCCGGCAAGCCGTAGCCAGCATTATTGATAAGGCCATCAATCTGTCTGCCAGCATCTTTAATTGCTTTCACAATTGCTTTTGGGGCAGATTTTTTGGCCAAGTCAGCGGCAATGGTTAAACATTCAACGCCGTATTTGTCCTTTAGCTCATCGGCCAGTTCTTTTAAGCGATCCTCACGCCTTGCAGTTAAAGCCAAATCCCAACCATTGGCAGCATATTCACGGGCAAGAGCCGCACCAATACCAGCCGAAGCACCAGTTATAAGACAAAGTTTACGAGCCATTTTATTTCTCCTGAGTAGTGCTTTCCAAAACATCCAAATCGCGGGTCTCACCGGGTTTGGTAAACAAGTCGACTTCGTCCAGCGCGTTACCATAGCGCTTTTTCAAGTCAGACAAAGCAGTTGGAACGTGAATACCTATTGAGCGGTGAGGGCGAATATGAGTGTCAATATTTGCCTGTCGCTGTGAGTTTTTAAACAACCAATACGGGGTTAGCAACAAATCATTGCTTTGTTGATCCCAAAACGTCTGTTGCTCGGCAAATGGAGGGTTTTGGGTAGTCGCATCACCAAGATGTATTACTTGATAACTATTTTGCAAATGCACTCGATAAACTGTGTTGCGGACATCAGCAAACCTCTGCCCGCCGGAATGCGGTATAGTTATTGCCTCAATCAGAATTGAGCCAATTTGTACAGTAATTGCCTTATCTGCTGTTTGTTGATCAATGGCAGTTACTCGTGTCGCCAGATCAGTTTCGCTAATGCCGACCCTGATTAGTTTATCCACCGCCTGTTTTGGTGCCACAAGTTTTACCGTAGGGTTTTTACGCATATAAGATAAAACTAGATCAGCCGAAAAGTGATCGCCATGAGCATGAGAAACCAATAAGACATCGACATCATCATACGGCGGCAAACCTGCCATCATCGCACCTTGCAAAGAAGACGGTACTTTTTGATAGATATGAAAGTTCTGCTCAAACAACGGATCGAACAGTAGTTTCGTCTCACCGTCACGTATCATTACACCAGCATTACCCAGATATTGAGCATAGCGTTCAGAATTTTGCGATATAGTTGTCTCGACAGTTTCAGAATCCGTGGATTGCCCATTACACGAGCTAGCCAGCAAAACCGTAATGGTAACAGCAATAATTCTGATAATTGACATTAAATCAGAACCTTACTCATCAAGAGCAGCCATTACCTCGTCGGAAATATCGAAATTGGCATAAACATTTTGCACATCATCGCAATCCTCCAAAACCTCTAGCATTTTTAGCAAAGTTCCAGCACTTTTAACATCAAGCTCGATCAGGTTTTGCGGTTTCCAGATTAAATTTGCCGCCTTTGCCTCGCCGAATTTTTCTTCCAACGCCGCCGCCACGTCAATCATCTCTTCTCTGGCGCAATAAATAATATGCTGACCTTCATCAGAAACTACATCATCGGCTCCGGCCTCTAATGCCGCCTCGAACATTGTTTCCTCATCAGTTGTCTCGGCAGAATATTTGATCTCGCCAACACTATCGAACATGAATGATACCGAACCGGTTTCACCAAGATTACCACCGTTTTTGGCAAAAGCAGTACGCACTTCCATGGCTGCGCGGTTTTTATTATCGGTTGAAACCTCGACAATGACTCCGATCCCGCCAGGGCCAAAGCCCTCATAACGCATTTCATCATAGGCCTCGCCCTCGCCGCCAGCACCTTTGGTAATTGCCCTATTGATATTATCCTTCGGCATGCTTTCGCCGCGAGCATTTTTTATTGCCAATCGCAAACGCGGATTACCATCAGGATCACCGCCGCCAAGTTTTGCGGCAATGGTTATTTCTTTGGATAATTTCGAGAATGCCTTAGCACGCAGCTTATCCTGACGACCTTTACGGTGCTGAATATTCGCCCATTTGGAATGTCCTGCCATTTTATAAAACCCTTGAAATTGCAGCTTGTAATATTTCTGGCTTTGTACCTGTCATGATTCTGTCGGGCAAGTCATAGCCTGATCTTACCTTGTATCCATTTTCAATTCGATACGACGGTTTTTCGCCAGAGCTTCTCGTCCCCGACCTTTGTCCAGTGGGTGATATTGACCAAACCCTGCCGCCACAAGGTGTTCAGGTGGTACACCAGAGTTTTCAAAAAACTGCACCACAGACAAAGCCCGTGCAGTAGATAATTCCCAATTATTGGCATATCGGCCACGTATGGGAACTACATCGGTATGGCCATCAACCCTTATCACCCATTCGATATCAGTTGGTATTTCATCGGCTATTTCACTAATTGCATGGGCTATTTGCAGTAATTGCTGTCGGCCAGCCGAGTTTAAATCA